>JBDIVW010000015.1:0-101821 GCA_039794185.1 Candidatus Inralta sp. | reverse complement strand
GTTAATTCATTCGTGGGATCCTCAAGAATCGCCGGCAACCGGCGGCGCCGCTGCCCGATGTGCTGTGGGATCGTGATGCCGTATTCAGTCAGGAGGCCACGGATTTGGTTCACCAGCGCCGTGCGGGCCTGAACGAGCCGCTGACGGATGCGATGCAGGCCCTGCAGATCCTGTTGCGCAACCGTCTTCGGGGCCACAAACCGCATCGTCGGCCGGGAGACGGCTTCACAAATCGCCTCAGCATCGTTCCAGTCATTCTTGTTGGACTTCACATAGGGCTTCACAAATTGGGGACTCATGAGACGGACATCGTGGCCGAACGCCTGGAACTGCCGGCTCCTGAAATATCTTGTTGAGAATGGGCCCCTCCACTGCGCTAGAGTTGCAGGCTACTTGAAGGAGGGACCGCATGCCGACAATGACGACCAAGAAACTGACCACGCTGAAGATCGCGAAACGCTATCACCACACCGTCAAGAGCCGTCTCGCCATCGTGAACTATGCCACCGAACATGGCATCAAAGGAGCCGCCCGGCGGTTTGGCCTGGATCGGAAGACGGTCCGCGCTTGGCGGCGCCGCTGGCAGGCCGCCGGCATCGCGGGCCTGGTGCCACGCTATCCCCCGATCCGGGCACGCCGCATCGCGGATTCAACCGTCGCGTTGATTGAGCACGCCCGCCGCGACCTCGAGTATGGGGCAGTCCGTACCCGAATCTGGCTGGAACGCGTGCATCGGATCCGGGTCGCCGCCGCCACGATTCGCCGCATCTGCCACCGGCGCGGCTACCCACCACTCCGCCGCAAGCCCCAGCGGCGTCCACGGCAACTGACACTCTTCAGCCGCGAGCGACCTGGAGACTGCGTGCAGGTCGATGTCAAAGAAGTCCGCGTGGCTGGCACTAAGTACTTCCAATACACCGCCATCGATGACTGCACCCGCTACCGGGTCCTCCGCCTCTACCCCCAGAAGAATCAGTGGACCAGCCATACGTTCTTCGCCACCCTCCAGACCGCACTCCCGTTTCCTGTCCGGAAACTCCAGGTCGACAACGGCACCGAATTCTCGCTCGCCTTTGCGCTCACCGTCCAACAGGCGGGGATACAGCTGCGTTACATTAAGCCGCGATGTCCTGAACAGAACGGCAAGGTCGAACGCAGTCATCGTGTCGACGAAGAAGAATTTTGGAGCCGCTCGACGTTTGCCGAGTTCGCTCCTGCGGCCGACGCTCTGCTGGCCTGGGAGCGGCACTACAATCACGAGCGCTTCTCCATGGCCCTCCATGGCCTCACCCCCGCGGAGAAACTCGCCACGTTCACGGCCGCGTCGTCATCCGTCCCGTCAGTCACGGTCATCCAGAATCCATCTTCCACCCTGACCTCTGCTATGAACCGACTGCCGATCGCCGCTCCTGAGCCAAATATGCAAGCCGGTTTTATCACAACCATAACCGAAACCCTGGGGCCGCTTCTTGACAAGTCAATACACCCTCCTGTTCAGGTTGATGTGCGGCCCCGAACGACATCTTGACCTCCTCAAGGCCTAGATGAAAGAGGGATGGGTCCATTCCATTAGTATATATCGTGCAAGCGAGTGGGCATGATAATCATATTCACGTGTCACTGGTCGATCCTGACGGAGCAGATAGCAATAACTGCCCCTAAGATAAAGGAACTAATGCGGCGCTTCATCGCCAACATTATTGGAGAATTAACGCTTGGCGCGTTCATGTTGGTGGCTATGACGGCTGGTATCACCGTCGCAGGGTCCCGCACTGATAGCGAAGACATGGTGTTCTCGTATGCTCGGGAAAGTGATCGTGTCGTTTTTGGCGGGGTTGGTTATGTCAATACCATTCTTCAGGATATGAACCATCCCGACAAGTCCGTCCTCTACGTTCAGGATTTAGCGACGGGGACGAAGAACAAGGTCTTTGAAGCAGGGGACCGATACGTGGGCAACCCCCAAGTTGCTCCCTCGGGGGCAGCCATTGCAGTACAGGTCTCTCCAGATACAGGGTTTCACGAGACTAGACTTCTCGTTCTGACCGGAGATGGCAAAGAGATTACTTCCTTCGCTCAAGGCCGAGAGTTTGCCTGGAGTCCCGACAGCCGGTTTCTAGCCTATACCACCGGAGAGGTGAAGCAAATATACACACTTCAGTCGACTGGTACCTGGCTCTACGACCATCGTCTGAGAACGACGAAAAAGATTTATGACAAGGGGCACTATGTGGCTTGGTCGCAGGTGGACCATAACCTGTACATTTGGGATGAATCCGATGGCCGCCGTCATATCCTGCGATACGACCCTATGACACAAAAAGTTCTGGAGACAGCATATCAGGGAATTTATTTTTCTCCGACCGGCCGTTACTACCACGGCACTCGCCCGTCCGGCGTTGGGACCGTTGAGGTTTTTGAGACAAGAACGAATCAGCCGGTCCTAGCTCGGCGTCCTCGGATTGCTGCGCTGATGCAGCGTGCCAGGATCGTGGGCTGGGCCACAGAGGGAGATGTGCTCATACTGGAAATCCATCGGCCGGAGTTCACGAGCAAAGAATATCCCCACGGCAGATTCGATACGATTCTGTACGATGTAGTGAATGACATCGCGCGGGTCATTCCTAATGATAGTGTGATCGGGTGGCACCAAGGACAACCTATCCTACTTGAGGGCGGAAAATTCTCCAAGCGGGCGTTGACTGCCCTGCCGCTCCTTCCAGACACACAGTAGGTCCCCAAACCGTCCTGTCGCAATGTCCGCGACGAAGGTTCCTCGCTAGTCGCCGTCGACGTGCTCGCGGCCAGAAGACGGAGGTATCATCTTAATCAGGTTCCTGAAAAAGTCGTTGCAAGTGTGCATCTACGTGGATATACCAGAGCATCGGCAACCATCCAGGAGGGCCTATGCGCGGACTCAATACTCCCCCGCACGCGATGTTTAGCTATTTCTCGCCCGAAGACCGCTTGTCAGCCGCCCATCCGCTGCGGGCGATGAAGGCGTCGGCCGATGCCGCACTGGCCGAGGTGTCGGGGACCTTTGAGGCCATGTATGGCCGTCTGGGACGGCCGTCGATCCCGCCGAAGCGTTTGCTCAAAGTCCAGTCCTGATCGCGTTGTATTCGGTGCGCTTCGATGAACTCTTCTGCGAGATGCTGGATTACAACATCTTGTTCCGATGGTTCTTGGATTTGAACTTGGAGGAGGCCTCCTTTGATCCGACGATATTCACCAAGAATCGCGAGCGGCTGCTGGCCCACCACGTCGCGCAGCAGTTCTTTGATGCCGTCGTCGGCCGGGCCCGGGCCGCAGGTTTGTTGTCGGACGCGCACTTTACCGTGGACGGCACGCTGATTAAGGCATGGGCGTCGCTCAAGAGCTTCAAGGCCAGGACGACCGACGACGCCACAGGTCCGATCCAGGGCCCGACGATCCGGGGGATCTCACCGTGGACTTCTATGGGGAGTCCTGCTCGAACGCCACCCATCAGAGCACGACGGATGCGGAGGCGCGGCTGATATGCAAAGGCCGTGGTAATGAAGCCCGATTGGCGTTTTCGGGGCATGGGTTGATGGAGCCTGCCATGGGGTATGTGTGGATCTGCGGATAGAGCCGGCCACCGGCACGGCCGAACGGGTGGCCGCGCAGCGCATGCTCCGCCGCCAAAGCCACAAACGGGTGCGGCCGCGGACCCTGGCGGTCGATTCGATAAAGGCTATCACACCCGCGACTTCATCCGGTTCTTGCGCACCCGACACATCTGCCCCCACATTGCCCAAGTCACGAATCGGCACACACCCGGCTTGGACGGCCGCACCACCCGTCATCGGGGCCTATGCCGTCAGTCAACGGAGCCGCAAGCGCGTGGAAGAGATCTTTGGCTGGATGAAGACGATCGGCGGCTTGCGCAAGACGCGCTTCCGTGGGATCGCACGCACCCAACTCTGTGTCTACCTGGTCGGGGCCGCCTACAACTTGCTGCGGCTCAGTCGGCTGCGGCCCCAGCCGGGGGGGGCGTGACGAGGCCAGGCTGATCGAGGCCCCGCCTGTGGTCCGCACGCCAGGCTGTGGCACAGAGGGCCACTCATTCTGGTGGTCCGAGCGCCTTGCACGGAAGAGGAAGGTGACATCGATCGGGCATTTTTCAGGAACCTGCTAGATTGGCTCCCCGTGTGCAACCCTCTTCATAACCGTTCTCCATCCGGATGTCAATCCGAAAGCGCTTATCATTCAACGAGTTATCAAAGAGCACGCCGTTCCTGCAGGCCGGAAGCGGTGTTGACCTGGATTTCATCCCTCTGCCTGACAACCACCAGATTTCATGGCTTGTTCCCGGACTTCTTGACTTCATAGATCATAACATGGTGAAGCCGCTGAAGATCGCGCTGCGTCAGTTCCTTCAGGGATCGGATCGGTTTCTTGAGGGCCAATCGCTCTTGCGCCAGCAGATAGAGGTCGTCTTTGGAAATTCCAAGCTCGCCCGCGCGTGCGTAGATCGGCTTGTATAGACTCTCCTTCCATTTATCAGGGGCTTTCCTGCGGATTTTGGGTCTTGTCATCGCGACCTGAGCCTGAAGCCATTGAATCGCGCGGTCGGAATCTTGGGCGGGGATCTCCTTGTAGCTGGTCACGTTGAATTCGTTTTTCAAGCTGCTCCAAATCCGTTGCGCGGCTCGCTGTGTGTCTTTGCCCGCCGTCGTGTGGATATCGATATAATCCTTCACCAGGTCCTGGATTTTGCGAGCCACCGTGTTTGAAATGTGCTTGCCGCCCGGATCGGTCTGGACAACCGCCTTGCGAACCACTCGTTCGGTGCGGATGTTCAAGTCCCGTCCGGCAACCATGTTGCCCTTTCCTGAAACCGCCTGAATGACCTGGGGCGAATCGCTGGGAAGCGGCGTGAGCGTATTCATCTCTTCGACTTTCGAGAACCATGTGTCACGATGCTTCCGGAGCTCGCTCTCGGAAAACTTACGTCCTTTTGGATGCTGATCGTTGTAGTGTTCAACCTCCGCGTGGCAATCAAAGCACAGAGGTATACAGTTCTCAAAGCAGTCCTCTCCTCCTTTGGAGGTGGGCCGAATGTGGTGCGTCTCGATCCTGACGCCACAGAACTTGTGGCAGATGCAACAGCAGCGTCCCGAGGCAACGAGCGCCGCATCAACGACTTCTTTTGAGAAACTCATTGCCACCTCCGGAAATCCATCGGCTCTTGCACTCCGGACCAGGATGCCGCAGATGACAGGGAAATATGACCCCGCCCTGGCTTACGGGTATTGTCAGACTCAAGGAGCCTTGAAGGCACCGTTCTCATTGCCTCCACTTGAACATCCCATCCACCTGGAGGACGACATTCGCCGAAATATGGCCCAAGGTCATTGGCCGAGAATTATTGCAGAACGATTCGACATACACCTTAAGCAACCGGCTCTGACGAAGGATGTCCAGTTCGCCGGAGAGATGGTTCACCACCTCTTGCGTCACCAGGGTGATCAGCTTTGCTCTGGCGCGGGATGTCATCACATTGAACCGATTGAGGCTCATCAGGAATTCGTCCTCGTCCTGAATGGCATCCTGATCACCCAGGGCAAAGGATGCGATGATCACATCACGCTGCTGCCCTTGAAATCGCTCGACCGTGTCCACAGCGTCCCGGATAAGTTGATTCGAAGCGCCTAATGGCCCGAACACCTGCTGGAGCCTCGCGACGATCAATGCCTGTTGAGCCCGATGTGGGGTGACGATGCCAATCCCAATACGCCAGAACTCATCCATCGTGTATGGGCTGTGCGAAGCGGCTATCACGGAACCGGACGCTGGGTCTCTTTCATTTAGGAGCTGGTTGCCGAGGCGGCCATACAGCAGCAAGGCCAGGGCTGCCACCGAATCAGCCTCAAAAGGATTCCATTGACTGCTGCGCCCCTCGGGATAGACAAAGCAACTGACTGGAGCGTCAGGATCAAGCAGCGATACCCATTCTGGCGTCCAGAAAAGTGTCTGTGGCCATCCAGCGGGAGCTTGAACCGTCGGAAAAGGTGTAATGATATCAGTTCGCATATCGGGCGAATAACTCGCGAGCGCCCTGTCGTAGCCCGCTTCGTGAGCCAGTTCGACGATCACGCGACTCGAGCGATAATTCTCTTCCAGGATGGCGGGCTGAACTTGGTGGAGCTGTTCAAAAAAGCTGTAGACCGAGCCGACCATCGCTTCAAGACCGACTGGCGCTTTCGCTTGGTGGATCGGTGGCAATTGTTTTGGATCGCCCGCGACCACAACGACTCCGTCCGCTGCCAGAGACGCAAACGGAAGGATCGAATGGGCAACATCCACCTGCGACGCTTCATCGAGAATGATGCAGTCGAAGAATTCCTGACGTGCGGCGGCGTTTCCAGTCACCAGAAGGTTGTGCGTCTGCTCCGGGGTAGCACCCACCACCGTGATGCCCGTGCTGTTCTGCAGCCGCTGCCTTACCTGCTGCACCGCAATAGAGGGATTCCATTTGGTCAGTTCCAGATCGAGCCCAGCCGGAATATTCGGGTCGAAAGGCCTGTAGCTTGAGCGAATGCGCACACATTGCAGATCTGGATGCTGGGCTATCCGACTGATGTCTGCCACCGATTCCAATAGAACGTTGTCGAGAGCGTTGTAGGTGGGAGCACAGACCAGAAGACGCAAAGGGATGTTGCGCTGCACCGCATCAACAACCGCGCCGACCACCACCGCACGGAGTGTCCGGCTTTTCCCTGTTCCAGGAGGACCCCACACGGTTTGAAGCCGGTGACTAAGGGATGCCTCCCATGCTGCCCACTGAGACTGGTTGAGAGATATCCCATTTTGCTCGAGTTGCTGCCTGATCCCTGGTAGGTTTCTGGCAACAGCCGTGTTCGCCAGCGTGTTGCCGGACCACAGTAGGTCTGCTGCAGGACTTCCAGGAGTCTGCCGGCCACTGCGCCTTGTGGTTAGGCCCACCGCTCTACGCACAAGCGCATTGCTCAGCGCGTTGGGAGGATTGCCGATGGCATGCAACGTCTCTCGCAACTTCTTTGTGAAGGTGTCAACCCACACAGGATCGAGAACAACGTCTTGACTGAAATCCGCCAGTCCTTGTCGCTCCAGATCGTCAAGCATCGTTGCATAGCGGTTGTTGGGAAGAACAGCGATCAGACCAGCGTCGCGGTCGATACCAACAATCCGGACCCCTGTTGCGGTCTCCATGTAAGTCCGCCATCCGGACCCGTTGGGCGGTTCCAATGGAGTTCCTTGCGTCACCACCTGAAGCGACCTATCGAGAAAGCCGGGCATGTTCTCGGGGGCCAGAGCAAAGCTGAAATCCCCCTCGCGCGCCTTCACTTCCCTCGATTCCGGTCTCATCTCGTAAACGCGCATCCTTGGAAGCGCGGCGATCCCCAACTGTGCCAGCGCTGTTGCTTCTTCTGCCCCGGTAAGCCGACGGGTCAACCTTGCACTGCGATACCTGGCCTCACGCTCCTCTGGCGGCATGGCCCTGATCTGGTGCACCTCCAGTTCGCCAAGGGCGGCGTTGAGTCGCGCGAATCCATACCACAACTGCCCGTCAAAACTGATTCCCGATTGTCGTTGAGGCGGTTCTATGCGGATTTGCGGCGCGATCTGCTGGAGGGTAGGCCGGAGGTCCTCTTCGAGCCGCCTGGTGATCGCTTCGAGAGCGCCTAGTTGCTTTGTCACGGTTTCACGCAGGGTCACAAGTTGGTCCGACCACAATCTTGGCCGTGTCACCCGCGCCCAGATTTCATGGGCCCGTTCACTTGGAATCTGGTCGCTCAGCGTGTCTTCAAACAGTGGGTGTACCGAGAATGCCGCCACCTGCTGGGGCAGAGAAGCCTGGTGGTAAACACGGGCCGTATGGAAGAGCGTGTAATAATGAGGAATCGGGGCGGCGAGCAAGGTCCGCACGACCTCTCGAACAATGGTGATCGGTGATCGCCGTGTTTCCATGGCAGCGTTGGGCAGCAGCTCCTCTGGCGGAAACAGCCAAGCAAGGTGCTGGATAGTCTGGTCCGCGAGGATTGCCTGCAAATGGCGGCCGATGATCCGCGTGAGATGCTTGTACTGGACTGAATCCCAGATGTAGAACTGGACCGTCGTGTCCGTGTTGCGGTTTCGGGCATCCGTTAAGATCGCGTTGATGTTGTTCAGGAACGCCAAGAGTTCCCGGCGCTCAACGGGCAGGGCCTTCTGGTCGATCACGTGCGTGTGCGGTCCATAGGGATGGTTGGCTCTCTGGCCAACAAATCCGAATCGCTGGGGCTCGACCCAGAAGCCCTTCACGCCCAAGGAGAATGTGATGGCGCTACCAAGGTCGAAATCGACCGAAAGGTAAATGTGTAGGTCTGTATATTTGGGCATGACACCGGATGTGCCGCTCTGTGGCGGTATCGCCGATTGCTGAGCCTGGAGGGATGACGCTCTGCCCGCAACGACATTGCGTGTCGCCCTGAGCGAGTAGTGTGCATTGAAAACGGCGGAATTAGGCTGAAGCTGCGCCAATGCCGGGACGTCGGATATTCCTTGGTCACTCAGGGCGGCGGAAGCCCCACGAGAAATGAACGCTACTCTGCTGAGGTGGTCGGTTTGAGCAGCGGTTGGCATGCAGTGAAGAGGATGGGCAGTCGGCTGGCCGTGTCGATCAATCCACGGGTATCCAAGGTAGTCACATCCTTTGCACCTGTTGTCCACATGCCAAGGGTGTTGCTGCCAGGGACATGCGAAAGCCCGGGGAAGATCGGCCATGAAGAAGTGCTTGACCCTCCCGACGAACACCTCGAAGGGTACTGCCTCGAGGTCTTCCTGCATCGCATCCCACATCTGCACGTATGTGGGAGTGCCTCCTTGATCCTCGATCTCCCGGCAGGTCCGCACCAGGCATGAGGCGTCGTGCGAACCAGGCCAGATTGCGGCATCCGGAACGACCACGTAACGGTTGTCTAAACCCTGATCAGCGAGCCATCCGGCCAAGGCCATGGAGTAATAAGTGACTTCCGCGAAATATGAAGGAGATGGCTCAGCCGTGAGTTTGATGTCGATGACCCGGAGTTTGATTCGATGGTCATCGACAGCCAGCCACAGTACCGCGCCGGCTGGTGTGACATACCGGTCGATGTTCGAAGTGTGAGGTAGCACTTCGATGAGATCGGGCCGCAATCGGGAGTAATTCAGTCCATAGGCCTGCCTATAACCCGCGATCCCCAGTGCGCCCTCGAAAGTAGGCCCCACGTCAAACTGCGATTCAACAAGGAAGGAGCCCTGCGGAGCAGTAGTCAGGTGATTGACAAGTTCGATCTCCCGAAATCGTTCCTGGCCCGCCTGATTCGTGTAGCGGTCGCCAATAACAACGGCGGTGCCGAAGGTATCCGAGAGGTCCGCGATCTTCTCCGCCTGCCATTCCTCACCGGCTTGGGCCAGGTACTCAAGGCCAGGACGGGGGGGCTGTACGGGTGGCATGCCAGCGGCCGTTCTTTCCTGCTGGAAAGCCTGGGCATCAGGACTCAGGTTCAGCCTTAGCAGACGAAGGCATTCGGTTCTGATGAATTGCGATAGGGCCTCTTTTCCAACCTGTGGCATGTGTCACCGTCCTCCAGTAGAGCTCGTTTTCAAGGCGTCCGAGAGTGGCATAAAATCGGGATTGGTTGGAGCGATGACAGCCGATGCCACGATCATGGCGCGTTCAAGGTTCAGACGATCCGGGTCGCGGAAACCGATCTGTGGGGTCTTCGCCAGATCTTCTGCGTATGCGGATGCCTGCTGTTTGGCCTGTTTGATTGAGGTACGCGGAACCGCCGCATTGTCCGAACTCGCCGACGGCTCCTGATTGCCCTTACGACAGACGAACACGGCATCCCATTTGATGGTGCCGTCATAAGAATGAAGCCCACCCTGACCTTCACCCCGCAGGGGCAAAACGGTCGCGCACTTCAACCCGGAACGAACAAGCGCGTCCCCGAGAGCGGCCCATGCCACGGGCGACTTGTGGTGATAGGTGAAGACCATAATGCCGTTCATTTTGAGCACGCGGTGGCACTCACAGAAAATGCGGTGCAAGCTGTTCCGGTAGACTTCGATAGACTGGTCGCCGCGATCCGTCAGAGCGAGGTTTTCCTTAATCGGCGCTGCAAGAACCGGATTGTCGTAAGGAGGTTCGGCCACGCCGAGGGACTGATGCCAGGCAAGGTAGAAGTCGGAAAGTTCTGAGTAGCTCAGATTGTCGAAATACGGCGGATCTGTGAGGATGAGGTCGATACTGCCATCCGGAATCCCTTCGAGGCTTTCCGACGTCTTGGTAGATATCGAAGCCCGGGATGATCCTCCCAGTACTCTCCATGGGTGCGTTGAGACTTCTTTCGCGGCGGTTTGGCGATAGATCATCGCTGGTTTTCGCCCACCCTTTGGGTCCAGATTGGTGGGCGCTGCGGCGAACGCCACTGCCTTGGCAATCTTGCCGAGGACATTTGGGAAAGTGCCGCGTCCGATGCCGTCGAGCCATGGGTTGATTTCCACCGGCCTGGTTATGTGCCGGTACCCGTGGATTGAAAACATCGGGCTGATGCGCCGATACCCGAACGCATAGGCCGTATACATGCAGTTCGTTGTAAGGTGTTCGCTGAAGGCAATGGCCAGAAGCCTGCGCGACCTCGGGTCCTCAACTCTGGAGATGGCTTGGCCCAGCAATGACAGGTGGAGCAGTTGGCGGTCGTTGAAGAGATCGCGGTATCGGGTGAAGCCGTGGATCAGTGGCCTCGCGTCGGACCGACCGTCTGCCGGAATGGCGCGGCTGGGTGCGAAGCCACCGTCGGCCTTTTCAACATCCTCCAAAAGACTGCGCGCCCGACCGTAGCGAATACGGTCGCCTTTGCTCGCCGTTTTGAAGTGGCGAGTGACACCGGTCCGTGTCTCTTCAAGATACTCCTGTGCAAAGAGTCGCCATTCAGGCCGCATTGGCGCATCCCCACGCTCGCCGAGTCCCGACACGTCACCGCACCCTGGGCATCTGACCTTTCCCTGGTCAAGGGTTCCTTGCGCGATCCTGGTACGCGTCCCGCATCCGCATCGGATTTCCTTGCGGGCAAGAGGTATCTCCGAGACCTCGTGGCAGGTCTTGCAGAACACCCACTGGAGAGCCTTTTCCTTGCTGTACGCCAACTGGTAATGGGGATGAATCTCGAAGGTCGTCCCACAGGCTTCGCAGGTTCGACATTCAACCCAGAAGTGGTGTAGGACTACGCGTTCGCCGACACCTGGGACGTTTGTCCGGTGAAAGGTGCCGATCTGTTCGGACATCGTTGCGCAGAGAGCGGCAATCTCCGGTGACAAAGGATCGTAAGAAGCTGTTTCAAGTTCGAATCGCGTGATGAAGGTGGCAACCGGATCGATGTCGTACCCAATCACGCGGGCACCACAGCGCCCGGCCTCGACAAGGCTGGTGCCTCCGCCCACGAAGGGATCGAGCACGACCGCACCGTCAAGTGATAGGTCTCCGAGGTACAGGTCCCAGAACCGGTCGGCTTCCTCGGGTTTTAGGGATAGGCCGGTCAGGATGGCCCTGAATTGTGAGCCAAGACGCCGTGCAAACCAGCGGTGGACCCGGTAGATCGGATTGGTGCATTGACCTTCACGAAGAGCAAGCTCGGCGATCTCGGCAATGGGGACCTTCCCCGCTTCAAGCAGAGTGCCTTCAGGAAAGGCGGTGAAAGTCGTTTGCTGACCGGGTTCGCCAGAAAGCGGATTGGCCTGGGAAGCGCGCTGGGCACGGGTCATGGTGCGCCCCCCTTTGTCGTCTGCTTCCGCAGCATGACGAGGTCGTCGTCCAACCCGTGGCGGAGAAGATCGAGTCTGGATGACGCAGCCACGAGGCTTTCGGCGTGGACCGGCTTGATCCGGAACGGGAAGAGGCTTGGGCTGTCGATCAGATCTTTCAGCGGAGCCGAGCCGTTGGCGCGGGCATGGAGGGATGCTTCGGCCAGCCATGCGATCAGTCGGGAATCATCGACAGCCAGCGTTGCCCCGGCGGAGTAGATGCCCTTTGCGCCGGTCTCCTGAAGCACGCCCCAGTCCAGGTACGAGCGCAGCACGCGGCGGGCTGCTCTGGAAACGGTCTCCCGCTCGCCGTATTGCTCGCGGACCCGGCGCTGGACATGAGCCGCGGCAGCGGAGCCCTGAAGCCTCAGAAGACGGCCGGTCTGGATGGCTACACCCGACCAGAATGGGTAGACGGCCATGACCATCCCCCAGTGGATGGCCAGATGATCGCGTCGAGGAACACGCTTGAGGAGTTCCAGTCCTTCGACGCGCAATGACTCGAGTTCGCTCGGAACCGTCAGCCACGTCTTCAGGAGAATCGTGATGATCTTCTCGCGATTGCCGCGCTCGGCCTGGCCGCCTACGGACACCTTGTCCTTCAGCAGCTCCTGCAAGGCATCGTTGACCGCAGCCTTGTCATTCCCTGCCAGGATCAGGTTGGCCGTCTGCTCAAGCCATTCCAGACGCACCCGCTGACTGAATCCGATCTGGTCGGTCCGTCTGGTCATTCGCCCCTCCTCTCGATCTGAACAAGAGGGACGATGAGTTCCTCGACTGAAACGCCGCCGTGACTCACGGTGCGCTGCTTTTCTTGGACAAACGCCTGCCGAGCAGGGGCCAGGAGGGCGAGGTAGTCCTCCGGGAGACCAACGGTGCCCCATTCCAGCGCGGCTGGAAAGCGTTCCTTCACCTTGCTGCGAAGTGCTGCGTCAGGATAGATGCGGACTCGTTCACCGCGCAGGTCCGCCACAGCCCCTTCAGCCGGACGACCGCAACCTTCCGCCTCGACGTTGCCATGATCAGAGGTCAGGTAGACACGGAAGCCCCGATCCAAGAGCAGATCGAGAAGTGTGTTCAGGTATGGTTGCTTGGCCCACTGGCACACCTGGTTGTGCATTCCGGCGGTGCCCATTTCCATTCCGTGCATAATCTTGTCGACCTTGTCCACGACCAGCCCGGCGACTCTTGCCTTGGGATGAGAAAGCGCTTCGGAAACGGTCTCCAGACCACCGTCGCCCAGCCCCTTGATGTAGACGACCTCGTTTGGCGTAAGGCCCTGATCCGCCCAGAACTGAGCCCAGAGAGCGGGTTCCTTGTCCGTGGTCTGGATGCTGTTCGGAAAAAAGATAGGAGCCTTGCCTGCGAATGTTGCCTGGCGCGAGACGGAGGTAAGCGAAGGAATCCAGGCAAAGACCGCCTGCTCCCGGAATCGCAGCCCAGGCTGTTTTGAGGCAAGTGTATCCCGGACCACCAGCCATTGGTCCATGGCAAGGCCGTCCACCACGATCAGTCCGATCTTGGAGTTGCGGTCTTCTCCCATTTGGCGGGCAAGAAACCGCGGGAGGTGATGCAACATGACCGGAGGGACCGGTGGCAGATTGACCAGGCCGGCATACCGCTTGAAGAGCCAGGCTGCGAAACCGGCATCCACCTGTGCCTGCAAGTTCTTGATGCGTTCGCCCGTCGGTTCGGAAATCGCTTCGGCCTGATCGTTCGCCAGCAGGATCGTCTCCGCCCATCCGCGGGCAAAGTGGAACCAGTCCGTGTGCTTCGCGTCCTCAGCCGGAATGGATGCCTCCAGGCTGTCGATGAGCTTGCCCAGGCGACGAGACCTGTCTTCGATGGGAGCGGTTCGAACGCCGATGCCTACCCAGGTTCTGGACAAGGTGTCCGCATGCTCGTGTGAAACTGAGTGCAGCAATCCCTCGACGAACAGGTTGTCGATGTAGACACGGATGTCATGGTGCTCGAAGGGCAGTTCGACAGGTCCCTCAATGGATAGACCATAGGGCTCCTTGTCCTCACAAACGCCGGATGTCCCTTTGGCTGCTTCACGGTCAAGGAAGATCGGCCAGCGCTCCTGGAGGAACGCGAAGAACGCCTCCCGGTCTGAAACAAGCGTCTCAAGCGGCCAGTCGTCGAAGGCGTTGCTCTGGCGCAGAAGCTGGATGAACCGTTTGTCGAGGTCATCCGGGATTCGCTGTCCGCGGTAGTGACGGCGCAGCAGCACCCGCAGGAGGTCGGATGGCTGTTTGACCAGCTCGGGCGCGATTTCAAAGACGTGCCGGAGGACGAACTCCTTGGTGGCGTTGTCTCCCAACTGGCCGGGTGCATGTCTCTTCTGCGCCTCATACAAGGCATCGAGGTCCCCGCGATCCAGGGCGGTCACGACCGGGTAACTGAGGTTCGGGAAGATGTCGCCTAGGTTGAAGGAGAGTCTGCGACCGGCCTGGAGGAGATCATAAGGCAACCCACTGAGGTCGCTTGCTTGGGAGCGCAATACGACGACAAGGTCCGTGTGCTCGCCGCGGTCCCAGCGGGAGCGAAACTTCGACTCGTAGGCGTAACGGAACGCGATGTGGTCTTCAAACGGGATCAGCTCGAATCCACGCTCGCGGACACCTTCGAGAATCCCTTCTTCAAGGAGAAGTCCGTCCGGATCGGCCACCAGGGTGAGTCGGGCGACCTTCGGGGTGAATTCTTTCAGGATTTGATCGCGCCAACTACTCATGGTCACCGCCCTCCACCCGAATCACAAGCAGCGGCACCATTTCAGGATAGGCATGTGCCTTCTGATCGAGCTGCTCCTGGAAACTCCGCTCTTCCTGCGAGAGGAGGTTCAGGCGATAGTTGCGGACCTGAGGCAGGCCGATCCGCTCGACGGTCTTGCGGCGCGCGGCAAAGGCGTAGTCTGCCTTCTCGCGCTCGCGGGCGATGCGGGCTCGGTGCTCTTGCACGAGCGCTTCGTAGATGGGCTTCCCGTGTTCTTCCGCGGCGCTCTGCAGCTTTGCGAAAGCTGCTTGGGAGACTCCGGCGTCAAGAATGGACCGGACCTGTGTGCTTGCCGCGAGGAGCTGGTCCCACACGTGTCTGGCCGTCGGCATGTAGACCATGCCGTTGTCGGCCAGGAAGAGAGGCATGATCCTTCGACGGTTCCACTCCATGGTGGCAATCGCGATCCGCCACAAGGACCAGACACCCTGAACTTCCTCGGAGAGACCTGGGATCGACACGATGGGGACCGGCTGGCCCGGCGCAAAACGTGGGAGCCGCATGGCCAGTCCGCGGACCTTCGGCTCTTCAAGGGTAAGATGCCGGGCGGCCGGAAGCCTCTCGGCTTCCTTGCCGGTGAAGACCACATTCTCATAGATCTCGCCGTCGGGCCATGTGAGGTTCCAACTCTGGCTTCTCCTCTCGGCCTGGCCGCCATGCGCCTTCAGGTAGCTCACGGTCATGCGCTCGACCCAATGGGGCAAGGGGTGAGTCAAGAGCCGCTGGGCTTCGCCAGGTTCCAGGTCCTCGGTCGCGCCAAGTACCGATGCGGTCGTGCGCGCCTCGCGAGCCTGCTCCTGCAAGCGGGCAACCACGCTCTCTACGGAGTCCTCCACCTTTTCGGGGTTGAGGATCGCCTCGACATACATCTCGTCGAACATGTGGCCCGCTTGGGCCGAGTCGAGGACGTCGCCGGTCTTGTCGATGCCGAACTCCTCGAAGATGACGGCGAGCTTCTGCTCCAGTACCTCACGGACCCGGTGCTCAACCGAGCCCTCGAAGACGAAGTTGACCGCGCGCACCGCATGGGCCTGGCCGATACGATCCACCCGGCCAATCCGCTGTTCGAGACGCATTGGGTTCCAGGGGATGTCGTAGTTGATCACCACGTGGCAGAATTGGAGGTTCAAGCCCTCCCCGCCGGCGTCGGTGGAGATAAGGATACGGACATCCTTGGCGAAGGCCTCCTGGACTCGCTTGCGCTCTTCCATGTCCATGGAGCCGTTCAGGCAGACGACCGAAAACCCGCGCTCAGTCAGGAACCGACGCAACATCTCTTGGGTGGGAACGAACTCGGTGAACACCAGCGCCTTCAACTCCGGGTCGCTCTCCTCGGACTGGAGGCGGTAGAGCCAGTCGAGCAGCGCCTCGGCCTTGGCGTCCGGTCCGATCTGCTCGCAGCGGGCCGCGGCCTCCAACAGCAGCTTGACCTCGGCGCGCTCGTTCTTGAGTGCCTTGAGGCGGGTGCGGAGCAACACGTCGATCTGCTCCTGGCCGTCCAGGTCCGCCCATTCCTCCTCGGATGCGAGTGGGAACAGGGTCAGTTGTTCCTGGGGTGTGGCGAGCGCCTCGAGCCGCCTTTCAAGCGTAGTGCGGATGGCGCTCGTGCTGGAGACCACCAGACGCTGCATCAAGATCATCAGGAAGCCGATGTAGCTCCGCTTTTCCCGCATGGCCTGGTTGTAGCCTTCGCGGACGTATTCGGTGACCGCTTCGTAGAGGAGTTGCTGATGGCGGTGACGCTCCTCCCAGGAGACCGGGCCAAGCTGCGTGCGCCGCGGTTTGAACAAGGGCTTCCCATCAGCATCAATGGCGCGGCGTTTCTCGGTGCGGATGACATGCGGCTGGACCCGCTCGCGGGTGACGCTGCTGATGTCCGGGAACTCCTGGGGGTCGATCAGGGAAACCAGCCGATGAAAGGCGTCGGTCTTGCCCTGGTGCGGGGTGGCCGAAAGCATCAAGAAATATGGCGCAGCCTCGGAGAGTCCCTGGCCCAGTTTGAAGCGGGCCACCTGGTCGGTGCTGCCGCCGAGACGGTGCGCCTCGTCTACGATCACCAGGTCCCAGCCGGCGGAGATCAGGTCCTCGAACCGTTCGCGGTTGTGCTCGCTCACCTGAGCCGCGGTCCAGCCACGGCGCTTGTCCAAGGGCTTGACCGAATCCATCGGCACGACCACCTGGGAGAACATCTGCCATGCATTGGCGGGCAGCGCTTCCGGATCGTGATTCCCGTTTTCCGGGCCGGAGGACGGTGCGATCCGTTTCAGTGTCTTGATGTCCTCGGGGAGCACGAGCTGGAAGGTCTCTCCGAAATGGAAGCGCATCTCGCTGACCCACTGGCTCACCAGTCCCTTCGGGGCGATGACCAGCGTCCGCTTGACCAGCCCGCGAAGTTTGAGCTCCCGCATGATGAGCCCGGCCTCGATGGTTTTGCCCAGGCCGACCTCGTCCGCCAGGAGATAGCGCACGCGGTCGCTGCTAATGGCGCGGGATAGAGCACGAATCTGGTGCGGCAGCGGGATGACGGAGGACTCGATGGGCGCGAGCAGGACGTCCTGGGTCAGGGCGTCGGCTACCCGCGCGGCGGCTGCGATGTAGGCGATATCGTCCGGCGAGCCGGTGCCTGCGCTCTCCAGGGATTTGAGCCTGGAAGCCGGGATGCGGACCACGGAGTCGCGGCCGGGTAGCCAGACGCGGCAGGTCGTCTCACCCCAGAGCGTCTGGGCTTCGATGACCTGACAGAGCTGCCCGTGGTCCGGGCTGTAGTACCAGCTATTTGCATCAATCCGCATCATTCAACAGCTCGCTAAGTTCCAGAGCTTTGCCCTCGCACACGCGATGAGCCGCCTTTGCCAGAACCTCGGCCCTGGCGGACAGAAAAGCGTCATAGTCGTTCTTTACCCGCCCGCGCCGCTCATCGTCGGGGATGCCGTCATAGCCGACCGCCAACCGGGCGTAGGGAATGAGGTGCGTTCTCAGTCGCCGCTTCATCTCCTCTTCCCCAAGGGCGCAGTTGTCCGCCCGTTCCTTCAGATAGGTAATGGGGTCCCTGTCCGAGATGGTGCGGTTTGTCCGCCAAGTCACCAGAGCGCAGTTGAGCGCCCGAAAAACCTGCTCATCGGGGATTCCCGCATCATCGAGCGTCGCGGCCGGAAAGAGGTGGTGATACTCTCGGGGATGCTCTTTGGATGTAATGGTGGCGACCGTCGCCCGCGCCCCGTCGGCCAGGTCCTCGGCACCGCACTTGAGCTGTAGCGACAACAACCCACGGCCAAGGATGGACTTGCGTTTCGGCCAGTCGGCCTGCAACACCATTTCCTTCGAGGGAAGCGGATACGATTCCTGGTTCAAAATCGGCACAACGTCCTCGGCCGCAGCGTCGCAGAGGACCTTTCGCAATCCGCGGTAATCCTGCAGGGCGTTGGATGTGGATGACTGCTCATAACGCGAGGTCAGGAAAGCCCGCCAGAGGTATTTGCGCAGGAGGAGCCGGGCATTGCCCAACTTGTCCGGCTGCGTCGGCAGGTGCTCCCACATCGCGGCGAGGATGGGGATGGCCGTGTAGCTCGGCAGCCGCTGGGCGTCGAAGATACTTTCGTCTTCGAGGAAGCTCACCATACCCTTGATGCTTTTGACGACCGAATCCCACTCGTTGAGCATCCGGGTGTAGTCGATCCCCCGGTATCCCGCCTGGCTGGGGATGCGGTCCTGGCGCAGAGCCACCACGTCCAATACCAGACTCGGCAGGTCAGCGTATTCCGCCGCCCGCGGAACGGCCATGTTCAAAGCATCCACATGTTCGTGGAGCGATTTCCCGGTTTCTTCTTCCACCAGCGCCACCACGATGTCGTAGGTGGACAGGTGAACCGAACTGGTGTTCATTTTGATGAAGACGTCCAGAGCCACTTCCTTGGGCGTCTTGGCTGGCAGCGCCAGGTACGGCAGATTGAATGCCTTCACCTTGTCGCGCAGTGCGATGATCTCATCGAACAACTTGTCTTTTTTATCGTGATCGTTTCCGACAGAGGTCGCGATCCAATGACGAATCTCTGGGAGGATGTCATCCGGTCGCAGCAGGGTGATCGGGATAAACCCTCGGTTCCAGCACTCCTTTGGATCGTCCACCCACATCGGATAGCGACTGCCGCTCTTGCTCCAGCGGGCCTGGCCGTAGACATAGGGCAGCTTTGTGGACCCATCGCCGGGGTCATCCTCGAAGCCGATCAGGTAGCTCCGGTCCGCGTACTTGTCGTGAAGACTGCGCCACAGGGCTGTCAGTCGCTGCTGGCCGTCCAGGAGTTGCTCGGTCACCTTTTCGCCCGACTCCGGCGCGTCGACCATGGTGCGGCTCTTGAACTTCTCCTCATCGCCGACCTCCAGGATCAGCGTCGCGCCCGAAGGCAGACCGCGCAGAACCGTCGTCAATAGCCCGGAGACCTCTCCATGTCCCCAGGCCATGAACCTCTGGAACCGGGGCAACGTGATTTGCCGCGACCGGATACGGTTGAACCATTCCGGCAGAAACCGGTCATGCGCATGCATGGGCAATTTCTCCTTGGATCGTCATCATGCGTCCTCCCCTGAGCGGGTGAGCGCCTGGTCGTACCACATGAGGAGCTTCGGGTCTTCCTGGAGGACGTTTTCGGGAACCTTGCGGGCCACGGTGATGATTGTGGCGTAGTCGCGCTCCTGCCATGCCTTTTTGAATCCGGCTCGAACAGCCTCAAGGCGGAACACCTTCAGGCGCTTTTGGCTGGACGTCCGGTAGTCCTCGAACTCCTTGAGCAGCGACCGCTCGCGCAGCTTCTCCAGGTCTCCGGCTTTGTTTGGGTCCGGCACGTACCAGCGGTCCTTGCCCTTGGCGCGGAGGCTCTCGTCGTCCTTGGGCAGGTTCCGAAGCTCTTTGAAATTCGTGGAGAGGTAGCTGTGAATCTGGTTCGGCACTTCGCCCTTGCCGTCATAGCGAAGGAAGTTCTGCTCCAACAATTCCGACAGCTCCAGCGGCTTCTCATATTTCTGCCAGCCACCTTGAGTCTCTCGCATGAACTGCGGCTGGAGTTCCTGGAAGGTCTGGGGCTTTCTGACGATTTGCTGCTTGAGCCATTGGATGGCTGAGGCTTCGTCGGACACGAAGAGGTCGAGCTGCAGCAGCTCCCGCGATGTCATCCGCTTGCGCTCGTATTCGGCAACCTGTTCCGACAGGAAATACATACCGTCACGCTCGGGGAAGCGCTGGGCCAGTCCCTGATAAAAATCGCCCGCAGAGAGGGGCACGCTGACTCCACGCTGGACATGGAAGGCCACCATGCGGTCGAACAACAGTACTTGTTGTCGCTCCGCTATCATTTGTCCGAACCCGCCCTTGACGATGAACACGGGAAGTTGCCGAAGATGGGTTCTGATGAAATCCCACAACCCCTCTTCGGTTCCAGCCTGGAGCTGGAATCGCTTTTCGAGACCGCCGTTCGGTTTGTAGGCGGAAATGACGAGGTCCTTATCGACAGCCTTGGCATGCATCTGCTTCTTGGTCTTCATCCCCTTATCAAGCACGCTGACATCGGCAATGATGAAGCCCGCACGCCCCAAAGCCTCCTGAATGGCGGTCCAGACTGCGTTCTTGGAATTGTGAAACTCGACCGTCACCCATCGGCCCGGTTTGAGGACGCGATAAACCTGTTTCAGGCAGTCCGTCATCATGTTCGCGTAGACGGCCAAGTCTTTCCGCTGCTTGCCGCTGACAACGGCATCCTGCCCCGAGTTCGTGAACACACGGAGCCATGCCTCCCATAGGAAATTGAGCTCGGCGTAGGGCAGGTTGTCGCCGAAGGGAGGGTCGATAAAGACATAATCGACCGAGCTTTCAGGGATCAGCACTGAGGCAAGAGACTGCGTGGTTATTGCTATGGAAGAGCCGCCCTTTGGAATGGCTCCCCCGAATCTCTTGATCTTGCCGGTCAGTACATAGGTCGGACTCGGCTCGCTGACGGTCGAACCGATATAGAGTGTGCCGCTGAGAGCACGGTTCACCTGGGAATAGGCGTTCTTCAGGAACCTATTCCGGCGTGTAAAACTCACGACGACGCTCTGCAGCGTGAAGCGCCAGAGCCGCTTCATCTCCTCTTTGGGCAGATCATCGGCCATTCGCCAGAGCAGAGAGAACGCAACGAGCTGGCGCGGCAAATGAAAATCGTGTGCTCGGCTGATCCCCTCGTGATATCCGCGATAGAGGTCGCCCCATTCTTCCCCCTCCGGCACAAACATCATCAATTCCGTCGGGTACTCAATGGACTCGATCAGCCTTTCAATTTTCTCAAGGGAGGCGAGATCGTCCTTGTCAGGTTTCTTGCTCTTCTTCGTCCCCTGGTGTTGGTATCGAATCTCAACCGGACGCAACACCTGACGCGTCCGGGTAGCCTTTACCACCTTGTCGTAATAGGTGGTGGTGCGCCTGACGAGATCGCGTTTGGATACCTCGGCAGAGCAGTGCGTACAGATGGGCTGATCGGCTAACGTTCCCGATTCTTCATCCCAGGCTAAGTTCCAAAACTCCAATTCACCGGCGCAATGGGGGCAGGAAAAAACCTCCGACCAGATGGTGAAATCAATCGGACAAGTCGCGCCGGTCTTGGGGTCACGTGTCTCGTACATCCATCCGTATTCAGCGTTGAATTTGTCTAATAGCTTCTTGGCGAGTCGCGCAAACCCCTTCGAATCGGTTGTGACGTTGTACCCAGCGGCAATCAATGTGGCAGCGGGTGACAGGTCATTCAGGACGGAAACACGATCTCCGCATCGAGAGATCGCCTGCTTGTCCTCACCCAAGATGCTTCCATCCTGGGTTACCGGATACCCGAGGGATGAAACCGCGCTTCGATCTCCGCAAAGATTGGCAGCCACTCCCGTCATCCCGGTCCCGCAAAATCCATCGAAAACCACGTCCCCCGGCTCTGTGTAGTGCAGGATGTACCGCATGATGGCTTTGTGCGGGACCTTGGTGTGGTAGGAGTGAGCGTTGTAGATCGGGTCGTTCTTGCCCTCACTCACATCTGTGGCAAACGGCTCGCGGCTGTATGGCTTGCTCGGGTCGTAGGGCTTGCCGTAATGCTTGATGAAGTCGGCGATGAACGGGTTCGGGCAGGCGGTGTAGTATGGCGGATCGGACAGCGCCAGGATGTCCTCGTCCGAGCCGATGGGGAAGCCCTCGATCTTGCGGAACTCGGGGTCCTTCAGCTTCTCGCGCAGTATGCCGACGAAATGCTTCCGCCGCTCCTCGTCGTTCGGGAACGTCATGCCGAGACATTCCACCGGACCGGCTGGCGCAGTTTTCGGCTCAAGATTGAAAAGGTCACCCATCGGCTTCATTCCTCAAGTTCCGCCCGCGATAACAGGCGCTGGTGTTCTGGACCGTCCGAGCGTCTCCGCATCCGATCAGTGTTCCTTGTCCTTCGGCGGGTTGGGGTCCTTGCCCGGCGCGATGGTGTCCTTGCTGCGAATCTTGCCGTCCACGCCCTTGGTGGTCAGTTCACCGCCGCCTTGAT
The DNA here is from genome assembly GCA_039794185.1 of Candidatus Inralta sp. GTDB lineage: Bacteria > Nitrospirota > Nitrospiria > Nitrospirales > Nitrospiraceae > BQWY01. Next base: position 79,679 of record JBDIVW010000015.1, on the reverse strand, counting down.
TCTTCAACATCCCCTTTGCCGTCTGCTCCGCTTCCTTCTGCGTCTTGTGCAGACTGGATGCCTTGTCGGCGTCGTTGCGTTTGTTTTCCCACGTCCCATCGGGGCGACGCGAAACGGTCCGATCTCTGCCTTTACTCATCGTCGTTCTCCTTTCTGTTCAGGTTGCCGACGGCAGTGCCGTCACTCCAAAACGATCCGGACCTTGCCGGGCTCTTTGCCCTTGGTCAGGCCGTCCAGGTATTCCTCGAACCGCTTCCGCATCTCCGCCGGGGTGGCCGGGGAGCCGCCCGAGAGCAGCGCGTCGCGCAGGTCCGCGATCTTGACCGAGACCTTGGTGAGCCCGGAGAGCACCTCCTGCAAGGCGTGGATGAAGTCCTGGTCCAGGTTGTCCGGCAGGGTCCGCTTCTTGATGAAGCCGTCCACCAGCTTGCGCGGTTCGGGCTTGAGCAGGCTCAGGTTCCCCTTGGTGGTCGGGTCTTCGAGGTTGGCGAGCAGCGTCTGCGTCCAGTTTTCGACCAGCTTGTCGAGCTCGCCGTCCAGGGCGTCCAGCATCGTCGCCGCGGGAGCCGCGGGAGGTTCCGCGCCCGGTTTGAAGTTGCAGTGCGGGCAGACCGGCGATGCTTCCAATTCCTGCTCGGTGAGTGCGAAGCAGCTCTTCAGGCCAGCCAAGCGGTTCTGGAAATCCGATAGGTGCTGGCGGGGCATCAGGTCGATGGTGGAGAGCTTCTGCAGGTCCTTGAGCCGTTCGTCGCCCATAAGCTGGGCCTTGCGCTTGTCCTCGTTCACGCCGAGACGCGCTTTGGCGTGCATGGAAAGGTAGGCCAGCAGGTAAGCCTTCTTGAGGTCGCCGAGCTTGCGCTGGGTCTGCTGGCGGAAGGTGGCCGCGCTCCGTTTGGCCGGGTCGCCGATCTGGGCGAGTACCTCGTCCCGGGCCGTTTTCATCTTGTCGATCCACTCGTGGCCGGTGGGCAGGACAGCCTCGGCGGTCGAGAGGTACGAAGCCGTGGCACCGAGGTCGACCACCAGTTCCTCGAGCGACTTGATCTCGGCAAGAGAACTCAGCCCATCCCGATGAGCAGTCACTTCCGAGGCGTCATAGCGGAAATTCTTGAGCTTGCCGGTCGTCGTGTAGGCCTGCAGGGATTCGAGGAAGGTCTTGGTCTCGTCCAGTTTCACGCGGAGCTTTTTGATCTCATCCTCGGCCAGCAGGCTGCGGCCCCAGAAGAACAATCCGGTCTGCATGCTCTGCTGCACAAGCACCAGCCGCTCCACGGTGGTGGTGACCGCCTTCTGCAGCTCCTGAACCGGCTCGTCCTTGCCCTGGGTGACCAGTTGGGCCATGCCCGGCGTGAGTCCAAGCAGTTCGAAAAGCGCCTTGAGCGCCGGAAGGTTCCAGTCCTTGGGCCGCTCGATGTGCTTGAACTGGGCCAGTTCGTCGATGCCGGTTCCGGCCAGTTGAGGCAGACCCGTGGCATCGAACTTCTTGCCCGGAATGGAGAGAACCACTTCGCCGGCATAGACCAGCGCGGCCAGCACCACCACGGCCCATTCGGGTTCGAGGCGGAGCGATTGCGGCGCAAGGTATTCCACGCCGAGGACGTCCTGGATCAGCTCGGAGCGGTTAACCACCTGGCCGTGGCCCTTCTTCTTGGCGACGCCGAGAATGTGTTTGGCGTACTTGGACCGGTAGGGATCGAGCCGCTCACCGTCGAGAAGCTCCAGGGCATCCAGCACCGCGGTGCCCTGCTTGGTGCGGTTCTGACCAGCGATGGCGCGCAGGGCGTCCTGTGCGGCTTGTGCCCGGTTCGCTCCCGTGATGAGCACCGAGAAGAACGGGTATTCGGGAGCCTGGTCCTGGAACTTCGTCCCGAGACAGATGCCCGCCGTGGTGTTCACCAGGTCGCGGAAGTTGATGCGCTCGTGGGAGCCGATGCCGGAAAGCTCCCTGATGGACTTACCCTTGGCCCATTCGGTCAGGGACTTGGCGCGCCCCTGGTAGGTGACCTCAAAGGCCGTGGTCATGTTCTTCTGAAGCCACTGCACGAGGTCGCGGAGGAAGTTCGATGCCTTGGATTCGTAGGTGGACTTGGCATGGCCCGAAGCGGTGGATGCAAGGTCCAGGGCTGCGGCGTAGCTTCGAAGCGCAGTGCGGAATTCCTCGTCCGTGTTCGTCAGGCGCAGAAACAGTTCCTCGGGTTTCTTCTCGTCCTTGAAATGCGGCGCGTCAAAGGGCTGGATGAAATAGAGGTAGAAGTCCCGAGGGGGCACCGCCGTGGAGCGTTCGTTGGGCGCGCCGAAGAAAAGGTATCCCTGGCGCGCGGCCTTGCGCTCCAGCCATTCGAGTTCGTGCTGCCAGATCTTGTAGCCGGTCACATAGGTCTGGTCGGTGCATTCCATGACCCGCCGGAGCGCCTCGTAGTAGTAGCGGTCGAGCTGCGAGGAATCGAGGCTCTCGGCCCGCTTCTCGATCAGCGCGTCGAAATCGTCGGTCTTCTTGAGGTCCAGGTAATACTGGCGGTTGTCCGGGTTGGACGAAATGAACTGCCCACTGACCGTCTTGTGGATTTCCCGCAGGACGGTCTCCACCTGGGAGAGCAGGTCATCGGCCGGATCGCCGCCCAGTTCCTCGATGCCCGGCTGGAAGAGGCATAATCCGTCGCGCAGTTCCTCCGCCGTCGCGCCCAGGGTGGCGTAGATGTCGCCAGTCGTGAGCCGGTGGACGGACAGCGCGTGGATGAGCTGGGTCGCCATGGGCTTGTATGCCGGGCGGGTGAAGGCCTGCTGGATGCGCGACTCGAGCACCATGCTGCAATCGATGACCGCCTTGATGTCCGGAACGGCGCGGAAGGACGGGTTCTCGCGCAGGGTCGTCCAGTAGCCGTCATAGGCGATGACTCCGGGCCGGTCGTCGGGCACGTTCTGGTTGAGGAGCTTCTTCATGGCCAGGGACAGGGTCTTGAGCACCTCACGCTTTTCCACCGCGGTGACCCGCTCGAAGGTGTCGATGTAGTCCGGATGCACTGGGAAGAGGCGCACGAACTCGTCCATGCGCTCGTTCATGCGGCCATAGAACTTGGCGAAGGGTGTCAGGTACTCCCGGATTCTCACCTGCTGGTCGGCGGTTTTCTTGAGCAGACGCTCGGCCACCACGAACTTGACGTCCTTGCGGGCGATGAGGATTTGCTCGAAGCGGTCCTTCACCCGGCGGATGCTGTCGGCCACAAAGGAAAAACGAGGGCTGTCGAAAATGGCTTCCTGGACACCGGCGATGAAACGGAACCGCAGGTCCTTGCAGACCTCGCCGATCTCGCGCAGGAAGTTGAGATCGAGAATGAGTTCCTGATCCTTGCGGGTGCGCAGGTAGTCGAGCAGTTCGTCCACCACCAGGAGCAGACCGTGGTCGGGATGCTCCTGGTGGAAGGCGGTCATCATCTCTTCGAAAGAACGTTTGTTATTGGACACCTTGTCTGCGGGCGGGAAGGAATAAGACACGCCCATTGCGGCCAGGTGCTCTTCCAGTTCGGCCACGAGGATGTCGCGCAGGGACATGGTGGTCGCGCCGATCTCGGTTCGGACCACCTTGAAGCGGCCGCTGATCTTGCCCGCAGCAGCCGCCACGCTCTTGTCGTTCAGATGCGTTGCGAGATCGCCGTTTTCAGCCAGGGCGGAGATCACGGACATGAGGTGAGACTTACCGGTTCCGTAGTTGCCGACGACCAGGAGCCCCTTGTTGTCCATGGGCTGTTCGAACTGAAGCTGAGGAACGACCAGACTGGTCAGCTTTTCGGCCATCTCCCCGGAGATGACATAGGTCTGGACAAGCTGCCGGGCAGCAGCGGCCTCGTCCGCGTCCCGTAGCTGGACCACGGACTCGATAGGCTCGAATTGAATCAGGTCTCCGTATTTCATCGCGACTGCCCTCCTGCTCTTTCGTTCCTTGTCTTCATGCAACGGCCTCCGGGTTCACTACCAGGAAATCTCGCAAGGGATATCGTTTGTATTCGGGGTGATCCGGCGTCGCATAGACCATGTGCTCGCCGTCGATGGAGCCGCTCCAGGCCGCGACCACCGTCTTGTTCCGCGAGAGCCCCTGCAGAAGCCGCAGCGGGTCCTGCTTGAGCGAGACATCGAAGAGGACCTCGACGTTGTCCAGAAGAACCACATCGGCTGCGGATGCGCCCACGATCTCCGCGAGGAGGCGGGGCAACTGCAAGGCCCGCTGGCGCTCGGTGAGGTCGAGCATGCGCCGGGAAAGTTCGAGGTTGACGTTGACCAGAGGAGCCGCAGTGCGTTCATGAACATCCTGCAGCGCGGCGGTCTTGCCCGAACCGGCCGGGGCCACCAGCATGACAAGCCGGTGGTACAGCTCGGCAGCCTGGCCAATTCTCTTTATGACTCTATCGGCGAGTGGCTCCGCCATTAGCGATCTCCTTTTGATCCAGGCTCGTTATCGCCGGCTCCGCCAGACTTCACCCACTCGTCCACTTCTTTTTTGTTGAACTTCCAAAGCCGACCGATCTTGTGGCCCGGCATCTGCCGTTCACTAATCCACTTGTAGACCGTATCCCGCTTAATGCCGAGATGGTCAGCAATCTCATCTACTGAGAGCCATCGGTCTTCCATCATTCGACTCCAGTCACGTTTGGCCTCATTGGTTGCCTCGCAGCGGCCTCTTTCTCTTGGTTGATCGGTGTACCACGTTCCAGCCTTCGGCGTTTACGTCCCAATAAACCAGGACAAACAGGGTTACAATATATCAGTCTGAGGTCCATTGTCAAGCGGTTTGTCCGGTTATTTTCAGTATTTGACCGAGTGTAACCGAGTCAAGGCTTCCGGGGCCAGCGGGACCCATCGAGCGGGGTAAGCCTGCCCGAGAGATATTCACCCACATAGAGCCATGCCGGAAGCACGGTTCCGTGGGCCTGCGCCGAAACCAGGACACGGCGGTAGAGGCAAGGACCGCCGGGGTGAAACCCCTCCAGCCGGTCGATGGCCGGGAGGCGGATCACGGGATCGTCGAAGGTGAGAATCTCCCCGTACACGGGGCCCCAGGGCGCGCCTGTGCCCTTCTTCGGAAGCCGGTCGGGGATTGGCTCGGGATTGGCCATGCGAGCAACGACGTGCGCCTGTGTGGCCACGTCGGCGAGTGGATTGGTGGTCCCGACGGCGAGGATATCCTCCTCCGGGACCTCCAGGACGGGGATTCCGGAGGATGTCTCGAAGAGGCGGCCGCGGACCAAGGCGTCCTCCAACGTCGGGACGCCCCGGCAGAAGCGGTCGTGGTTCCAGAAACCGCGCTTCAGTGTGCCGTAGACGAAGAGTCTCAGCATTCCGTTTGTGTTCGGCTTCAAGGGTTCTGTTGGGTTCATTGCCTGGTTCATGGGATTCATTGGAGTGTCTGTCATGGTTCCGCGCCCTTTCTCTCCTGGGCGACGAACTCGAAGGGCTCCACCGAGTACGCGGCCAGGTCCTCGCGCCGGAACACCACCAGGCTCATGGGCGGGACCGCAATCTCACGCCAGCCTTTTTCCTCCGCCAGCACGGCGTCGAGGTATGCGGGGTCCGAAGCGTAGAGAACCGCTTTGCGGCGGGGATGCCAGCGCAGTTCCAACGGCCGGTTCCCCTTGAGCACCAAGACGGTGCCAGGGTCGGTCCGGCAGGCGATGACGGCGGTGATCTGACCCCGACAGCGTCGGAGCCGGGCTTTGAACCGCTCGATATCCATGGCCCCGTCCCGGGCGGCGTTCGCGGCCAGGCGGAACAGAATCTCGCTGTCCACCTCGGCGAAGCGCCGCATCTTCCAGCGCCGGAACAGGTAGTCGGCGTTGTAAATGGTGCCGTTGTGGGTGCCGATCACCTCCCCGGCGCGGATCGGGTGGTTGTTGCTGTTGACCCGCTCGTCCCCTCGGGTGCGCCACCGGGTATGGCCGAGCAGGAGCGTGGCGCGGTTGTCCATAGAGGCAAGGAGTTCGGCGAAGGCCTTGTCCGTGACGAACCGCTCGGCCGTCACCGGCCGCTTGAAGAGCCGGTGTCCGCCGTCGGTGTCGAGCCATGCCGCGCCGGTGGCGTGTGGTCCGCGCTCCTCGCTCAATACAAGCAGGCGGGTGAAGAGCCAGGCGAGATACTCCCGCTCCTCGGCGCGTCGCCGCTTATTTCCGAAGATGACTCCCGCGAGCCCGCACATCAGGATTTCCCTCCCTGCGGATCGACGATGAACCCGCGGAAGACGCCCTCGGCGTATTCCTTCGGATGCTCCTCGATCCAGCTCGCGGCATCGGGATATCCGAGCTCCCCGGCCAGCCGGGCGACGACCGGCCGGTCGAGCATGTTGGTCAACCCCGAGAGCCGGACCGCGTCGATGCCCTGCCAAACCAGGGAGGGAATCGGTATCCGGGCCGATTTGTCGTCCTGCACCTCGGCAAGGCCATGTTTGATCAGGGCATCCAGGAAGGATGCGGCCTTTTCCTCCGGCGTATCGCCCCGTACCGTAAGCTCGACTCCGGACAGCATCTTGGCGTTGCGCAGGACCATGTCGATGTAATCCTCGAGGTCCCGCTGGTCGGAAAAGAGCGTGGCTCCTTTCATGGCCAGGACCACGTCGGTCACCGTCGCCCCGGTGAAGATTTCGCCGTCGCCTTCCAGCGGCTGCCCATTGAGGGCGGTGTTTCGAATCAGCACTCTCATGACGCGCCTCCTTGCGTCCCGCCGGTCTCGTCCCCCGAAAATGCCGGAGGCCGGGTTTCGGGCCCGGCCTCCGTGAAGGGTTCCGCCTTGTCGGCGGGTTGTTCATTTGGTTTCACCCTGCCGCGTTTGAATGCCGAGTCCCCTGGCAGGGCGGCGATCAGATGCTTGCGCGCGGTCTTGAACTCATCACCGATGAGCCCCAGGTGGAGCAGGAAGACCCGGAAGTCGTACCGGGCGCTCTGCGGGTCGAAGGACCGCTTGCGGCTCGATGCGGCCCGGCCGTTCAGCGCCTTGGCCGCCACGGCCAGGACCAGTTGGATGTAAGCTTTCACCTTGCCCGCGTGTAGCGTCCCCTCGAACCACCGAAACTCGACCGTGCCGCGGTACCAGACGTTGTGCAGGTTCACCCCGTGGTAGCGGGTGCTGTCGTAGTGCTGAGGCTGCCGGTTGTGGTAGCCATACCAAATGTGGTTGAGCTGGTCCCTGGTCCTGGGACGGCGGCGCTCGATCTGGGCAATGAGGTCGTCGCTCACCGGCTTGCTGTAGTTGCGGCGGCGTGTCTCGTTCACGCCCAGGGCGGTGAGAATGAGCGCTTCCTGCTTGTAGACGATCTTGGCGAGGTTCGCGAGGGTCCGGCCGTCAAAGGCTGTGGCGTCGACGTGGACGTGGATGCCGCAACGGTCGTCCACCTTGGCTCCGCAGGCCCGCACCGCCCGGACGACCTCCTGGAGGACGGGGATGTCCTCGTAGGACAGGACAGGGCTCACCACCTCGGCCCGCAGGTGGATGGGCACATTGATGAGCGAGCCGTCGGATACCACTTTCCAGACCCGTCCATGGTTGTCGGTGACTTCCCAGGGGTCGAAGCTCCCTGGGCTGCCGATGTGGCGGACCTGGCCGCCCACCACCGACTGGATCGCCTGGGCGACCCGCTCGCGCGTCCGTTTGACTGTCTCGATCTCGATTCCGAAGTTGATCCGGCGTAGGTCCATGGTCTCTCCTTGCGTTCTGTAAGCCCGTTCCCGGCAAAGGATTGGCTCTTGTGTTCACACACATACAGGCTTCTTTCCGAACAGAAAGCAAGGCGAATTCGACACATAACCCCTTTGATTCCAATGAGTTATGTACATGGAGGCGTAACCTGCGGAAACACGCGGGATTACGGGATTCCCCGGCGTCCGAAGAAAAGAGAGGTGTTCCGGGGATCAGCTCCGCTTCCAGTCGGTGCCGGTGTGTTTCTCCCACTTGCCGCCGCCCGCGAGGTCGGTGTTGAACCACTCGTCGCCCTTGGACGGGTTCGGGAGAGCAGCGTCGCGTTCAGCCTGGGTGCCGACGCCCCGGTGGATGGCCTCCCGCGCGGTGAGCCCCTGACCGAGCCGGTCCGGGCCGAGCAGGTCCCGCCATCCGAGGGCCGGTGCCCGCAGACGGGAAACGAAGGTCCGGTAGGCGGTCGCGTCCTTGGCCGCGCGGTAAAGGAGCAGCGAGCCGTCGGCGTCCCGGACCAAGCTCGGCGTGTAGCAGCGCTCGAGGAATGGCCCGCTGCCGTTCTTGAACACGGGGTTGATCTCCGCCTTGCGCCAGTGGACACGGTCCCAGGACCATGCATAGCCGATTCCGGCGTTTCCCGCGGAGCCCCCGGAGTAGAGCATCCACCATCTCCCGTCGGGAAGCCGCTCGACGTGGGCGGCGGAGACGTAGCCGTTCACGCCTTCCCAAGGCTGCGGGTCGATCAAGCCGGAGAGGATCGGGCCGTTCCCGAACAACTTCCATACGACCGCGTCATTGGAGCAGGCCAGACCGAGGCTGTCGTTGCCGCCGGTCGAGGCGATGAAATACATGGCGTAGCGCCAGGTGAACGGTCTTCCTTCGACCGAGGTGGGCAGCGGGTTGTACCAGAGAAATGATGGCCCGTAATGACCGCGGTTCCATACCTGGACGCTTCCCTCGGTCACCAGGTCACCGGAACACGGGGTGTCGCCCGTGAACGCGGCGGGGGCAACCGACGGATCACAGACCGCTGTGCGCAGACCGGCCATGGCATAGGGCTGGTTGGGAACGTCCGGGTTCCAGTAGAGGATGCGCAGCCGGTCAGCGGCCTCCAGCGCGCAGACCACATGATAGCCGTTGGCCGCGATGCCGGTGACTTTTTTCTCAGCGTCCCAGGCAAAGCCGTTGTCGGAGAAAGCGCAGCTCATGCCCGCTCCGTCGCCGTAATATGCGATGAAGTCCCGAACCCGAGTCCCGTCCTGGAAACCGCCCGGGGTCCGGAGGACGCGGACATAGTAAGCGCGCCCGGCGGTTAGAGGCAGGACGTGCGGGTAGCGGTGGTCGAACACGACCGGCGGCAGCCCCTCGGGCGGTTCCGTGCCGGAGGGGACCAGCAGCAGGCCGAGGTCAACGGCGCGCAGCAGGTCCGTGGTCATCGCCTGAACGACGGAGTTCTTTCCGGGGCCGAGCGTACCCGTAAGCCCGGGCAATTCCAGAATCGTATCGGTGTTGCTCTTGATGGTGATGCTCATAATTGGTTCCTCCCGGCCTGCGCCGCAAGCGCCGCGGCGGACAGGTCTTCATGCAGGTATCCGGCGTCCATCAGTTCCTGGTTGATCCGCCCGGCTTCGATCTCCTCCCGCCGGATGCGGGCCATGAGTCCGGCGAACTCCTCAGCGTCGTTCGGGGAAATGCCATGTCGCTCCTCGATGCGCCGCATGCGGGCGTCGAGGTTGGCGAGCAGTTCGAGAGTGTGGTCCCGTAGTACGCCTTCGCGCTTTTCCTGGGGTGACGGAATGAACTCGGTCAATCCGCCTTGTCTGCGAACAATCATGACATCCCTCCGATCAGCTCAGCGTCGCGCCGAGGGTGTGAATCCTCGGGTACACCAGGTTGTTGCCGGTCATCTCCGCCTTGTAGCGGACCTTGTTTCCGTTCGGATCGGTGAAGTTTCTCGTGAGCGTGTACTCGGTCCACTCCTGATCGATCTCCCGTGTCGTTTGGATCGACATGGGCTCCCAGGTCGCGCCGCTGTTGTTGGAGGCGAACCAGTTGATCGTGGTCCCGCTGGGGATGTTCATCTGGGTGTAGACCTTGGTGGAGGACACGCCTTGGGTGAGCTCGTTCTCGCGGTTCAGATACGCCCCCGCGGGGTCGTTGAGATAGCCGATGAGATTCACGTCCTTGTAGTTCAGCGCCGGGGAATCGTTGACAGCGTTGCTGGAGAAGATGGCCCTGAGGAGCACCTGGCCCGCAAGGTTGGGTAACCGTTCCTCTTCCGCGGGCACGATGGCGTCCCAGATGACGCCTCCGTCGGTCGAATACTCCCAGACGATGCCGGTAGCCTCGGGGATGGAGGAATACTCGTCCAGGTTCAGATCGCTGAACTGCACCCCGGTGATGGGCTGAAAGCGAACCTCGCCGGTGGACTGGAAGTCGTAGCCGTAGATTCTCATGGTGAGATCGGAGCCGTTGAGCGGCGTCCAGGTCTCGGCGTTGGAGCTCTCCAGCAGTACGCCGGCCACATAGGTCTGCCGGGTGATGACGCCGTTCTGCCCCAGTTGCCCCAGGGTGGCGATGCGCACGCGGTAGTTGGTGCTGTTGGTGAGCAGCACGACCGAGTAACTGGTGTCCGCCTGGGCGTAGAACGGATCGGCGAAGACGATCTTGGTCTCGGCGTTCAGGTTGACCTCGCCCGGGGCCACGACCTTTTCGGCCAGCACGACCTCGTTCGGCAGTCCGGTTGTGACTCCGCGGATCTGCACCGTCACGGGCACCGTCGCGTCTTTCTGAGTGAACCAGACGCCCACGGCCGAGATGATGCGGTTTTCGGTGAAGCTGAAGGTCTGGGCCAGGGGATCGCGCCTGCGGTTGCGGAGCTGCCATCGCCAGACGATCCGCTCGACCGGGACGCGGATGATCCGCGGCGGCGACGGCTGGACGATGATCTGCCGCTGGACGATGGTCCGCTCGACCACGACCCGCTCGATGCGGGTGATGATCAGGGGATCGTTGATCTGCAGGTTGGCCTGCGCGGAGTAGACGCCGTCGGTTACCTCGATGATACGGTTGCCGTTGCGCGCGTTCTCGGGGATGACGAACGATGCGGTCACACGGCCTGCGGTATCCGCGTGGACTCCCGACGCCACCACCTGGCCGTCGCAGCGGATGGTCACGTTGTTCGCGTTGGACAGGAAGTTGGCCCCGATCACGGCGATCCCGGTCTGGCCGCGTCTGCCGATGTTCGGCGTGATCTCCACTGAGGCGTCGGGTTTCTCGAACACGGCGTAAGGGTTGATGTTCTTGACCTCGGACCAGTCGGTCTGCTCGATAAGCACGCGCTCCGTGGCCGGGAGGAGCGCGAGGCTTCCCTTGAACAATGCGTTGCTTGCGGAGGGGTTCACATCGAGCACGGTGGCCGAGGCGGCCCTGGCCGGTGCGGCGAAACGGCGGACCCGGTCGATGCGGGCGCTCCACTCGCTGTGATAGACGTCGGATTGGGCGTCGTTCGAGAAGTCGTCGGAATAGACGCCTTTCTTGGTCTGGGCGTCCCGGTTCTGCAGCTCGTTGTTCATCTGGAACTGGGCGTCGTTGTACTTGAGGTCCTCGACGTCCTTGATGATCTCGTGGATCTGGTCCATGGTGATGCGGGTCAGCCCGAAATTGACGACCGTCAGGTCCACCGAATTCGGCGGACAATCGACGCTGCACAGTCCGAGGGTGCCTTCCGGGACGATGGGCAGCTTCGGCCAGTCGGCCGGAGAACCTTCCAACCGTTTGATCTCGCGGGTGGTGGCGTAAATGATGTCCTTGCGTCCGACGTAGTAGTCGTAGTCGATGCTGCAGTTGGAGCCGCCCACCGGCTCGTCGCCGATGTCGGTGCGGCCGAAGTTGATGACGGAGAGGTTGCCCGGTTCGATCTGTACGGGAGACATGGTCAGGCCGCTCGTGTTGGAGGCGGGCGGGTTGCCGCCCACGATCTCGTCGACGCCGTCGTCGATGTAGGACGTAACCCCGGAGGCCATGTCCTTGAGCCGCTGGAAGTCCGCGCGGACAGTATTCTGCGTGCCGCGATAGATGCGGTATCCGGTCGCGCCGCTGACCGGAAGCCAGGAGAGGCGGTTCATCTCCCCGGTCAAAGTATCGCGCGACACGACCTTGGCCGAGTCGTACTGAGTCTCGCCGGTGGCGCTCTGAACGGTGACCAGATAGAAATACTCGTCCGCCGCCGGGTGCCCCGAGCGTCCGAACCAGCCGCCGTCCGCGTAGTCCGTCCCCTTGATCATCTGTTTGGTGTAGGTCCAGCGGACGGTGTAGGTCGTGCCGATGGCCGGTTCGTTGCCGGAGCCCAGCCAGTCCACGTAGTTCCCGGACTGCTGCCAGTCCGCGCCTTCCTGAAAGACCGTCGCACCTTGGCTCACCTCGAGGATGTCCACCACCGGGTTGGGGACGAGAAGATCTTCGCCGCCCCCGACGGAGCCGCGGGTGATGTTGGAGACGATCTCCACGATGGCTTCGACTTGAGTGGTTTCCTTGAGGGGCGTGCTGTTGAGCGCGTACCGCCGGGTGCCGACCACGTAAGTCTTCTGCTCGCCCCGGACCGACTTGACTGCCGTGGATTTGGGCACCAGGGTTGTCGTGGGCATGTCCTTCTGCAGGCGGAAGCCCTGAATGTAAGCGCGGCCCGCGTTGGTGATCACCTCGACGTTCTCGCCGTCGTTGTCGCCGATAAAGCTGTCGAGTCCTTTCACCAGGTAGCTGCCGGCCTGGTCATAGGTCCGCTCCGCCAGGTTCTGGAGAAGCGAATTCAGCCCCTCGGCGGCGGCGAAGGCGAGTTGGTCCTCGGTGATCGACGCCACGGTAATGCGGCTTCCGGGCAGCGTCCCGAGCAGGTCCTGGAGATAGAGGTTCGATTTATCGCGGACGGTCGCGGTCACGTCGCCGCTCTCACGGTCGAACTTGTGGAGGGCGACCACCTTCCGCTGGGTCACGTTGTTGGGCAAGGCTTCGCCGCTCGTGTCGTGATCCTTGAGAGAAAGAACCCATTTCTCCCGCTCGGCGGTGGGTTCGCCGGTGGCGGGGTTGATGAGCACGGCGTCCTGGTTGTAGCCGTAGTTGTACTTGAGCAGCTCGACATAGACGTAATCCGCGCCGCTCGTCTTGGCTGGGTCATAGGTGAGCACCGCGCCGGGCACGCGCTCCAGGCAGCCGTCGATGTAGACCAGCCCCTCGGCCACGGTAAGCACGTTGGCCGCGACCGTCACGCCGAAGCCGCTGACGATGGCCCCCTCCTTGAAGAGGATGTCCGCGAGCTTCCTGCGCTCGTTATTGATGATGTCCTGCTGCTCGTTGAGCTCCGAGTCGAGCAGGTCCCGGTCCTGGTGGTAGCGGACCCGCTTGTAGTTCTTTGCCGGGTCGAACGTATCGCGCGAAATGGACATTGGTCTTTCCTCCTAAATCTTGATGACCCCGACCAGCTCCACCCGCGTGTCCGAGGTCTTGTTGAAGTCGGGGATGTTCTTCACTTCGTACAGGTAGCCGGGATCGAGCACCTCGCCGGTCGGGTTGGTGTCCGGGTGGTGAACGCCGTTCGCCGCATAATCGGACTGCAGTCCGGCGATGTAGGCCACGTCACCGCCGAAGAAGCCATATTCCCGGATGGTGATGCCGTTGGCCTCGTTTTCCTCGAAGCGGAAGAAGACGCCGATGGTCTGGGTCTCCTCGGCGGTTTCGATGTAATGGATGCCGTTGACGATGAGCGTCCCTTCCGGGTCCTCCTTGAGAAAGGTGCGCTTGTACTGCTTTTTGCGGGCCCGCTCGTTCTTGAGCGCTGTCTGGTCGATGTTCGGCGCGGGCGGATTGACGGGATCAGTGAACGTGGCGTCGCCCTCGCCGATGGCGCAGTGGGTGATACCCTCGATGGGATCGCCCATGAGCAACCGGGCGGTGAGGACGCGGCCCGTTTTAACGATGAGTCCAAGTGACATTCGTATTCCTCCTTCAGGTCTGTATCGTGTGGCCTTCGCGGATCAGCACCGCGAAGACGGTCTGGCGCGCTTCCGCTTGACGGGCTGTCTCGCGCACCACAAGCTGTTTCGAGTCCACCGTCCGCTCGATCTCGGCGAATACCGCGGAACGGGTATCGCTTCGCCGTTCGACCGGCCGGTGAATCCGGACGGCTGCGTCGGAAAGGACCGTCGGGAAACGGACCACCCATCCCCGCATGTCGAAGCTCCGCAGGACCGGCCGCACGATCACGGCCTGGATGTCGGCTGGGGCGTCCACCTCCGCCGTGATCCTCAAGGCCGCGTCCGTGTCGCGCCGGATTGTCCGCGTTTCAGCTGCCGCGCCGACGGCCTCGAACACGACAGCCGGGAAGGCCGGCATCTGGGCGCGGTTCATCGGAACCACGGGGCCCGCGAAGGGCGCTACGGCGAATCGATTTCCGCTACGGATTGCCACGTCTCAGCCTCCCGGTGATTCTGTTCGCCTTGCCGACGTTCCGGACCACCCGGAACATCGGGGTCAGGCGTCCGGCGTTCGCCTCGATCTCCTTTTTGTTGCCTTGCCTCACCGCCATGGGATCACTCCTTCACCGCGCACCAGCCCGGGCCGGACAGGTTGAAAATCTTGTAGGTGACTCCGCCGAGATCGAGGACATCTTCGGAGTCCGTGACCCCGCCGCCGTGGGCATAAACCTCGATCAGTTCGCCCCGCAGTTCCTTGTAGGCCGCCGTCGTATGGGCCGCGAGCCACGGAAACAACGTGATGAGCCCCTGGCGCTGGTCAGGATTGCTGGCGGTTTGGAAACCGCCGTGGGCAGCGCCGCACGAACCGGCCTGACCGGTCGCGCTCGCCCAGCCGTCGAACTTGTTGAGAGCGTAGAAGCTGCCCGGGGACTGGTAGTGACCGACGACGACCGGCTGCGGGTCCTCGCCGATCTTCGCTCCGAGCGCATAAGCTGCGACGAGGCTCGCCAAGGTGACGGTATTGGGAGATGAGACCGTATCCACCGCCGTCACCTGGACGCGTTCGATTCCCGCGTTGTCCTTGATCAGGTAATTGCCCCCGACCCTGAAGATGGATGCGTCGTTGACCTGCAGTGTGACGCCCGCTCCCGGAGATGCGGCCGCCTGCGTGACAGCGACGGCTCCGGACCAGAACCGCTTCAAGATGCCGCAGTAATGCGCGTAGTAGACGGCCGCGATCTTGGTCACGATGAAGACGTGATCCAGGTCCGCGTAAATCCAATACAGGAAGGCGGAAGCATCCACGGTCTTGATGTAGGTGTAGCTGGTGTTGAACGCCTCCTTCACGCCCGCGTGTGTCGCCGCGTCCCAGTACAGGTAAGCGCGGACCGCGATTCGGTCCGCCGCGCTGTCGTTGACGAACCGGAGGAAGATATCTTCGGCTCCGCTCTCTCCCGTGGATGCCAGCACGTAGCTGGGCTCCGCGTCGCCGGAGCGGTCGTCCCGAAGCGTCCAGCCGACCGTTCCCACGAGGAAGTCTCTCAGGCGGACGAGGAAATCCGCGGTGTTTGAAGCGGTGCCGGATGTGCTGTGATAGGCCATGCGTTTCTCCTACAAAATCGGGTTTTCCGTACCGGTGAGCCGGAGTTTGAGGTCGGTTTTGTTTTGTACCGGCGTTCCGGACGGCACCGTGCAGCGACGCCAGAACGAAAGAGTCACGTCGTGTGCCTTGTCGCCCAGGTTGAGCGGTGTGCCGCCGACGGCGGTACCGAGACCCGCCTGGGTCAGGGCCAACGCGTACCAATCCGACTCGTCGCCGCCGGCGACATCCACCGGTTCGATCACCAGCCCGGTATAGTCGTACCCGGAATAGACCGCGGCACCCGGATCATGGGTGGCCGGGGTTGTGCCGCCGTAGCCGCGTTCCACGGCGAGGACGGTCGTCCCGCCGCCGCTCAGGATGCGCATCTGTTCGTCGTCAACGATGATGATTTCGCCGTCGGTGAAGAGAGGCGCGGAAAGCTGCAGCGAGGTCGCCCCCGATGCCAGGGCCGCGGCGAGGATCGTCTGTTCGTTGGCTACGAACAGCTCCTTGTCTTTCGTTTCCCCGTCCGTGCCGTTGTAGGTGTCGTCATCGGGATTCGCGAGGTCGCCCTCGGATATCCTCTGGGTCAATGTGATGTCTTCGTACAGATGTATCGCCATCGATCTCTCCTATGCCGCCGGCCATTGCGTTACTGTGTACTGGTTCGCCGCCGCCTCGAAACCGGCCGTCGCCTCGGCGTGATCGTCCCGCTGCCGGTAGCGCCATCGGAGGCACGGCTTCGACTTGCGGAAGCCCGACCCGTTGAGCGGCATCGAGCCGAGCCTCATGGGCCGGGTCCGGTCCACCGACAACAGCATGCCGGTGTGGTTCAGCCTGCGGCGGTTGAGCAGGAGAGTCTCCACGCGTCTTCGGCGCGGAATGCCCGTGTCCACGTCCATCTCGAAGGATGCACGGGCCTCGGTCACATAGGCGTCGGTCAGTTCGGCGAGGTTGAGCGCCTTGTTGTTCAGGGAGAAGCCGGGCCTGCGGGCGCGCCAGCGGTCTACGATGTCCCATGCGCCGGATACCTCCGACCACTGAGCGTCGGCGTAAGCGGTGATGAAGAGGTGACGGCCCACGGCCGCGCCGGAGACCTTGTCGTCCCTTCCGAGCATCGAATGCCCGACGCGGAACCAATGGGAGAGCCGTGACCGCTTCCCGTACCGGTGCGTGCGGCGGTCTCCCGCGAGGTCGGGCGCATCCTGGACGGCTTCCGAGAGCATGTCTTTCTGGCGGAACTTGATCCGGCAAGGCTGCGCGGAACGATTCAGGCGCGAACGATTCAGTTCCTGGCCCGCCAGCCGGATGAACGAGACGCCCGGTTCCACCGCGGGCTTGGTTTCGATCTCGCAGCAAAACGCCGCACGCCGTTCGCTGACCCAGAGGTTCGGCAGACGCTCGGCGTTCAGGTTGCCGGTGTTCAGGCGGAACCGGGGCGAGCGGCCATGCCAGCGGGAGACGCACACCGCGGCGCGCTCGATGTCCTGCATGAGCGTGGTGCCGTCGGTGATCCGCCACCAACCCCAGGTCTTGTTCTTGCGGGTGAGATGGAAATCCGTGTTCAGGGCATTGTGGTTGACCACGAACGTTTCGTGCAGATGCCCGAGGCACACCCGCTCGACGACCTTCTTGATGACCGCCTCGAAATCCGACTCCATGGACAGGAGCGTGTAGAGCCACTGCAGGAAGAAGACCCGAGTGCCCGCGGGATGATGGAAGGGCAGCGCGTCCCGGACTCCCTGGACGAGGTTGTCGCTGTCGATGCGGTAGACGCCCAGGCTGTAGATCAGCCCCGGCAGTTTGGCCCGTCCGACAACCGAACGGCGGTTCAGACGCAGCGCCTTGTGGAAAGTCTCCTCGATGCGCCCTTCCCACCCGATGTCAACGAGCGAGCGGCCGATGGCGGGAATGGTGCTCTTGCGCCGGTAAATCTCCACGGCCTCGCGGATGAGACGCCGCTGGACCGACGCGTCTAAGGTGGGATCGAAGCGGTGGCCGACGATCCCGCCGAGGAACGGCATGAACCTCTCCTCGCAACGCCCGATGTCGAAGATCTCGGGGAAACGCTCGGCCAGTACCCTGAGTTCGTCCAGGCTCGCGGCCGGGACCTTGAGAAAGGCATCCAGATCGCCGGACTCATCCCGTTCGCGGTAGAGCGGCGGAAGCAGGTCGATGAGTTTCTTCTCGAAGTAGGAGGACATCAGGACGCCCTCCGCACGTCGAGGTTGACCTGACCGAGCGCCGCGATCTGACCGGCGCGGATGTCGACGTCCTGGGTCGGCGTGTACATGCGCACATGGCTCACGCCCCGCACGCCGTCCAGAAGCGCAACCAAATCCGAGAAATGCACCGGTTCGCCGAAGCTCATGCGGTCGAAGGCGAAAAAGTCCGCCAAGGCCTGTTCGACGCGGCTCCGGACCAGGTCGAGGTCCTCACCGGCGTAGGCGAACACCTCCGCGTCAATGGAGACGGGACGGTAGACAGGATCGAAGAGGTTGATCTCGACGGTGATGACCTTGCGCGATTCCAGGTATTCGGCGAGGTCCTGCTTGAGAAGCGCTGACGGCGGACCGCCGCCGTCCGGGGCCACGGCCAGGTTGACCTGGTAGTAGCGGATGTTCTTGCAGTCGTTGACGTCGAGGACCTGGGCCTTGGCCACGCCGGGAAACCCTTCGGCCAGGGCGAGGTAGTCCTCCTTGGTGACCGCCTTCCAGAGCGAGCGCACCTCGGCCGGGGCCTGTCGGCGGGCGTGTTCCATCGTCTCGCGGTCCGCTCCGCCGGTCGCCGGGACGGGGTTGGTCACCGCGAGGGGAACCAGACCGCCGTCGAGGTAGACGGCGCTGAGAAGCTCGGTGACGAGGTTGGGGCCCAGGTTGCCTTCGGCTCCGAGGGTTTCGAGGTACTCGACGCGGATTTCCGCGCCGGAGTCGGGAACCGCTCCGCGCAATCCGTCGCCGAAGACGATCCGGGTGATGTCAAGCGCATCGGTCTCGGCCATGAAGTGGCGCGAGTCGGAGCCGCTTTCCTGAAAGTGGGATACCTCGGTCCATTCCTGGTCCTGCACCCACACACGGATCGACCCGTGGGCGATTTCCTTCCCGGCCAGAATGATCGGATCGCCCGTTTCCCCGTGGGCCGTGAAGGTCTCGGTCTTGCGTTTCCCCTGGCGCGCGCCCGCATCGACGCTCGTCCGGCTCCGAGGGATCGTCGCGTCTTCGGCCGTCTCGAACACGATGTCGTTTTCTTCCAGACGGGCCCTGCACGTCGTTCCTGCCGGGATCACCAGATCCGCGTCGAGCGGCGCGGCCAGGGAAAATCGCAAAGCGGTGGTTGCGGCCACCGGCCCGTCGAGCCGGTAGCTGATGAGTTTGCAGAGGTTGATGACGTTCTGCCGCTGGCGGGCGGTGGGCAGGAAGGCCTCCGCCGCCTGGGCGTCGAGGTAGTAGGCCAGCATGTCGCCGATGCCGCAGAAAAGTTCCAGCAACACCACGCCCAGGTCGGACGCGTTGAAATCCGTCCAGCGGTCGGTGAGCTGCGGCACCCGCGCCAGCAGTTCCCGGCGAAGGGACTCGTAGTCCTTGTTCGTGTAAGCGATGCTTGCTCTGCCCATTTCCGTTCGTCCGTTGCGGTTCGGTCACAAGTGGTCCCACCGGACGAGCCGGACGAGGACCCGCTTGTTACTTACCGGCGACGGAGCGGAACTGTCGGGGCGGAGCGGATGGGCGCGGTTCGCGGTAGAAGGGATAGACCAGGTTGCCTTCCACCTGGCTTTGGATGACGCGATAGGCGATGCGGACCGGGAGAAGATTGCGATCCTTGTTCGAGGGGGAATCGTCGAAGGAGACACCTGTGATGACGACCCGCTTTTCCCAGCGTTTCACGGCGTCGATCACGTAATGGCGGATCAGGCCTTTCAGCACCTCATCGTTCGGCTCGAACACCAGGTACTTGAGCCTCGATCCGAATTCCGGGCGCATGAAGCGTTCGCCCGGCCGGGTACCGAGAATCTGGATGATGCTCTCGTGGATGTGTTCGTGTTCGGTGGAGGTGGCCGAGGAGACCTGCGCGCCACCGGACCGCCGCTGAAAGCGGAAGGGGAACTTCAGCCCGCGTCCGAGAAAATCCAAGGCCATCAATCACGCTCCTCGCAGATGCAGGCGGGCGGGTCACCGGAACCTGGGTCTCCATTGGAGTCATCGTTGTCCGGGAAATGAATGACCAAGTCCAACCCGCCCGCCATGGCGACATGGATCGTGCCATCGGCCTCGATGACGCCCTTGTGACCGCTTTCCATGGCCGTAAAGCCCTTGGCCCCGCCGGGTACCAGACGAACCTCGATATCCTCGCCCACGCCTTCGATCCGGGAAATGCCGAGCACCACCGAGGTGCCCGCGGGGTTGCCGATCATGGCCGTGCGCTCTGACTGAAATACATCCAGACGGTAGCCGCCCGGCAGCTCCACGCGGCAGCGCCCCTGCGCGGTCTGTGTCGGATCGATGTCCAAGGGCAGCCCTTCGATTCCGGCCGCTTCGTGGGTCACACGCACCGCCTCGGGCTTGAGCATCAGCTCCCGACCGTCGGGAAGCGTCACCACGCCGCCGCGCGCGGGTTCGAGAGGGGTCACAGAGCCATCCATGCCGATGGCCGTCAGTCTTCCATCCGGTCCCACCCGAACCATGACGCCGTCGGCGAGGGTGAAGATGCGTCCTCCGTCGGGAAGATCTCTCACGGCGGTGCCCGCCGGCATGGCGACGAAGGGGTCGAAGTCCGGCGGCATCGGTTGATCCACGACCTGCATGTATTGCTGCGCGCTCTCGGCGTGCGCCTCCAGTACCGTTTGAGCTTCCGCCCGCAGGGCTTCGGAGGCGTCGTGACTCTGCTGCAGAATGCCTTTGATCTCGGCCAGGCTGTCTCGAATCTGCTGGAGATAGGGCTCCTCACCCTCGCCGTCCGTCACGCCGAGACCGGCCGCAAGCAGACGCACCAGCGCCATGATCTCGTAATGGGAGGGCGACGAACTGGTCTGTTCGATGATCGGCCCGCCGCCATCTTCTCCATATCCGTTTCCGACAACCATGTTCCGTCAACTCCCGATGGGTATGAGTTCGATGTTCTGCACGAACCAGCCGTCGAACTTCTGGTAAAGGCCGTCACCAGTGTCCCAAAGAAACCGCAGCGTGACCGTGCCGCCCGTGAACTGAGACAGGTCGATGGTCTCGGTCCTTCGCGGAACGGGGTACGGCTGCAGCGGAGCGCCGTTCATGTCGTAAGTCGGATTGAAGCTCCGCATAGACCACCAGTCGACATAGAACTCGAGCCGGTCGAAGTAGGGGCCGTCCACGCTCTCGATCTCGCCCCAGACATCGAAGCGGAGGAGGTAGTCCCGGTCCAGGGTCACCTCCGATGCAAGCTCTCCAGTCACGCGGATATTGCTGCCGGAAGCGTCGTACCAGCCGGAGAAATAGTAAAAGTGCCAGGTTCCGTCCGGCAGAAGTTCCACGTAGCCGGACGGCCTCCAGTCGAGCACCGCCGCGGCTTTGGGCTTCTCTACGTCGACCTGGATATATCTGCGGGATGACACCACCTCGTCCTGGATCGCCTCGGCGACGATGACCGTCGCCCCGGGGATTGCGCCGTAGCGCAGCACACCGTTCTCGATCTTTGCGATTTCCGGATGGAGGGACTCGAACCGCACCTCGCCCCCCGGCGATCCGATGACCGTCACCGGGACCGCTTGTTCCGTCTCCCGATACGGTTCCCGGATCAGAGAGGGAGCGACTTCCCAGAAGGACGCAGGAAGGTTATGTGGGGTAGTCATAACCATACCCGTCGTACCCTCCGCCTCCGCCTTGTCCGTAATCGACGACCTCCACCTGGATGTAGCGGACGCTGTCCCGATTCTCCGAGTCGTAAGCCATGACGACCGTCGCACCCGCCTGCCAGCCGAGGTTCAGTCTTCCGTCTTCGTCCACCCAGGCGATGTTGGAATCGGCGGATTCGAACTCGATCTGCCCGGTGGGAGCGCCGCGCACGGAAAGCGGTATCGTTACCGACCAGCCGGTGAGCGACACTTTCACCGTCTTGGGGAAGACGTCCCAGTAGTGAAACTGCGGTTCCTCGAAATCCATCCTCGGTCCTCAGTCGTTGGTGTTCAGGCTGCCGGTCACGATGATCGCGCCGCAGGCCGTGATGTCGCCGATGCGTGCGTTCGGCAGTCCTTCGGTCGCGGTGTCGAGGCTGCCCGTGACGATGGGCGTCACGCCGTGGCCCGGTATCGGGCAGACGTGCAGATCGCCCAGCCGCGCCGCGGGTCTTCCGTTGACGACGGTGCGAAACGCGCCGGTGACGATCACGCCGCCGTGACTGGAGATATCGCCGAGTCTCGCCTGGGGTCTTGCCATGGTTATTTTCCCGTCAGGACGTGGACCAGAAAGCCGACCACGCCGCCCACGGCTCCGCCGACAGTGAGCACAAGACCAACCACTTTCCACATGGTCTCGACGCCCATCTTCTCGTTCATGCTCGACTGCAGGTTCTTGATGTCGTCGGTATGGCGGCGCAGATCATCCTGGATGCTGCGCACCAGAAGGTCCACGTTCTCCTTGTCCGACTTCTTTTCGATTTCGCGTTCGATCTTTTCAAGCCGCGCCTGGATTTCCCGGCGGTGGTCTTCGAGGATGCTCCGGAATTCGGCCCGCCAGGATTCGAAGGTCCGGGCCAGCATCCGCTCGCTCTGGTTCCAGTCGCACGGGGCGCTGTCATGTCGGGTTTCATCCATTCGTGTTTCTCCTTCTCAGCGAAAAGCGTCCGCGTATCTGCAGATCGATCTCGAACCGGTCGGACAGGCCTCGCCGTTCCAACGCACGGGCCACGGCGTCGCGGGCGCAGTGGATCTGTTCGATCCGCATGCGCTGGGAGATGGAGTCCGCATGGATGCGGTAGTAATAGAGCGGTCTGCGGACGTGGCGGACCTCGGTGAGCTCCGCCATACGCAGGCAGAGGTCGTAGTCCTCCGCGCAACGGAAGCTCTCGTCGATGCCGCCCGCCGCGCCGAAGGCCGAGCGCCGCATCAGACGGAAATGGAAAGTCATGAAGTCGAGAAGCATCCGGTCCTTGGAGAAGGGAATCCGGCAGCGGTTGCCGTAGCCGCGTGCCTTGCCGTCCTCCCCGATGGTCACGTAGTCGGTGTAGACCAGACCCACAGAGGATTCCCTGTCGAGAACCGCGGCGGTCTCTTCCAACGCCGTCGCGGCGAGGATGTCGTCGCTGTCGACCCAGCCGAGGTACGGCGCGGTCGTCTCCGCAATCGCGGCCTTGAGCGCCGGGGTCCGGCCCAGATGCTTCGCAGCGACGACGCGCACGCGGTCGTCCAGCTTGGCATAGTCACGGGCGATCTCCAGTGTCCGGTCAGTGGAGCCGTCGTCCCAGACGACCAGTTCAAAGTTCCGCCGGGTTTGGGCCAGAACACTTTCGACCGCCTCGGCGAGATAACGCTCGCCGTTATACACGGTCATGACCAGGGATGCCGCGGGGCTTGTCGTCTCGTTGTTTGTCATGGGTTGATCAGTACCTTGTTCGTCGAGCGGATGACGATGTTCCCCATGACGGCATCCATGAGGATCACGCTTCCGGATTTGTCCGTGGCTTGGATGCGCTCCTGTCCGGCGGCCGCGTTCATCACGACGACCTGGCCGGCCTTGTCCGTGAGACGGACCATCTCGGTCCCGGCGGTGGAATCGATGAGGATTTCCTGCGTGCCGCAGAGGCCCCAGATGTGGACCTTCTCCTTGCCCTTGGTGGTGTCGATGAGAATCTTCTGCCACCGGGCGCGGGATTTGTCGCAGGACTGGATATGGATTTTCTCCTTGTCCTTCCACGCCTCCCAGCGCACGAACTGGCGGCACAGATCGGTGATCTCGATCCGGGCCTTCTGGTCCTTGATGTCCGAGTCGATGTCGAGTTGGTCGCCCTGCTCGGCGTCCTTGGTCCCCCGGCGGCGCGCATTGCCGGTCTGAACGTCGCGCTTCACGCGGCATTCCATGTGGAGAATCTGCCCGGCCCGGTCGATGACCTTGAGGAACTCCTCCTCGTCCCGGTCGTCGAGAACGATGGTGTGACCGGTTTCGGTCTTTAGAAGAACCTTGCGGCGCGGGCAGTAGTACGGCGGGTGGCCGTGGTGTTTCTTGTGCTCCAGGTCGTCCCGCCGGTCGGACTTGTGTTCGAGCTTGTCCTCACAGTCGGTGCAGGTCGGATCGGAGCACAGGCGCTTCGATTCTTCCGGTTGTTCGCCGGGGTTGGTCTTGGCCAGCCAGACGCCGGACCAGATCGGGTATTGGACGATGCCGCCCTCGAACTCGGCCCAGACGGAAGCCCCTTCCTCGGGGATGAGAAACACGCCGATGTCTTCGTTGCCTCCGTAGGCAAAGCAGGGCCAAGCCCACTCCGACCAGTTCTCCTTGCCGGTGCCGAGCACGGCGGGGATTTCGAGCCGGCAGCGGCCGAGCCGCTCCGGATCGTTGTTGTCCCGCAAGAACGCCCGGTACTTGCCGTACCAGCGGTTTTTGTAGCGTTCCTCGTGCTGCCGGTCCTGTGTCTCGATCACGGTCCGTCCTCCGGATTACTTCAACGGCAAGAGACCCCGCAGCACCTCGCGCACGATGCGGGTGACGGTTCCGTCCGGCGTCTTCTTCGGATCGGCCTTGGCCACGGCATGACGCAGGGCGTCCTGGGCTGCGGCTTCGAGCTTGGATTCCTGACCGGCGACGCCGGTTTTGACCTCTTTCGCACCGAGCCGCTCGATGACGCCGATCACCGCGTCCAGAGCCGCGGCCTTGGCCCGACCCCAGGCGGTCAGCTTGATGACGGTGAGGAGCGTCACGAACAAGGTCGCGATGAGTTCCTTGTGGTCCAGGATGAAGGTCAGAATCTGTTCAAACTGCTGCATTGCGGTCACCTCCGTTGGTTGTCATGGCTTCTTCGAACGAGACGTATTTGCCGTCGAGGTAACCCCATCGGGTCCGCCCCTCGCGTATGTCGACGTGAATGAATCCCCGCTCCGGGTAGACGCCGATTCCACCGTTACGGAAGGCGGCCACCTGCTCCGCGAGTTCATACATCCCGGCGACGGACAAGCCCTTGATCACTATGTCCGCGGCATGTCCGAGCAGATGCCGGCTCTGTTTTGCTCCGCCTACCGCCCGGTTGTGATCGGGGCAGCGGTACCCGCTGGTCACGCGGACGGGAGCGCCAGCGAGGTCGCGCAATTCCTGGAGCGCATCCACGAGGCGTTGATCGATCTCGGTCTTGCCGCAACACCGGCAGGCGAACTCGCTCTTCGAGAAATTCCGGCTCAAATCTCCCATATGCTTTTCCTCCTTACAGCCTCCGCCCGCTGTCCGCGTCGATGGTCACCATCGGCGGCGGCTCTTCCTTCGGTGTGGGCGGCGCTTCCTGGTCGTTCTGCTTGCCCTTGGCCTCGTCCGACTTGTCGCCCGCCCCTTTGCCCAGGGCGTTTTTCTTGAGTTTCAGTTCGCAGTGATATCCGCCCTCGCCGAAAGCGTGGCGGACCGAATGGCAGTAGTAGACGCCCGAGAATTTGCGGCCCACGCCTTTGACCTCCACGTTCTGCTTGGCTCGCAGCGCGGGGATGCCGATGGTCACCGCGTCGGCTTCCACCTGGCGGAGCTCGGCCTCGCGGAACTTCCCCTCGGAGAGGTCCTGGGCCGGTTCCTGTCGCGGCTCCTCGTGAAAGCCCTCGGAACGGTCAAAGGTGGGGACCACCTGCCCGGACTCCTGCTCCTTGTAAGCGCCCTCGCCGGTGTTCCCGTCCACCAGGTAGGTCCGTTTCCCCAGCGAGGTCCGCTCCGGGGTGGTCTCGTTGTTGGCCTTGTGCTCGACCGGCTCCTTCTTGCGAGGGTCTACGCCCACGGCCTTGGTCTCGACGCCCGCTCCCTTGGCCCCCTGTGATTGCGTCGAGGGACGGAAGGAACGCAGAACGCCCTTGCGGTCGGTGAAGTACTCGAGGGTCGCGGCGGGCTTCTTGTCCAGATCGCGGGGATGGAAATGCAGCTCTTCGTCCTGGATGTAGAAGACGTATCCGGTGACGCCGTCGCCGTCCTTGTCGCGCGCCTTTCCGGCCAGTTCCTTGAGGAACTGTGCGTCGGAAACGTTACTCTGGGTTACGCGCAGATGACGGGCTTTCGTGGCCGTGACCACCGGAGTGAGGCCGTTGGCCCCTGCGATCTCCTCGGCGATCTCGGAATAGAGAATGCCGGGAGCGGGCTTCTGCCAGACCTTCTGGTTCTCCTTTCCGGCCAGCTTGAAGCCTTTGTCGTAGGCCTTGATATGGATGGTCGGGTCACCGTCCTCCGGAAAGTCATAGTCGATATCCTTGATGACCGCCTTCTTCCGCGGCGAGAGGTTGCCGACATATCCGAAACGGGCGACGATCTCGTTGCCTTCCTGGAACAGGGGATCGTCGACGAACTGGAGGTTCCGGTCGGTGACCGCGAGCTCCAACACGTCGAGTTCCTCCTCGTTGTCCTCGAAGACGAACGAGGTGATCTCCTGCGTGATATCCGCCGAAAGGGTTTGCCCCTCGATCTGGATCAGAAAAGTCGGTTTGAAGGTGTCGATATCCATGCGCCGATCTCCAGTCGGCCCGCCTGAAGGACGGACTCCACCGGATACTTACCGGCGACCGGCGCGAGGTGTCGGGATGGATGGATGCGTCCGGAGACTCAGTCCAGAAGCCGCATGCTGACGTGTTCGGCCGAGGGGATGCGCAGAATGGTCCCCGGCGTCAGTTCCATGGGAAAGAAAATGTCGTTGTAGTCGCAGATGATCCACCAGAGATCGGCCTGTCCCAGATAGCGATGGGCCAGCAAATCGACCCGGTCCCCCTCGATCACCGTGTGAAACCGGTCGTCGGGGCGTGGCTTGCCCTCGGTCGGAAGACGCGTGCCCAGGAAGTCTCCGTCTCCCGATGTGTAGAGAATGGATGCCGCGTATCTGGATCGACGTCCGATCATCCGCGCACCTCCGAATAGTCCACGGACTGGTCGATGTACTCCTCGAGCATCACGTCCACTTCGGCGTGCTGGGGCAGCAGGTTGTCCCGGTCGAACATGTGGAAGAACCGGGCCTTCACATGGCGGACGACACAAAGCACGCCCGGGTAGAGGTCTCCGAACATGAAGATCACCCGGTGCGGGGCGTTCTTGAGCATGGTTCCGGCGTGTTCGGGATAGAGCAGCGAGCGCAGCCAGTCCACCGACTCCTTTACGGACCCCTTGAAGAAGACCAGCTTGAAGCCGATCTTGCGCGGCTCGCCGGCCACGTACTGGTAGCGGGGATGGCTCATGCCCGGAATCTTGATGGCCGCGTAGGCCGTGCTTTTCTCGTCGACGATGTCGTTCGGGTTGTACTGGAAATCGAGGTAGTCGCCCGTGTCCACGTCCACCAGGTACGCGGTGATCTCTTTCTGGTCCCAAGCCACGGCTACATCACCTCCAACTCGATTACGGGCTTGCCCAGACGCCGGGCATGATCGACTTCCCGGCGCATGCCGTCGGAAAGGCCTTCGCCGGTGAACACCCAGACCTCGTCGCAGATCTCCATGAACGTCAGGCCGCAGGCGATGCCCGCTTCGCGTTCGGAGGTCTTCCCGTCATCCAGGAAGCGCGTGTAGAGCAGATGCGGCGCGAAGGGCGCGCAACCTCGCTCCACCGCCTTCCGGCAGAGCCGTTCGGCGGTCGCCGTGTTCCGGGGAACGTCCCCGGCGTACCGGCTGCATATGAATACCCGTTTCATACGTTCCTCACAGCGTCTCGTAGTTCTTGATCTTGCGTTCGCGCAGGTCCCGGTACACGGAACGGGCCACCTGCCGTCCGTCGAGCAGTGTGGTCACCGACACCTCGATGGGCCGCTCGCCGAGTTGCTCCAGCTTCGCCAGCAAGGATTCGAGCACCGGGCGAAGCGTCTCCCCCGGAGGTGCGGACGGCATGCCGGACTCCGGACCGAGCGCTCCTTTGGTCTCGCCGAGAAGACGGGCCTGAGCGGTGGGGAGAGAAGCGGCCGGTTGCTCCATCGGAACCGCCGCTCCGGTGCTTTCCAGGGAAGAGGCAAGCGTCGGAGCTTCTGCCGCCATGACCGGTGTGAGCGCCAGGGTTCCCGCCAACATGGCCGGAGCGGCGATCTTGCCGGTCAGCCCGGTCATGAACCCGAATGCGCGGGTCATGGCCTCGGCGGGCGCGGACGCAGCCTTGGTGATACCTCCGGCCAGGGTCTGAATCAGCGCAGCGCCGCTTCGGGTCAAGTCCGCGAGCGGGCCTTCCTTGGCATCGGAGAAAGGCAGCAGATTCCGCACGAACGAAAGGGCCGACTTGGCGGCCTGGTACGGCGCGCTCACGGCGGACTTGATGCCGTCACCCACCGCGGTCATGAACGCCCTGCCGCTCTCGAACGCCGAGTTCGCCAACGAGGACACGCTGGACGCCAGAGACCCGAAGGCGCTCGATGCGGCGGTCTTTACTTGTTCCCATGCGGACGATGCGGCCGATGCCAACCCCTCGAACGGGGCCTTGATCCACTCCCAGGCGCTCTGCGCCATGGTCTTGAGGGTGTCCCATGCCGTCGACGCCGTGCCGGTGATCCGGCTCCAAGCGGAGGCGGCGCTCCCGGCGATCCAGTCGAAGGGCGCGGAAAGCAGCGACCAGGACGACTGGAACAGCGAACCGATCCGGCTCCATCCACCCTGCAGATGGTTGGCGATTCCATCCCAGGCCGCGCCGGCTGCGGATTGAACCCGGTCCCAGGCTGCTCCCGCGGAACCGGCGATCCACGAAAAGGGCGTGCTGACGAGCGACCAAGCCGTGCGCCCGATGTTGCCGAGGCCGGTCCAGAGTCTTGACGCCGCGTGTTCGATGCCGTTCCAGGCTGTCCCGGCCGCGGACTGCATCCATTTGAAGGGCGCGGCCAACACGTCCGCAGCTCCACGACCGAGCGTTGTGAGCCCGTTCCAAGCGCTCGATGCCGCAGTGCCGACAGTGCGCCAGACGGCGGACGCGGCCTCCGCTCCTTTTCTGAACGGCCAGGTGACCGCGGAGAGGATGCCGCCTCCAAGGCTTTTCAAACCGTCCCATACCCAGCGGACCGTGTTCAGCATTCCTTGCAGCGCCAGACTCAGAACCTTGCCCGGCAGGGAGAGGACGCCGAGCATTCCCTTGGCCAGCGTCTTGAGAACGGCTGCGCCGGAAGTGGTGAGGTCCGACAACGGACCGGTCTCCGCGTCTGAAAAAGGCAGGAGACTGCGGAGCCACCCGAGAGCTTTCTTGAGCATCTCGAACGGATAGGTGACCGCCGACCAGATGCCTTTTCCGACGGATACGAGAATCGCCTTGCCCGCCTCAAAGAAAGTCGTGTCGCCGGATAAGAATCCCCGCACCGCGCCGAAGACATCGGCCAGCGTCCGGACCAGAGGCAGGTTCATGAAGGCTGCAGCCAAAGCCGATGCCGCGGAAGCGAAAAAACTTCCGACGGCGGAGAAGAGTCCCTTGATGAAATCCCAGACACCGACGATCACGTCCCGGACCCAGCGGAACGGCGTGGCCAGGAAATCAAAGACCGCGCCGCCGATGGCCTTGAGCCCGTCGAGCACGGAGAGGTCACCGGTGAGGACCTGCCAGACTGCATAGACGACCCGGGCCGCCATGCGGAGCGCCTCGACCAAAAGCCGGACCGGCAGAAAGAACTTGTAGATGAACTTCCCCGCCTCGATGAAGGCGGTGACGATGGTCTTGCCGAGCCAGACGACCGCGCGCACCACCCAAGCCACCGCCGTGATGACGGCCGCCAGGTTGTAGATGACGAACTTAAGGAGATACGCGCCGACCTTGGCGATCACACCGAGCACCGTGCCGAGTGTCTCGCCGAGACTCCGGTAGGAGGAGGCATCGGCGGAAGAGGCCGCCAAGCCGAAGATTTCGAGCACCGAGAAGATCGCTTTGTACAGCATGCCGTAAGCCTGCATGAGCGCACGGACCGCGGGTTCGAGAATCGCTCTGATCTTTCCAAACGCGTCGGAGAATGCCTCCCATAAGCCGGTCAGAAACTGGCGCACCCGGTAGTAGATGCGGAAGACCGTGACCACCAGTCCTAACAGTCCGGCCTGTTCGAGCTTCTGGGCCAGGTCGGCCGACATGGTCCCGGCTCCGCCGGAGAGCGATGTGACGAGCGCCCGGATTCCCTGGAATACGAGTTGCACTTTATCCCACGCGCCGAGGATGGTGTCCCGGATGCCGGCGAAGTTGGTCTCCCAGGCTCGTTTGAGGAGATAGACGGCGAGCACCACACCGCCGATGATCGCGACCACCGGAAGGAAGTATGCCGCGAACGTGCTTCCCACACCGGCGATTGCCGCGCCCATGGCGGCAAGCCCCGCCTTGATGGCGGGGAGCATCAGGCCGATGGTCCCCGCCGCGGCGATCACTCCCCCGACGACGACCAGCACGGCACCAAGCGCCATGGACAAGGTCAGGAGGACCCTGGTCAACCCCGGCATCGAACGTGCGAGCTTCTGGAAAAACAGGACGGCCTTCGATATTCCCTGGATGATCGGGGTGACCACCGGCAGGAGTGTGCGGCCGAGGATTTCAGCGAGGTTTCCGACCTGCTGGCGCAAAAGCTGGAACTGACTCCCGATATCCATGTTCATGGCCTTCGCCATTTCCTCGGTGACGGCGGTGCCGCTCTTCATCGCTTGTTCGATGGAGCTGATGTTGCCCTCCAGGGACTCCATTCCCTGGGACATCTGGAGCAGGAACTTCACCGCCTCGTCGGAGCCGAAAGCCTTCTTGATCTGCACCTGTGCGGCTGCCTGGGAAAGGTCCGGAAACCGCGATTTGACCTCCTGGAGGATGGGAATGATCCCTTTGAGTCTCCCGCTCGAATCGATGAACGAGAGCCCCAACTGCTCTCCGGCTTCGGCAGCCTTCATGATGAAAGCCTTGTAGAGCGTTCCGGCTTCCGAACCGGGCATCGTGGTCTGCAGTTGTCCGAGAATAGCGAGTTGTTCATGGAGAGGAATGTTGGAGGAAGCGGCCACCGCACCGATGTTCTTGATCGCTTCCGCCATCTGCGCGCCGGTGGTCTTGAAAACGGCCACGGTCTGCGCCATCGCACCTGAGAATGCCTTCGCCCACTCCATGTCGGTCATGTTTGCCATGATCGGCTTGAAGATGCCGTACCCGGTGGTGAAGGTGCCGACCATCTCCTGGATGCTGGCCTTGGTGGCCTTGGCGGTGAGCGCGGCCATGGCGGAGAAGGTTCCCACGGCTTCGTCGCTCAAGCCGGCGAGCGCCGACTTTACGTCGTAGGCCGCCCCGATGAATTCGGCCTTGCTGTATCCGGCCCAGGTATTGGTGAAGTTCTCGGCGGCGTCTTCGAGAGCGCGCAGGTCCTTGGTGCCGAGCGACGCCATTTCGCCCAGGGCTTTCTGTGTCGCGGCGGTGGAGGCGATGAGTCCGACGGGCACGGCCATGAGCGCCAGCCCCGCGCCGATCATCATGGTGCCCTTTTGGATGCGGTCGAGGTTGCGGGTCATGCGCTCGCTGGAGGCGGCCACCGTCGCGTCCAGGGACTGCATGGACGACTGGACCCGGGCCGCGTTCTGCGAGAACGCATCCTTCATCGAGACGATGACGCCGAGTCCGAGATCTCCGTTCATGTGCGCCTGCGCTCCATTTCTTCACGCTCAAAAGCAAGCTGCCGCTCCAGTGCCTCCACGAATTCGCGGCGGACCGAGAGCGGCAGCGCCCGTGTTTCCGAGAAACTCCAGTGGAGCCCGCCGTAGGCGAGGAAAAACGCGTCCCTTACAAGCGAACTCCGGGAAACAAAAAACCCGGTTCAGCCTCCAGCCGGGTGCGGATGCGCGTCCCGCAGGATTGGCAGTCGGTCTCCACGGTCGTGTCGACACCCGCGTCCACCCGCAGCATTTCCTGCCGGAGGGCGCTGCGGTCACGCATTGACATATCGTTCATGAGCTTCTTGGTCGGCTGCGCGCCCGCCACGTCGATGATCCGGATCAACATGGCCGAGGAGATGGAAGGCTCTTTGAGTGCGGCCAGCCGTTTCTCCTTGTGGCCGTCCAAGTAACCGAACCGGACCTTGCCTCCGGAACCGGGCAGCGTGAACGCGAACTCCCGTTCCTCTCCGTAAGGCGTGACCTCCAGTTCCTCGAGGTTGACCGTGACGGCGTTCGCCGCCCGGCAGGCGGTGTTCGGGCAGGTCAGTTCCAGCTCGACCTCGTCGCCGAGCGAGATCTGACGGAGCCGGACCAGAATGAACAGCCGGTCCCCGGAGAGGAGGTCCAGCACATCCTTCACCGTCGGTTCGTCGTTGTCCCCCAGCCGCACGATGCAGTTCTTGAGCGCCTGGTTCACGGCGTCGCCGGTGCGGATGAGACGCTGGTTGGTGAGCAGTTCCTCCTCGGCTCCGGTCATCTCCCGGAGCTCGATCTCGATGCCGCTCGGCAGTTCAAATGTGTGCATGATCTACCTCCTCGGATCAGGTCCAATACTGGAAGCAAATGCTGAGCTTCTCGATGGTGTTGTCCGTGTTCGCGCCTTCGAGTTCGTCATACTCCAGGACCTTGATCCACGCGCCGTGCAGGGTCCACCGTCGCGTTTCGTTGCCGGTTCGGTCGTAGCGGACGAGGTCGATATCGCGCATGTAGTCGTTGGGCAGGCCGCCGACCACGGCGTTGACGTCCACCTGTTTCTTGATCCACTCCCTGGCGGCCTCGTCGGAACCGTCCTGGAGAATCCCTTTCTCCAAGGTGATGTCCTCGAACTTGACCCGTCCGGCCACCTTCTGGTCGAACATGGAACCGGCGGGAGCGAAGGCCACCTCCTCGAACTCGGTCTTGGGTTCCTGGCCTTTCTTGAAAAGCGCGACGTCGAAGCCGTTCACCTCGATGGCGAATTGCCAGTTCTGATACAGACTCTTGGGCATGTTGCCGCTGCGCATGACTTACCTCCTTACCCGGTCTTGAAGATCTCTTTGAAATCGGCCCCCGTGGCGGTGAGCACGAAGTTGAGCTCGATGAATTCCGCCGTCTTGGTCGGCTTGACGAAGACGCGCGCCACGAGTTCGTTGCGGTCGATCACAGCCGGGGTGTTGGTCTCCTCGTCGCACTGGACGGCGAAGTCGTAGAGCCCGCCCTTGTCCTTGATGTCCTGCATGAAGGGGTTGATCAACCGGATCAGCGCGCGCCAAGTCTGCGGGTTGTTGGGTTCGAAGACCACGAAGCGCGAGGACTCGGCGATGGCTTCCTCGATGAACATCATCAGCCGCCGCACGTTCACTCGGTCGAGCGCCGAGGGCTGGCTTTGCAGCGTCTTCTGCCCCCAGATGTTGATGCCGCTGTCGGGGAAGGAAGCGATCACGTTGACGCCCTCGGGATAGAGGACGTCCCGCTCGCCCCGGCTGGTCTTGTAGCCCAGGGACAAGGCGTTGAAGACCCGGCCGCGGTCGATGCCCGCGGGCGCGTACCAGACATGGGTCTTCTTGTCGCTGCGGGCGTAGCACCCGGCCACGGCTCCGCTGGGCGGAACGAGCTTGCGCTTGCCGGTCACCGGGTCGTTGATCTCGATCCAGGGATAGTAGAGCGCGGCATAAGACGAGTTGAACGCCCCGTGGGAATACATCCCCTGGCCCTTGCGGAAATCCACCGCTTCCAGGGGTTCGAGGTGAATGGGCGCTTCGGCCAGAAGCATGAGGTCCTGGCGGTTTTCCGCGTAGGTGACGCCGGCGTGGATCACCTCGGCGGTCGTGACGCCGGGAACCATGATCAGATTCAGCGCGTCGATCTCGTCGAAGGCGTAGAAGCCGGTGTGCTGGGACGAATCGCCGGAGTAGTCGGCGTCGTCCAATCCGGTGAGACCATCGTTCCCGCCTGAGAGTTCGAATGCTCCGATGACGGGACGGTCCGCCGGAAGGCCGGATACGGTTCCAAGGTCCTCGACGGTGATGAAGTCCGACCGTTCGTTGACGACAAGCTCGACATGGTTCGGAGCCGCTTCGTCCATCGAGAGGTCCTTGAAGACCTCAACGACCTCACCCTTGTGGCGGACCACCAGGTTGAACGCGCCGGTCGGATCGAGAGAACCGTCTTCGACCTGAACGGAGAGCCGCTCACCCCAGATTCCTTCGTCGGCCGCCCGCACCTTGAGCGTGTCCAGGGCGTTTTGTCCTCCGGACAGGTTTGCCGAGGCTGCGGCTTGGACGATGCCCGCGTCCTGCGTTTCCGCAGTTACCCGCGCGGAGGCCTCCGGAGACCCAACGACCGCCGCGACCACTTGGTCCGCTGTGGATACCGGATCGCCCGCGCCGTCGGTCGCCAGGTTGACGGTGATTGCTTGTCCCAAGACCTCGACGGAGAGCGGCGTATCGTTTCCCGAAACGACGAGTTCGACGGAGACGGCGTTTCCCGCGGCCCCCGGCTGAATCGCCCGCCACGCGATGCGATCCGTGCCGACGGTGCCGGTTACAAGTGACGCCGTCGCCGCGCGCCGGTCCTTGAGGACGGCTTGCGCCTTCACGGCGGTCAGGGTGTTCCGATCCGTGGGGTCGGTCAGATGAGCGATGCGGTTCACGAAAAGGACGGAGCCGCCGTTGTCGAAGAACGCCCTTGCGGCGTAGGCGAGGTATCCGGCCTGCAGGTAGGAGCCGAACTTGTTGATGAACTGCTCCCAGCTCGTGACCAGAACGGGCTTGTTGATAGGGCCGCGTTCGGCCACACCCACCATGCCGCAGGAGGAGGTGGATATCTGCTTGACGTAAAAGCTGAAGTCGACTTCGCGGGTATAGATGCCCGGTGAAAGATACGTGCCCATGGGTTACCTCCGTTTCCGACGTTTGCCGCCGTTTGCGCCGGTGTTTTCCGTCTCGGTCTCGACCGGCTCTTCCCGCGCCGTCTCGGGTTCGGGAACGGTCGGCGTCGCCGGCGTCAGCGACACGAAGCCCCGCTTTGCCGCGGCATCGATCTCGGGGGAAATGTCGTCCTCTCCCAGTGTTCTGCGCTCGCGGGGATTCAGATGAAGTCCCCGGCCGCTTCCCGAGAGGTGGAACGTGAGCGGTTGGAACAGAAGATTCTTGATTTCGATCACAGTGGTTCCTCCTTGTTTCATGGGGTATGGAGCCGATCCTCCTCGACGCCGTCCCGGAACTCGAACCGGCGGTCTTTGATGAGCGGGCCCGTTTCGACGAGGCCGTCGTAAACCGGGCAGTCCTCGATCCGGCAGCGGCCGCTGCTCTGGCGCAGGTTGGACAGGTTCACCCGTCGCAACCCGCCCAAGGGGACGATCTCCGTCAGGTTGAGGGAGCCACGGTCTTCCACGACCAGGACCGAGTGGAGCTGATAGAAACGGGCCACCCGTTCCTGGAGGTCCAGCAGATCGCCTTCATGGCCGGCGGTGACGATGACGTCGAAGTCGAGGTGGTAGAGCCGGGGATGCCGACACTGTTCATAAACGAGGTTCGGGACATCCTTCTCCACTATGTGGGCCATGGTGCGGCGGTCGCCGTTTTCCGCCAGCGTCGGTCCCTGCAGGATCAGGCTCGGCACGTTGGGCACCTCGAAGACGTCGTCCGCGGCGACGAGCACCGCGTCCGGGTCGATCTCCGCTTTGACCAGGCGGATCAGGTTTTCAACGACTGTGCGAACGGTTTCCAATTCCGGTTCCTCCGGCTCAAGCGAACGTTTCCGCTGGATACCTACCGGAGCCGGACGGGAAGTGTCGGCGGGGATCAGAGCGCAGCGCGGATGGCCTGGCGGTAGTTCTCGATGATCTGCTCGCGGTACTTTTCCATGGTGGGATGCAGGAAGGGACGTGGCGGGATGACGATCACCGCGCCGTTGGGATGCTGGATGGTGGCTCCGTACTCCATCACCGCGCCGATGTTCACCAGGTCGTCGCCGTCCTTGTTGACAGTGCCGCGCAGGAGTCCCACGAAAGCCCGGTCCGAAAGGATGCGCTGAGTGATCGAATTGACGAGGAAGCCGGTGTCGATCAGGGCCTTGCTGGAGCCCTTGCGTGCGATGGTGCTCTCGGCCAACTTGATGAACGCCTTTCCGCCGGGAGCCTGGGACCGGATGCCGCGCTTGATCTCGCGGACGAGGAGAATGGCGTTCTTGATGGTCGCCTGCCGGATCGCCAGGGCGAGCCGGGCTCCGGGATTGGCGGCCAGCTTCGCTTTCGCCTTTTCCCAGTCGCCGAAACGCTTAACTCCCATGGATGCGCACCAGCTTCAGCACCTTGTGGGTCGCGACGCCGAAAAGGCGCTCTTCCACTACGGTCTGAACCCGAAAAACGTCCGCCCCGCTGCGCACCCGGTCTTCCGGTCTCACATCCAGGGCGGGGAGCACGCAGGCCGTGGCGTCGATCTTGTTGGCGAGGTCCTCCGGCGGCGTTTCGATGAACTCGAGCGGAAAGGTCTCCACTTCAGTGAACGATGCGTCGTCCGATCCATACAATCGCTCGCCCGGAACGGCGCGCAGCAACGCCGCTTCCTGCCCGCATGCAAGGATCAGTTCCTTTACGTCCCCGGCGGCCGCCGCTTTCTCGGGATCGCTCAAGAGGGTCACAGATCAAGCTCGCTTCCTTGATCGTAGATGACCGGCGCGAGTCCTCCGGGGGTGATGATGTAGTCCTCGGGGGATGCGGCGGCTCCCGGTTTGATTTCACTCAGCCGCTGCTTGTACACGGCCTTGAGGTCTTCCTCGAGTCCGGCCCAATGCTCGGGTTGCTTGGTCTTGTCTACCCGCTTGTCGCCGCTGGAAAAGGAAAACGCATTGGCGGTCTGGGCCCGCATGACCTGGCAGGCATGTATTTGGCCAAGTAAAAGCAGCAGTTCACGAGTCTCGCCTTCCGGCTCCGGAACCACCTCTCCGTTCACGACGGACAGGGAAAGCTCCAGGTCGCGCGCCAAACGATACACGCCCTTCAGGATGCATCGGGAAAGGACGTCATCGGTGAACAGCTCGCCCTGGGGGTCGGACAGGTCGGTCCGGAGAACGGCGACGAGATCAGCCAGCGCCACCTTCCACCTCCGTCAGCCGCTTCTTGAGGGCGTCGATCACCGTTCGTCGTTTCTCGCCCGCCAAGTGGGCTTTAAGTTTGTCAGGGTCCTTTTCGACGCCGATCCGGGAAATAGCCTCGGCTGCGGTAAGATCGGTGATGTCCTCTCGCCGCGGCTCGGCCGACGAGGTTGATTCCTCTCTCGGCTTATCATCTCTGCCGTCCATCCGCGCGAGCCTTCCCGCGGACAACGCCGATTCCATTTGGGGGGAAAGCGCGTCCGTTTCAAAGGTCTCGCCCGGATCGAGACGCAGCTTGGCGTCGGCGATGATCAGGACTCCCGGTCGAATGTTCTTCAGTTTCACCGTCACGGTTCACCTCCGTCAGCCGAGAATCTTGATCTTGGCGAGAATGTCCGGGCGGGTGATGCCTTGCCCCAGTTCCGACCAGACGAGCCAGCCCGTCTTGAAGCGGGTCTTCTGCTCGATGGCTTCGGTCTTGAGGTTTTCGCGCACCGGCAACTTGCCCACTTCCTCGTCGGGGATGAGCAGCACCTCGTCGATGGCCTGCGCGGCGGTCAGCAGAATGCCGCCGGTCCCGTAGTTCTTGATGACGCCCTTGGCCCGCAGTTCGGCTTTGGTTTCCGGGTCGAGGTTCCAGCCCCGCAGGTCATTGAAACGCCGGCCCCTCATGACGATGTACTTCACCGTCAACTCGAGGTCTTCGATGATGGAGATCGCCTCGTTGAGCGCCTCCTCGGTGAGGGTCGCGCCGGTCACCTCCACGGTGTTGGCCGCGGGAACCGCCGCCGAAAGCACCGTAATGGTCCGCTTGTCGATCTCCTTGCGGATTTCGTCCGCGGCCGAGGTCTGGATGTCCATCAGGGTGCCGATGTTGCCGTTCTTGAGCACCGAAACGTCGACCATGGGTGCGGAGTGGATGCGGTTGGTGGGAAACTCCACTTCGTCCTTGCCGACTTCCTGCTCCTGAGCCTCGCCTTCGGTGGAAATCCAGTAGGCCTTCACTTTGGGCTTCTTCTGGTAAAGAGGGCGCTCTCCCTTGGGCAGAGTGTGCTTCGTGAGCAGGAGCGAAGAGATCTCCTTGCGCTTGATTTCCTGTTCGATGGGTTCGGCGATGGCCGCGGCCAGTGCGCGCATCCCTTCCGGGGACTCAAGCGCCTCGGACATCAGGCGCGCCATCGTCTCCATGTATTCCTGGCTGTGCACGTTCATGCGGATCGTCTCCATATCGTTTTCCTCCTGTAATCAGATGAGCATCCGGAACTTGATCGTTCCGCCGGAGACGGAGACGGCCCGGGCGATGACTTCCTCGCCCGCCTGCACGCCCGCGGTGAGTTTGCCGTTGGCCGAAACCTTCAGGTCGTCGCCGGGATTCACGGTCCCTTCGAAGACGTCGGTCTCGTAGACGCCGCCCATGCAGTAGATGCCGGGCATCTCTCCGTTCTTGTAGTCCTTGATCAGAATGCCGAAGGACTTGGCCGTCGGCGTGGTGTTCACGGCGAAGAGGTCGTTGCCGACGATCCTCACCACCTGGCCGAGTTGGCCGTCGCCCTGCAGGTAGCCGTCGCCGTATGCGAGGCCCCGGTGATTGGGATTGATGAAAGCCATGGTCATTCCTCCTTTGTCAGTTGGTCGAAACCGGTTCGCCGGTCGCCGTCGCCACTCGTTGCCGGTAGGCGGCCATGAAGCCGCTCTTCAGCCGGTCCTCGAGGCTCGTCTTTTTGTCTTCCACGTCCTTCGGACGGACGCCCGCGTCGCTGCGCAGGGGCGGGTCGTCGCAACCGCATGACGCCTTCGTGGTTTCCGCGCCCGCTCCTCGGTCCTTCGCGCCCTTGTCCTCGGAGTGACCGCGGGAACCGGCCTTCATCATCCGCTCGAAAGCGGCTTCGCTGGCGGCGAAGGCGTCGTCGGAAAGACCGGCCAGACGGCTCAGCTCCTGTTCGCGATCCTCGTCGCTCTCGAATGCCAGCCCGCTCTTTTCGATCTTGCGCAGGAGCTTCTGGGCCCGGCTCCTGTTCGCGGCGGCCTTTTTCTCCGCCTCCAGTTCCTCGAGCTGCTTCTGCAGCGCGAGAACCTGCTGTTTGAGTTCCTTGTTCTCCCGCTCCAGTTCCTTGAGCCGGGTCTTGTCATCGGGCGCGGTCCCGCCGCCGCCGTCGTCCTTCTTCTTGGCGGCTTCCACCGCCCGTTCCTCGGTTTCCTTGTGTTTCTCGTCCATTGTCGGACCTCCTTCAGAGTGGGTTGTCGAACCATCGTTTTCCGCCGCGGCGACTTTCAGGATTCGGGCGTTTTCATCCGCTCCTTTGCGGTCGAGGAGCCCGAGTCCGGTGAAAGTGACGCCGTGAAGGATTTCGTAGACGGGCTGCCCCTGGATCTCGCCGCCCTTGTTCTTGCGCAGGTGGACGCAGTAATCGCTTTTCGAAACGACGCGTTTGCCGCAGACCGAGCACTCGCCTTCCTCGTAGTCGCATTCCATGGAGACCTGGGAAATGATCCCTTTGCGGATGAGCTTGTAGGCCAACTGCGCGTGCGGGCTGTCGGAGACATAGAGTTCCCCCGCGCACTCGATCCGGCCGCCGCTTTCGTCCTCGACGTAATCCGCCCCCACAATGCCGCCGACGATGTCGGTAAAATCCTGGGAATGCTTCAGGTCGATCTTCTTGTTGATCGCCGTCATGTAACGGGCTGCCAGTTCGTCGGGGGTGAAGTGGTCGCCGTTCTTGTTCGTGCCGGCCCGGCAGAGGATGAAGGTGAACTGCGGATCGCCCGCGGCCTGGTCCAATGCCGCCGCTTCGGTCTGGAGCCCGGTGAACGTATCGAGCGACAGCTCTACAGGGAACGAGGTGTGACATGCCGCCGGTGCCCGCGTATCCGCTTTGGAGCGCGCCGCACCGCGTGATTTGGAAGCGACGAAGAGCAGTTCCCGGGCGTGTTTGCCTTCCCGGCCGATGTCCTTGGCGATGTTGTAGTCCACCTCCATGCCGCGGACACGGACGAGACCGTAGTGCTCGGCGAATATCTCCTTGATTTCCTCTTCCCGCGGGAAAGCCCGGTCGCGGTACGAGAGGAGCACCGTGCCGTATTTGCCCCGGGCGTCGGCTGCCATCGTCTCCATCAGGGAACGGATCGATTCCTTGGTGTAACGCGTCCGGGACGGATAGTTGCGGCGGGGATTGTCCTGGAGTTCCTTGTCCGCCCAGCGGGTCATGAGACCCTCGATGAAATGCAGGGAGTCCTCGTAATCGTTGCTGCCGAACTCGGTGACGTAGGGCGGGTCCAGATACAGAACGTCCGCGCCGAATCGCCGGACCGCCTCCGCCGCATCCAGGTTGAAGGCCTTGCACTCTTTGCCGTTGTCGAAGACGAGCCGGTTGAGCTGGCCCACCGAGCGCCGGAACGACTCGATGAACTTGGACAGCGGCGGATTGGAGAGCTGGGATTGCTCCAGGCTGGCATCCGTGTCGAGGTCTGCCTTGCGGTGCATCTTGGACCGCGAGAACTGACCGAAGGCGCTCTTCGCCTTGACGGTGGTGCCGAGCGCGGCCAGCGCCAGATCTTTCTTGTAGCCGTGAAGCTTCTGGATGTTCGCCCAGACTTGGTCGAGCCACCGGAGCACCGGCTTGGTGTAGTAGTAGCCGTAGAAGTGATCGACGATAAAGGTGCCCGCGTCCGCATTGGGGGCGAGGATTCGGTCCACGTCCTCGTCGCTCAGAGTCTCGCTGGAGTTCTCCACCACGGCCCGCGCCAGATGGTGGGGATACCGCAGGAGATCGTTGGCGATGACTTTCAGCCCTTTGCGTTTGAAGTGATAGGCGACGTTGGCCCCGCCTGAAAAAGCATCGAGGATGCTCTCCGCGTCCTTGGGGACATGGCTTTCGATCCAGCCGAGCATCAGGTACTTGCTGCCCATGAAACCGGTGACGCGGACCGATTCCGCTTTCCCGGCCTGGCAGCTCAAGAGGTCCAGCGATTCGCCCAGCGGCGCATCCGCCAGAGCGATCAGGTTCTCCTCCACGCGCAGGGCGGCATCCACTGCCCGTCCGGCTTCGTGCTTGTCGATCCACTCCTTGGCTTTTTCCATGGTCCAGCCGTCCGGGTTCTTCTCCGTCTTGCGGACGAACCGGTAGGCCTGCAGCACCATGGAGCGCGGATTGCCGCCTTCGGGCACGAACTCCTTCTTCAAGCGTCCGATGATGATCGCCACGCCGTCGACGCCCTCCAGGGGCTTGCGGCGGAAGCTGTCGGGTTCGAACTCGTCCGGGTTCCGGACGCGGTAGCGGACCTCATTCTCGGTTTCCTCCCAGACGGCTTCTGCCCGCAGGCTGTCCTCTGTGGACGCCTTGGCGGACCGCTCCGCGCCCTCGGCTCTGCGGCAGATGAACAGACGTTCCTTGGCGTGGGACGCCTCGCCGTGCCGGGATGTGATGGCGTAATGGTGATCGTGGGAGCGCATCGACGAATCCCGTCCCAGGGAGGCGATGATCCGTCGCATTTCCGATTCGTTCGGATAGGCATGGTCCCGGTAGGAAATGAGCCAGTGCGGGAAGTGCTTGGCATTGCCGAGGAAGGACTCGAAGAACTCCGCGGCGTTGGCGCGGGTCACGGTCTTGTGGTCGGTCTCGTAGTGTTTGGTCTTGGAGTCTTCGACAAGGGTCAGCCCCTCCCAATAGGTCATCAGTCCTTCCACGAAGTGGTAGGATTTCTCGTAGTTGGTGGTCGAAAACTCCGTGGCGTAAGGCGGATCGAAATAGGCGAGGTCGGCCTTGGCCTCCGGCAGGAAGTCGTTGATGTCCTTGTGGGATGCCTTGCACTCCTTGCCGTTGTCGAAAACGAGGGCGTTGATGCGGGCCACGTTCTTGCGCAGCCGCTCCTTGAATTCCTCCGGGGTGTCCTCGCGCTTGCCGTAGCGGGTCGACGACGAGAAATGCCCGAAGCCGCCCTTGCCGGACATGCAGGTCTTGCCCAGGGCGAAGAGAGCGATGTCTTTCTTGAAACCCGAGAGTTTGTCGATGTTCGACCGGATCGTGTCGATCAGGCCGTGGACGCCCTTGGCGAAGAAGATGCCCTTGAAGTTGTCCCGGACGAAGGTGCCCGCCTTCGCGTTGTCCGCGAGCAGCGCCTCCAGGTCCTCATCGGAGAGACGCACCTTGTCGTTCTCGATGATCGCCCGGGCCGCGTGGTGGCAGTAGCGCAGCCGGTCGTTGGCCAGGACCCGCAGGCCCTTGGTCTTGTACATGTAGGCCACGACCGCCGAACCAGAGAAGGCGTCGGCCGCGGATTCCACCCCCTCCGGCGTGTGTTTCCAAATCCAGTCGACCAGCTTCTGCTTCGAGCCGATGTAGTTGGTGATGTATTTCGGCCGCTCTTCCGGCGACGGCTCCTCGGCAGCCGCCTCGGCCTGGGCCTCGAGCGCCTCGAAGTCCAGGTCCAGGGCGGCGTCCGTTTCGAGGAGGAACGCCAGCCGTTCACGGTCGGTTGCGAAAAGCTCCATTCGGTTCTCCGGTCATGTCGCGACAAATCCGGTTGATGCCGGTGGGCGGTCGGCCCGTGCCCGGGGTGAACCCCGAAATCAGGCCGAGAGCCCTGTCGCTTGGATACCTACCGGAGACCGTCGAAAAGTGTCGGAGGGGGGATCAGGAAACGCGGCCCGACTTGATCCGGTCGATGACCGACCGGGCGCAGGCCTCTGCGGACGGGTATTCGTCGCTTTCGACCACGGGACCGCGCATGCCGCGGTATTGGGAAAGGGTGCCCTGGTGGTAAGCCAGAAAATCATCAGGGAGGCTGCGGACGCCTTGCTCCACCAGCCGGTTGACCACCCACTGAGCGTCTTCCTCGGCGTCCGCGTTTCCGGGCAGAAACTCGATCACCAGGTCCAAACCCGGTCCCGGGCCCTGAGCCCAAACGCCGATGGGTTCATAGCGCGGGTTGCGGATACGGTCGCGGAGCGCGTATTCGATCATGTATCTGAGCTTCATTCCCATTCCTCCGCAATGCGGGTGTGCTCGGTCAGAAGCTCCGCGTCGATCCGTTTGAATCGGTCCAGGTTTCCGGCCTTATAGTCTCGCCAGCGCTTCCAGTCCGCCGCCTCGTTGGGTTCCTGGTCAGGGAAGATGAGCTCAATATGGAACCAGCGGTCCCGATCATCGAGCAGATCGAGCAGGTAGGTGTCGTCCTGCGACCAGGAGACGACCTTGATGGTGTGGGCGTGTTGGAAGCCCTCGTCGTATCCGGAGAGCCGGATGAGAAGCCAGAAATCGACACGCGTCACATCCCCGCGGGCGTCGAATTGCGGGGCCACGCGGGTCACGGTGAACCCGTCCACGATACCGACCCGGACCGGCGTCCGGCCTTTGTCCGCCAGCGTCATCCAGGAGCCTCTGGTGTTGAACGGCTCGAAGAGCGCCTGCAGACGGCCTTTTTCCTTTTCGATGAATTCTTTCATGCTCACCTCACCAGCACGATGTCCTCGACCTTGCGGCCGTCGGGCAGCTTCATGATTTTGCGGTTGCGGAAGACCTCCAGCAGCCGTTGTTTTTCCCGCTCGCTTCCGACCACGATCACGTCGATGTTGTCCAGCAGGGTCACCGAGTACTTGAAGATCGTCTCGTTGCTACCTCGGCGGGCGAACTGTTTCCACTCCTCGGGCGTGCTCCCCCGGTGGTTCGAGACGTATTCGTCCCTCACCCGTCCGAAGGCATCGTGGTCATAGCTGATGGCATCCATGCGCCGGAGCATTCGATTCTTGAAGTAGAGCCCCGTGTCGGACGACCCTCCGGCCGTCGGAAGCTTCTTGATCCGGGTGAAGAAATAGCTCGCGCCGCCGGTGTCCATGTCCGCTTCCGGCGACATCCCGCCCACCGGCACACCGGCGCGCAGCTTCTCGACCGTGCTTACCATGGCTCCGTTGTTTCCCAGCGCCGCGTCGATGAACGACGCCACGTCTTCGCCGTTGGTCAAACGGTGGTGAAGGCCGTATCCCTTCATCTGCTTCTCGATGTCCGCGTCGGAAATGTCGAAGCGGTATTGATGCCTGTAGCCTGCTCGCTTGGCGGGATTCTTGAAAGCAGCCTGGTATTCACCCATGGGGTCGTAGCCCGGCATGCGGGTGATGTCTTTCACTCCGAGCCGTTTTTCCCAGAAGCCGCGTATCTCCCGGACCCGTTCCTCCTTGCCCGCAGCCCGGCGGTCCAGCTCCTCGACCAGCCGCTTGTAGTCCGGCTCTCGGTCCACCTTGGCGAGGTAGGCTTGTTTGTGAAGATAGAGAAGCTCGGCGTCCTGCGGCGTGGCCGCACCTGCCTTGATGCCCAGCGATTCCATACGTTCCATGGCCCGTTCGAGGCTCTTGGCGTCAGGTCTGTCCGGGAGGACCATCTCGAGTTCGCCCTGCTGGGCATAGAGGTTCTTGTCCGACCACGGGCGGTAGACTGCGCGCGTGCCGTCGCCGAAGTCGATTTCGTATTGCTCGCCGGCCTTCATGGCACGACCGCGGAACAGCGCCGAGTTGTCCGCCGCCTCGTCCACGACAACGAGTTCGCCGTTCTTCAGCTCCCGTTTGGCCTGAAGCACCTTCGTCCGCCGCACGGTGAAGGGAGCCTCCTTGGGTTTCTTTTCCGGCGCGGCATGTTTCTTGAGATATACATCGAACCGTCCCCCGACCGGTTTGTGTTCACGGGCGGCTTCCTGGACCTTCTCGATCCAGTCCATGTAGCTTCGGGCCATGGCCCGTTCGTCAGGGTCGGTCGAGTCAGCCAGCCGCTTCAACGCCTTCAGATGGTCCGTAGCCTTTTTGAGCGTCCCCTGGTTGTACTGCTGGTCCGTAGCGTGGTGGTTGA
Organism: Candidatus Inralta sp.; assembly: GCA_039794185.1. Classification (GTDB taxonomy): domain Bacteria; phylum Nitrospirota; class Nitrospiria; order Nitrospirales; family Nitrospiraceae; genus BQWY01. Next base: position 35,525 of record JBDIVW010000015.1, on the reverse strand, counting down.
CCGTCTTCACCGCGGACAATATGTCCTGCGCGAAAACGTCCTGCGGCAGCGCCTCACCCACCCGGGCGGTCGCAGTATCGACTCCCGCCTTGCGCAGCGCCTCAAGAAGCTTTCCCTCCGCTTCGGGCCGAACCTTCATCTTGACCACGGTCCGCTGCTTTCCCTTCAGGGTCTCGACGAAGACCAGGGCGTTCTGGTCCTCGATGTCGTCCTCGTCGAAGGGCAATACCTTCCCCTGCCAGCCGAGTGAACGGACTTCCTCAAGAAGCGCCTCCTCGGTCGGCCCCAGTCGGGTCTTCGGCAGCGCCTCCAACACATCCTCGAAACGGAAGTCCCGACGGCCCAGTACGTCCGCATAGAAACCCTCGAAGTCGCGCCGCAGGTTCCGCTTCCGCGCCAGGACCGTTTCGTAGAAGGCCTGCTTGCGGGATTCGTCCCCTCCGAACCGTCCCTCGGCGTAGGGGCGCAGGATGGCCAGGTAATCCTCGTCGGCGATCTTCTCCACCTCGCGGATGTAGCGGAGAGTCGCCGCGGGATCGATCTTGACCTTGCCTTCCTTGGCGGCGCGGAAAACCGTATTGTAAAAAGGCTCTTGTTCGCCGTACTTGGCGTTCGGGTGATAGTCGACGGCCAGGCGGTCCTCGCCCAGGTATTTGAAGATCTGTCCTTTGTCGATGCCGTAGACCTTCCCGTCACGCCCCCGCAGGAATTGCTTGGCGTGGCCGTCGTGATTGGAGATCAACCAGTCGACGACGTGCTCCCGCTGAATCTGCTCGATCTCAACGGTGGTGAGGTCTGTGAGGTCCAATCCGGCGAAGTCGAAGCGATCCTTGAGGTCGGTCCGCCACTTCTGGATGGAGCCGAGGCGTCCATTCAGGCGGATGGTGCGGACCTCGACGGCGACCGGATCGATGAGGCGTCCGATTTTGTAGGCGGCTTCTTCTCCATGTGCGATGAACTCGTCACCGGCCCGTTCAACCGGCTTGAAGAGCCAGCGGTCGCCCGCTTCATCGGTCCAGAATTCCTTGCTGTGCGCGCCGCCGACCTGCGCCTTGCCCGCGGATGTGAAGTTTCCCGATTTGCCCTTGGCGATCCAGGCCGCGTCCGCCTCCTCGAACTGCGCGCCTTTCTTGGAGAAAACCGGCGGCGACGGCTGCGTCGGTTTCGGAGTCGGCGCGGGTTTCGCAGGTTCGGGCGCGGCGACCTTCTTTTTGCCGCCGTGCTTTTCCAACCAGGCTGCGTGCTTCGTTTCGATGCCGGTCTTGGCGGCCTCGATCTTGGCCGGGTCGGTCTCCGTAAGCAGAGTGACCAGTTCGTCCTTGTTCGCCCACTGCCAGTGCTTGAGCTTGGTGTCCTTGGCCAGGGTCTTGAGGTCGCCGACCTTCATGGACGAGACCTGGTCCTGGAATAGCTTTTTCTTGATGGCGATCTCTTTGGCGTGTCCTTCGAGTATCTCCTGCGGCAGGCCGGGCGAAGCCGCGAGCGCCGATTCCGCATCTTTCACCGCCGAGAGGAAGTCGGCGTATCCTGCGGGGGACTCCGGCACGATCACCTTTGCAGCGGTCTGTTCGACTGCCTGTTTCGCCTTGTTGATTGCGGCCTTCTCGGCTGCTTCGAGAGCTTCCTTCTTGGCCTTTTCCGCCAGTTCCTCACCGGCCGCCTTTTCCAGCGCCTTAACAAGCTGCTGCTTGTTCTTGAGCGGGCCGATGTGGTGCTTCTTCTTGGCGTCGATCAGGGTCGCGCCTTGGAGCGCCTTGTGATCGACGCCGGGTTCCAACTCGTCGAGCAGGTCGATCACGTCCTGCTTGGTCATGTTGAGGGAGACGCCCTTGGCTTTGGCCATCTTCTGCAGCTCGACCACGGTGAGGTCGTGCAGCCCGCCGCTCGGCGGAATCTTCTTGAGCTGGTCCGCCAGTTGCTGCGCCTGCTTGAGGGACGCCTGTTTCTGCGCCAGGAGTTGGATCAGGTCGTCCTTGGTGCGGAGCAGGCCGATCTTATGTTCCTTGAGCTTGGCGTCGAGCGCGGCTCCGGCGAGGCTGGAGTGGTCCACGCCCGGCTCCGCCGCGTCGAGCAGATGGATGAAGTCGGCTTTGGTCCGGGCGATGGAGACGCCGTTCTGCTTGGCCAGGGCCTGGAGTTGCTTCACGCTCAGAGTGTTCAGGTCGGCGATCTGTCCGCCTTCGAAGGCTGCCTTGAGCTTCGCGTCTTCCGCCGCCTTGGCCTTCGCCTGCTCTTCGATGGTCTGGGGCGGGATGATGCACGCGGCGGGTTCAGCCGCGGCTTTGGCCCCCAGCTCTCCTCCGCAGATCGCCAGGGGCCACGCGACCACACTCGTGCAGCGACAGTTGGGATGGGCCGGTTGCTGGGGAAAGCGGTTCGTGTCGAACACCTTGCCGTCCAGCGGCCCGCAGACCGGGCAGACCCGCTCGTCCTCCATGGTCATCCATTCGAGCTTCCGAACTCCGACCTGGTCGTGGAACTTGAGTCGCCCCTGGTTATGGGCGCGCAGGACCTCCGTGCGGGCGATCACCTCCATGCGGTACTGGGCCTTGGTGAACACCTTGGAACCGGCGTAGCGGAAGGACTCCGGGTCTTTCACCACGCGCCCGAGGTCGCGGACGATGTCCTCCACGCCCTTGCCGGTGGCGACGCCGCCCATCACGACCCGCTTGATGCCGTCGGCCAGTTCGCGGTTGACGTCGCCGGCCAGGACCAGGTTGTAGTTGGTCATGAAATCGAGGGCATCCGTGTCCACCAGGGTGAACACTCGGGTGGCGAGCTTGTCGATACCCTCCGGGGTCAAGTCACGGTAGAAGGGAAGCTGGGCCGCGGCGAACTCGTCGATGCCGCGGTAGACGCCTTGGCGGAAGGATGTCTTGGCCGTCTTCCGGAAAAGCAGCGTCTGCTCCCGGTGCAGGCGGCTCGTGGTCTCCTGGATGTCGGTTTGCAGTTTCTTGAGGCCTTCGAGAGCGGCAAGTTTGTTGTCAGGGAGGGAGCCGAGGCTCTTGTAGCGGAGGATGGCGCGGCGCACCTCCTCTTCGGCGGCGGCGAGCATCGCGGTCAGATCGGCGACCGTTTGCTCCATATAGAGATTGCGGGCGCGGACGCTTTTCTCCGTGGCCAGGCGGATGGCCTCGGCTTGGGAGAGCGGACGTTCTGCCGCGAGCGCACCGATCATCCCCCGCACTCCCGGCACGCTGCCTGCCGGGACGTCGGTTCCTTCTCCCGGTCGGAGCCGCGTTCCATCGCGGCGGTCTTCGGGTCGAAGAAACGGCAGACCGGTGTATCGAAGGTGGTTTCGTTTCGTTGGACCCGGCAGTGGTTGAGATCGCCGTCGAAATGCGCGCAGTCGTCGCAGACGGCGGCGACGCTTGCGCGGGCGAACGGTCCGGCCCACGATGCCTCGGCGCGGCTCCCAGCCGGGTTCTTCGCCGGGTCGAGGCCGAGCATCTCCTGCGCCGTCTCGACGCCCATGATCCCGGCCGTCACCATATCGACGATGGGCTTGATCTGCTTTTCGTCGAGCATGTCCACCGAGCGCTTCTCGGTCTCCCGGTTGGCGGCCTCGATGTCAGGGTCGAGGTCCATCTTTAGTTGCAGGCTCGAACGGCTGATGAGCTTGCGGTCGTAGAGCTCGATGAGCAGGCGCTTGAAATCGACTGCGTCCGAGGGATCGAGGTCGTTGAACAGGAACTGGAGCGTCTTGTCTTCCCAGCCTTTGAGCTCCAGCCAGTCGTTGAATATCCAATTCAGGATGATCCGGGCGGCCTGCTTGATCTCCCGGATCATCACCAGCATCTTCTGGAGGCTCACCGAGGCCGTGGCGAAGTTAGGGCCGTCCCCGGTCACCAGCGACCGCGAGAGGCCAAGCGCCACGACGATGTCCTCCTTCACTTCCTTGACCTTGTCCTCGACGTTGAGGACCTGCCCCTCGGTGCCATGTGTCTCGACCGTGACGTAGAAGGGGACGACCAAGCCGCTCTTGAGGTCCATCTTGTTGACCATGTCCCGAACCTGTTCGAGCATCTTCTGGTCGGGCATGACCATCTTCTGGCCGAACGCGCCGCCGACTTTGAGAAGCCTGAATGGCGTGGCCCAGCGCTTGGCGATGGCCTGTTCGGCCCGGCGGTAATCGCGGAGGAGTTCGATGGACTGGAACGCGGGAAGGACGAGCGAGTTGCCCCGTGGCGAGAAGGCCGGCGCGTCCCACTTGAGATGGAGCACCTGCTCCACCGGTAGGTCCAGCCCCTCGTCCGCGGCGGGATTGTCTTCCGGCGTCTGCCGGGCTTCGACGAGCCGACCTTGGGCGTACTTGACCTTGACCGAAACCGGGTTGACGCAGACCAGTTCCTCCAGTTCCTTGCCGTCCTTGGTGTAGCGTTTGAATCCGACGGCGTCGCCTTTGACCAGAAGTTGGAGAATCATGTCCTTGACGAACTCGGAGACGCTCAGGCGGTCGGCGACATCCACGGCCTCCCATTTCACCTTCTCGTCATCGCCCGCGATCTTGATTTCTTCGCCCACGGCGAAGGTGCGCCAGGAGTTGACGCAGTTCTTCACCAGCGGCTCTTCGAGGTAGTACTCCCAGGCCTTGCGCGCCCGGTCCTCCCAGGAGGCCGGGATCGCTTCGGAGGCGTTGACCTTGCTGAACACGGACGGGTCCAAGGCCGCGGCGGCTGCCAGAGGAACGAGCACCAGACCGTCCGCTGAAAGCGGCGTCGGCTCAGCGCCCGATCCGGATGCCGGGCTGTCGGGTGTCGAGTTGCTTCGTGTTTCCACCGGGGTCCTCTCGGTTTCTTGCCCTTGTGGGCGCGACATTCGCGCCGTGTGGCGGGGAAAGCCCGCCCCTGGGGTTATCTACCGGAGGCGGGGAAGGAACGTCGGTGGGCGGGTTGTTCGGCGCTTGACACACGCACGCGAAACCCATAATTTCAGATGGGTTTCGCGTGATGCCGTCAAGAAGCCCAGACTTTTGCACTTGACTTTTTTACTCAAAACCCATAATATTGCTATGGGTAACGTGAAACTAAGTCAAGGATACCGACGATGAAACATGATGAGTTTTTCCGAAAGCACCCGGTTTTCACCGGAGAGGAGTTGGCCAACCATCTGTCGTCCCATGGCGAAGTCGGCGGGCGGGCGCAGGAGGCGCTCCTGGCGTACCACCAGAAGGCCGGACGCGTCGTTCGGGTACGCCGCGGGTTGTATGCCGTCATCCCGGCGGGAGCCGATACGGATTCGTATCCGGTCGATCCGTTCCTCGTCGCCGCGAAGCTGACGCCGGATTCGGTGTTGTCGCACCATACGGCGCTGGAGTTTCACGGAAAGGCTTACTCGGTTTATACACACATCACGTACTCGGCATCCCGCCCGCTTGGACCTCTGACGTTCCGCTCCCATGTTTTCCGGGGAACGAGGTTTCCACACACTCTCCTCCGCGCGGGAAAAGTCCACGTCGGCGTTTCGACCCCAGAGCGCGCCGGAATGGAGCTACGGGTCGCGAGCCTGGAGCGGACCTTGGTGGACGTCCTGGATCGTCCGGACCTTTCGGGAAGCTGGGAGGAAATCTGGCGGTCGCTGGAGTCGGTCGAGTTCTTCGACCTCGACAAGGTCGTGGAGTACGCGCTCCTGCTCGGAAACGCGACCACCGGGGCGAAGGTGGGGTTCTTTCTCGAACAGCACCGCGAACCGTTGATGGTGGAGGACCGTCACCTCAAGGCGCTTCACGATCTGCGGCCCCGGCAACCGCATTATTTGGACCGCGCCAAGCGGACATCCGGTCGCCTCGTGTCGGAATGGAACTTGGTGGTTCCAAGGGAAGTGCTCGAACGGGCGTGGGGGGAGGTACTATGAAAATCTCCCCAGAGAAGCTGGCCGCCGAAGCGCAGGCAACGGGCTTCAGACCGGATGTGCTCGAAAAGGTCGCTCACCTGCTTGGGCTGCTCGATGCCATGCGAAGCCACCCTTTCCTCAAAGGGAAGTTGGTCCTCAAGGGCGGAACGGCCTTGAATCTTTTCGTCTTCGATGTGCCCCGGCTCTCCGTCGACATCGATCTGAACTACGTGGGAGCCGAAGATCGTGACGGCATGCTCGCCGAGCGTCCCAAGGTCGAGCAGGCTGTTCAAGCGGTCTTCGCTCGGGAGGGCTTCACCGTCAGGCGGATGCCTGAAGAACACGCCGGAGGCAAGTGGTCGTTGCGGTATGAAAGCGCCCCCGGCCGGAGCGGGAACCTCGAAGTGGACATCAATTTCATGTTCCGTGTCCCGTTATGGCCGGTGGTGACCAGCGACTCTCATTCCGTCGGGACTTGGCGGGCCATAGGGATTCCCATGCTGGATCGCCATGAACTGGCGGCCGGGAAGCTCGCGGCGTTGTTGGCGCGCAGACAGGCGCGGGACCTGTTCGACAGCCATCGGATTCTCCGAATGGAAAACCTCGATTCCTACCGCCTTCGTATCGGATTCGTGGTCTACGGCGCGATGAACAGAAAGGATTGGAGGACGGTCTCCTCGGACGATGTGGACTTCGACGCCATGGATTTGGCCAGGCAGTTGGTCCCTACGCTGCGCGTCAATGCGGCCGAGGTCCAAGCGGAATCAGCCGAATACGGAGAGCGTCTTGTAAGGGAATGCCGCGAAGGTCTATCCGCCGTGCTGCCTTTCTCGGACCCCGAGCGGGCGTTCTTGGATTTACTGCTGGACCGAGGGATGATCGACCCCACGCTTTTGACCGACGACGAATCTCTTCAGCGACGCATACAATCCCAGCCGCTGCTCGAATGGAAGGCGCTCAACGTGCGAAAGCACAAAGGATTGTCTTGATGAAACCCGCGCCCATCAAGCCGCAGTTTCCCGTTTAGATAAACACTGGCTCGGTCGTCAGCGGCACCAAGGAAACCGTCTCCTCGCCCACCTGGTTGAGGACGGACTGCTCCCGGGCCAGCATGGCGCAGCGCACGGCGTCGATGACATGGTCGTTGCCCTTTGAGTAGACGATGCGCCCGTCGTGCAGCGTGTAGGTGTGGGTGGTGAACTGATCCTCGATCTCCAGGTCCTCGATGGGGAACACGAGCTGACGTCGTTGCATGGCTCCAGCAATCAAGCTGGTCATGAATTCCTTGGTCCGCTTCCTGACCTCGTGGCCGTCGCGCACGGCCAGGGTGGTCATGCCCCCGAAGTCGTAACCGCGAAGTCGCCCCTGAAGAGCCAGGTCCTTGTACTTGTCCAAGGTCAGCAGTTCCTGAACGACGGCCATCCCGTTGCCGCCGTTGTCCACGCCGATGCCCGAGGCTGTGTAATACCGGTCCAGAAGAGCGACGGTCTGGGCGATGTGGGGATAGGCCACGTGCTCCATACGGACCCGCAGGACCAGTTTGACGATCCTGCGCTCGGGCAGTTCGATCTCCTGGAACACGACGATCTCCGTCGGGTCGTTGGTGTAGCCCAGATCTCCTCCGATCCAGAAGACGCCGGTCCGCGGCATGAGATTGAGCAGCATCTCCAGGCGGTCGTGGGATTCCTCCTCGGTGGCGCAGCCGCGCAGTTCCTCGCCGGTGACGACGACCTTCTGGTACTCGACCACGTCCTGTCGGCAGAGATTGAGGTGCTCGATGTTGAACGCGCCGTAGGAAGGCTTGCCGTGTTCGCCGGCCACCTCGTGCTGCCAGCCCGCGCTGTCCCGCCCGCCGTAGAACTCCAGCAGCTCGGCCTCGCGCTCCTGGGTCCACGCCGGGTGCAGCCAGGAAGGCCAGCGGAACACCCGGAACTGGGTCGAGCCGGTCAAGCGGTAATAGGTCGTGTCGCGCAGCCCGTTGGGCGTCGAGTAGATGCGCAGTCTGCCGCCCGACTTCAGGCACTGGCGCAGGGCTTTCCAGGCCCGCTCGGTGAGCCACGCCCCTTCGTCAACCCAGACCCGGTCCACATGCAGCGAGCGGAAAGCGTCGCCGTAAGCCCCGGCGGGACGGAAGTAGAGGATCGCGCCGTTGGTGAATTCGAGCCGGAAGTAGGGTTTGCGGTGAATCTTGGGCTTGCCGTATTTGGTGAGAGCCACACTGACCATGAGGTCCGGGTTGGCGTCGAGCTGGAACTCGATCTCCTCGATCAGCGTGTCGAGATGCCCTTGGTGGGGCGCGGCGACGAGTCCCTGGCAGCCGCGGTTGGTGAAGGCGAAATGCAGGGCGTCGGTGGTGATGCAGACGCTCTTGCCCACGTCGCGCCCGTCGAGGTGGATGATATTCTTGTCCGGGCAGAGCAGGTCTTCCGCCTGGTGCGGCCAGTAGACACGTTGTCCCCCGTCGCGGTTGCGCAGGTATCCCTGTCCCCAGAGGACCGGGTCCGCCAGGGTCTCCGCCAGTTTGCGCTCCTTGGCGGATATCCGGGCCATCAGGGCAGCCTCGACCTCAAGGCCGACCCGAGGACCGTGCCGACGATCTCGGCCAGGATGTGCTGGACGGCGAGCATCCCTTCGCGGTCGCGGATCACCCCTTCGATATCAGCCGCGGCTTGATCGAGCTCCTCCCACTCGGGGTAAGCCTGCCGTGCGGTATCGAGCCGGGCCAGGGCATCGTCGATCTTCCCGGCAGCCAGCTCCGCACCGATCTCGACCAGTTGCCGTCCAGCCTCGCGGACGGCCTCGCTGTTCCGTTCCAGGATTTCCTTCATCGCTTGTCCCCCTCCGGCGTTTTTTCCTGCCCCGACGCCCAACGGTCCAGGGCTTCCATCACCGCAGCCAGCCGGTCGCCCATGCCCCTCAACCGCTCCCGGTCCGGGTGCTCCGCGTCGGCCAGGGCCTTGTTGGCCTCTGCCACGTACTCCGGCATGTAGCGGTTCGCCGTGTGAATGGCGTCCTGAATCCGCTGGGGCGGCCTGGCAGCGGCGCAACCCAACAGGGATGCCGCCAGACTCGCTGCCAACAGCGCCTTCAGGATCATCTCGACCTGTCTTCTCATGATTCCCCTCCCGGCCCGCCCGGGGCCTGATTGTTTCTCTGGAATGTGCATGGAACGCCTTGACTTCCGGCGCACACGAAGCCTGTATGTGAATGTGCGTAGAGCCTTGAATTACAAGGACTTGAGCCGTTTGAAAGGAGGTGCCGAATGCGCGTTTTCGACGCCGGGACCATCCGGTCCGGGAAACCTGAACTCAACAAACGAAAGGAGAACAAGTCATGAACGAGACCCTGCATCAGGCCGCCCAGGCCTATCTGGAACACCTGCGGACCCAGGGGAAGAAGGAGCGGACGCTCTACACCTACGGCAAGGACTTCGAGCAGATCGAGGCCTTCTTCGGTGCGGAGCGCAAGCTGTCCAGCGTCCTCATTCCGCACGTGGGAAAATTCTTCAAGTCCGATGCGCTGCTCAAGCTGCCCAACGGGCGGGAGCGCTCCGCGCCCACGGTCGAAAAGACCAAGCGGGTGCTCCGCATGTTTCTGATCTGGGCCAAGGATACCGGCCGCATCGACAAGCTGCCCCTGCCCAAGGACACGCCCATGGGCCGGAGCGCCAAGAAAGGAGGAGAGCGTAATGACGAACACGACGCCATCGAGTCTCCGGCTGCTGAGCAGTCCTGAGCCTTCCAGCGCGCGGCCCGGTTTCACCGAAGCCTTGGAAGCCTTCAGCAGAAGGCTCGAGGCCGAAGGACGTTCGGAGAACACCATCAGTGCATACCTGCGCGACCTCTCGTACTTGTCAGAGGCGCTCCTCCGGAGGCATCCGGGAATCGTCCCGGACGAGGTGACCAACGCCATGGTCGACGAGGCGTTGACCTCACCGGAGGTGACGACCTCGGCTGGAGGCGGCGTCCGCTCGCCGGCGTCCATGCACCGGTTCAAGGCGGCTGTCCGGTCGTTCTTCACCTGGGCCGAGCAGAACGGGATCGTCCGGGAGAATCCGGCCGGGTCGTTGACCCTTCGCAGGCTTCCCCGGACTCCCCCCAAGTTTCTGACCGAGGCCGAGAAGCGCCGTCTGCTCAAGGAACTTCGCGGCAGGGCATCCTCGCTGGCAGTCCGGGACCGCGTCATCATCGAGGTCTTCCTCGGGACCGGCATCCGGCTGCAGGAACTCGTCGACCTTGACATCGAGGACGTGGACCTCGACGCCAAGCATTTCCGCGTGCTCGCCAAGGGCTCCGTCCCGCAAGTGAAGTTTCTAAAGTCCACTCTGCGCTCCCTCCTGCGGAGTTACCTGGCCGAGCGCCGACGCCGGGGCGACGGCGAATGCCGGGCCATGTTCCTCTCCAACCGCGGAGAGCGGCTCTGCGAGCGGCAGGTGGCCAGGCGGCTCGAGTATTGGCTCAAGGCTGCCGGCATCGACAAGAAACTCAGTCCGCATGCGCTGCGGCATACCTTCGCCACCCACCTCTATAGCCGGACCGGAGATATCCTGGTGGTCCAGCGGGCCCTTGGGCACCGGGACCTGTCGACCACCCAGGTCTACACACACCTTGTGGACGGCGCGCTGGAGGACGCCCTCGAGCGCCTCTGATCCGCCGCCGACCATGGAAGCCAAGCGGTCCACCCGGGCCGCTTTTCCATTCCCGCCTTCGGACAGGCAATGACAGAGGAAAGAGACAGTCAGCCTACAGTCGCGTCCCCGAACACATCCGCAGGCAATGATGCGGGCAGCATCGGAGCCTTCGGGAGCCAGTCGGAAGCATTGATTGAGAGAACCTTCCGCCGACCGGCGGCTTCGGAATGTCAGAGAACACGTCTTATCCGACATTCCCAAGCCGGCGCTGGCCGCAAGTCCGCGTGTTTCGCGGGTCGCTGCATGGCGGGTGGTGGTGTTATCCGACCTCATTTCCGTGTTTTCCCTCTCGCGGTCGTTTTCCGGGCCGGTTTCTTCTGGGACTCCGCCAGCTTCTCAAGCAGGGCCGTGGCCCACTCGGCGGGTGTCGTCTCCGGTCCCTGGGATGCCTCACCCTCACGGGCGATCTTCGTTGCCTTGAGGTCCTTGAGGTGGCAGCGGATCATCCGGTCCAGCCGCTCGGCGGCGTCCCAGTCGCCGGACTCCTGCGCCCGCCCCAGCTTGAGGAAATAGACCGCCACCAACTCGACCTGCATGAAGTCAGAGCTCTTGTTGAACACGAAGTCCTGGTAGAGCTGGCCGATGATGGCCTCGAAGAGGGGACGCTCCTCGGCAGAGAGAAAGCGGTCGGCGTAGATTCCGTGGCGCAGGCTGTTCTGGTTGCCCGGAGCCGCGCCACTGCCGGTCCGAGCCTTGGCGGTCTTGCGGACCTCTTGCTCGGGCGCGGCGTTCCGGTGCCAGCGTTTGAGCTGACCCGCGTCGTGTTTTCCGATCCTGTCTTGAGCCTTGTCGTCTGCCATGATCACCGCGTTTTTCGTTTCGGCACCTCGGGGTTCGGGGCGGAAGGCGGATTTCGCCCTCTTCAGGGGAAACCCCCTCGATACCTACCGGAGCGAATCGCGATGCGTCGGAATGGATTCCTCGCGGCTCTGAGCCACGATCTGGCGCACCCGTCGGGGTGTCACGCCGGACAACCGGGCAATTTCGCGGGTAGGCACGCCTTGTCCCTTGAGCGCCAGCACGAGCTTGCGGCGTTCCTCGTAAAAGCCCACGTCACTCGGCACCCAGAGGAGACCGGTGAAATGCCGCCGGACGGTATCGAGCACCTCGGACGGCAGAACGTCCCTGGCGTTGGCATAGACTCGTTTCATGTTTTTGGATTCGTTCTCTTGAGCCATGGCTGATCCACGTCCGGGTTGTGGAAACGAAGACGGTTCTCCCGCGGGGGCGGGCCGATGATCTCGATGTACTGCCGGGTCACTTGGCCGATGCGTTCGTTGGCATCGACGAAACAGACGAGTCCGAAATCCTCGCCGCATGGGAAGCGGAACCGTCCCCGGTTCTGATAGAGCCGCGCCTCGGACCAGCCGAGGGAAATCGCCTGATCGCGGACGGCATCGACCTTGTCGATAGCCGATTGCGGGACCTTCTCCGTGAAGCGCCACTCCCCGTCCTTGGGGTAAAGGTATTGCTCGACAGCCGGTCCAGGGGGACATGCAACCGGAGAGACGGGTGCGGCACAAGCTGGACGGCTCTGGGCGGGCGGGTCAATCGCCGGCGGAGGATAAGTCTTGGGATCGAGGCTCCGAACGGCGGCGAGAAGCTCGTCCTCACCGAAACGTGCGACAGCCCATGCATGGATGTCGTTGAAGCGGATTCGCAACCCGTCGAAGGCGGCGGAATCGAGTCGTCCTGCCTCCAGCGCTTTTTTGGCCAGCGCCATCTTGTGCCGGAGCCAGGCGTAGTATTCCGGGTCCAGACGGCGATAGCATACGCCGTCGATACCGACGTCACGCGCGAAGTGCCGGGGCCTGTCCGTTTCCCAGGAGTCCAGATTCGTGGCCGCATAGAGGGCGGTGCCATCGGGATCGGCGGTTTCCCACGGATCGTTGCGCTCTGGTATTTCCGCTGTTTCCGGCCTGGAGATATCGACCGACGGGTTGCTCGCATCGACCGGGGCCGATCCTCCGGCGGTCTGTTGCATCATGAGTTCGAGAAGGCTCACGTTTCCTGCTCCAATCGGGTGGTTTCCGTTTCATGGGATACCTACCGGAGCGGGGTCCGTACCGCCGGGATGCGAAGGTGCGAAGGTCAATGAATGCGGCTCGAACCTTCGCAGGGGACCTTCGCAGTCCTGTAGATGATTGATATTGCTGATAGATATGAAGAAGGAAGGAGAAGGTGCGAAGGGTACCGGGAGAATCACTCCCGCGCGGACCAAAAAAACAACCGGTGGTCCGTCGGGAGACACTGGGTCACGACATGCGATATTTTTTTCTGAGTAAGGGGGGTGAACCCCTGAAACCCTTCGTACCTTCGCAGTGTCGGCGCAATATCTTGATATGACGATGTTTACTGGTGCGAAGGTCTTTCGCGGTTTGCGAAGGGTACCCTTCGCACAGGGGAGCGGCATCAGGGGAAAGGATCAGACGAGGTAGGTGATGTCGTAGGTGGCGGTGCGCCGGACGGAATGCTCCGACCGGTTGACGGCGATCTCGAACCCGGCCTGGCGGATGGTGTCCAGGTCGTTCGAGAACCGCTGGGCGAACTGCTGCACCGAGTTCATGCTGAACGACAGACCGAAATCCTTGGACAGCCGTTTGATGGCCACGAACAGGTCGCGGGCCAGAGCGCCCTCGACGGTCGTTTCGTTCCGGAAATCGATCTGGTAGCGTTCGAGGAAGGCCGCCTTGTTGGTCTTGGCGACGTTCAATGCGGTGCTCTCCCGGTCCGCTTCGAGCGCGTGCCGGTAGGCCTTGAAGAGCGCCGCCAGGCAGGTGGCGATGGGATTCGACTCGCGGGCGGTCTCGAGGCTGACGTTGTTGAGCGTGACGATCCGGCCCACAAACTGCGGATGGAGTTCTTCCAGCGCCCGGTCGATCACTTCCTGCTGCTCCCCGGCAAGCATCATCAGGTACATGAGGCTCAGGTAGTCGTTGCATCGCCGCTTGCTGTGGTTTCCGAGGCTCCGGTGCAGAAGCCGCATCACCTTCTCCTGAGCGCCGGCCCGAAGCATGGCCAGCAGGTGGCTCGTGCGCTTCATCATGGAAGAGACGATCAGGTCGCGGTGCTCCCGGAGCGCGGCCAGGATTTTGGCTTCAAGGAAACAGTCGCTTGCCTGCTCGTCCATATCGAAGCGGATGATGAACGAGCGGGACAGGATTTCGGCGAGTTCCCCTCCCAGAGGTTCGATGCCCGTGGTGTTGAGCAGGCACTTGGTCCGTTCGATGACCGTCTCGGTGTCCGTGCCGCTCTTGCGCTTTTCTTTGGCGATGCCGGTGATGCTCGTCAGGATGAAGGTCGTCAGGTCCTCGGTCATCTGTTTGACCTCGATGTTGTCGAGGACGATGAGCGGGTTCTGCGAACCGTCGGTGTAGTTGGCCGCGTCGGTGCTTTTCTTCTGCTGGGGCTCGCCGTAGAGCAGCGCCGAAATCAGCTTACTCGCGGTGGTCTTGCCCGAGCCCGCGGGACCCTCAAACCGGGTCATGGGCCTCGTGCCGGCGAAGTCGATCAGGAGAAAACAGGAAAGCCACGAGAGGATCAGCACCCGATCCCCCGGCGCGCAGGTAAGATTGTCGAGCAGCAGCTCCACCAGGAGCCGGTCGGCTTCCGCGGGATCGGCGTCGGCAAGGAAGCGGATCGGTGCCAGCTTCCGCGAACCGTCCAGGATGACCCCGTCCGCATTGCCGCCGTTCTTGAGGATTTCGACCCCCTCGGGGGTGATCTTGGCGATCTCGTGGTCTGTGTTGTTCAGATTGAAGTAGATCGTCTCTCTGGCCACGTCCGTATGAAGCCAGGAGAAATGCTCCCGCACCTGTCCGCGTTCCACCGCCAGGTTCGCCAGTACCTCGTAGAATGTCCTGCCGCCGCCGGTGGTCTGCACCATGCCGGTATGCTTGTACATGAGGGACGCATAGAGCCGCTTGCGGCCGCGGTCCGGCGTATCCATCCACAGGATCGCATCTTCGAAGAACATAAACGGCTCGCCCTGGGGCGTGCGGAAGAACCTGGCCCCGTGGGCGGCGAGCCATTCGTAGGCGGCTTCGGCTGCGAGCGTGAAATCGGGCGCGCCGCGCTCCTCTTCCGTGGCGAGCAGCACCTCCTCGATCCGCGCCCGGCACGATCCGGGAGATGCATCCGACGAACGTTTCTCCCGCTTTCGCTCCTGTCTGGCCTGGGACCTCTGCTCCTTCTGCACCGCCCGCACCTGGTCGCGCAGAGTGGCCAGCGAGAGTCCCGTCTTGCCGAACCGCTCCTGAACGAGTTTCAGATGGCGGTTCTGCTCCAGCGGGGAGAGGTACGCGGCTTCACGCAGAATCGGTTCGAGCAGCCGGTTGCGCTCCTCCTCCGAGACGTCGGTCGGCAGATGGGAGATACCGAATTCCAAGGGCGTCTCGGCCTTCGCCAGCAGATCTTCAAAGTCATGGGCCGAGTGACCCGCCACGAAGTAGTCGTTGACATCGATCTTGGCTTCGGAGAGCAGACGCTCGGCTTCGTGGATTTCCTCCGGAGTCCGGCCGTCGAGACGCTTGGCCAGCTCGCGGGCTCCCACCGCCGCGTCGAGAGCGAACCGCTCCCGCAACTCCCGGCGGGCGTTCTCGCGTCTTTCGTCCAGGGGGAGAACCGCAAGACGGGTCTGTATCCGGTGTTCGGAAAGGACCGCTGCGGTCTTGAGCGCGCCGTTCATCCCGGCCTGAGAGATCTCGTTATCCTGGCAGATGTAGACCGTCTTCACGTTGCGAAGACGCGGCAGCAGCCGCTCCCAATCCGCCTCGCGGATACGGACGGTCACCGGCGACACCGCCGGGAAGCCATGCTCCATAAGCGAGATGCAGTCGGTTACGCCCTCGGTGATGATCAACCGCTCCGGGTCGGCGAGCAGACAGTCCTCATTATACAGATGACTGTTGTCGATGCACGGGGCTATGTGTTTTCGGGTGTTTTCGTCGTGGACCGGGAGCTTCTTGTACTTTCCTTGTTCCCATGGCTTGTCAGGCGTCCACGGGGTCTTGCGGCCGATCATGAAAACGACGCGTCCGCGGCTCCAGTAGGGAAACACGATGCGCCGGTCGAAGAACGGATCGAGTCCGTCTTGGTTGGTGGGACGGAACGCGCCGGACGCGGCCAAGTCCCGCGGGGAAAAACCGCGTTCCTTGCAGGTCAACTTCCGGACGATTCCTTCATCGCCGTCGTTGTCCGCATAGCCGATGAGGAGCCTGTCGATTGTCTCCACGGAAAGGCCGTACTTGGACCGGAGCCATTCAAGGATTTCGGGATTGTCCTTTAGCAGTCCGTGATAGTGTTCCGCCAGGGCTGTCAGCACATCGTGGACGCGCAACTCGACCAGGCGCTCCGCCTCAGCTTCGGCCAATTCCTCGGGCGAGAGTCCGTGCTTGGCCAAAGACGGCAGTCCGGCCTTGGTCGCGAGGAAATCGCGGGCATGCTGATGGCTCTCCGGCATGGGGCCGGACTGACCCCGTGTTACCTGGCCCGACTGGATGAACTCCACGAGCTGGAGCACGTCGCCACCGACGCCGCAGCCGAAACAATACCAACCCTGCTTGTCGAGCATGACATGAAGGGACCGGTGCGATTGGCTGCTGTGGTTCGGACAGTCGCATTGGAGCAGGCGGTCTGATTCATGCAGGACGTGAGCGCCGAGCAACTCCCGCGCGACCGCACCGATGTCGACCTCGGTGATCCGCCGGTAATACTCCCTCACATTGTCCTGACGTTCAAATGTCATGGGCGCTCCACTTCAAGAATGTCCATTCGCTACTGACCGGTCGTCGCGGGAACACGGGATTCCTCAAGGCGACCTGCATCCAGCAGGAGGGAGAGGAACGTTCGGCGCTCGTCCTGTTTCCGCTTTCTGGCGCAGTTCGAGATGCCCCAGCGGTCGCCGACGAGGACCGTCGTCTGTCTGGCCCGGGTGACGCCGGTGTAGAGAAGGTTCCGGTGGTGCATGAAGGAGTGGGCCTTGTGGACCACCACCACGGCGCACGGAAACTCGGAGCCCTGAGCCTTGTGGATCGTCAGTGCATAGGCGAGTTGGATGTCCTGCAGGTTGGGCGAACCGGCCTCGATCTCCACCGGGATGCCATCGAAGTCCACGCTCATGGAACCGTCGCGGCCGACGTGGAGAATCACGCCCATCGCGCCGTTCATGACGCCGATTTCGTAGTTGTTCCGAGTCTGGATGACCTTGTCACGCGCGAGAAACTTGGGCCGTCGACCGGGTATCGTCGGGGGCGCTTCGACATTCCACAGTCTCCGCTGCACCAGGCGTTGGAGCTCGCAGTTGAGATCGCGGGTACCCAGCGGGCCTTTGTGGGTCGGGGTCAGAAGCTGGACGTCAGTCAACAGGTCGAACCCAAGGCGCTCCACGAGCACATTCTCGAAGAGGTCCAGTACGAACCGCTGCGCGTCCCATTGATCGGTGAACTGATCCACCACATACCAGGCGCGGCGGCCGGATGGTTCGGCGTCGCTCGTTTTGCGTACCTCGCCGTTCAAGACGGCGATGCTGTTCTCCTTCAGGATGCCGGCCTGCCGTACCACCTGGTCGAGGAGCACCGTGGGAACCATCCGCGACTGGACCAGGTCCCGCAACAGATTGCCCGGTCCGACGGGAGGCAGTTGGTTGTGGTCTCCAACCAGCACCACGGCGGTCCGCTCGAGATCGATGCTCTGGAAGAGGTGCCAGGCCAGGGGCACATCCACCATCGAGACCTCGTCGACGATGATCACGTCGGCGGCGATGGGATCGTCCGGCCCCCGGGCGTAGTCTTTGCCGTTGAAACCGAGCAGCCGGTGGATCGTACCCGCCGGATGGCCGACGACCTGTTCGAGACGCTTGGCGGCCTTGCCCGTGGGCGCAGCCAGGACGACGCGCAGTCCCTGTTCTTCGTAGACGCCGGTGATGGCGGATACGGTGAAGGTCTTGCCGCTGCCCGCTCCGCCGGAGATGAGCGAAATCGAATGACGAAGTGCGGTGACGGCGGCCTGCCGCTGGCCCGCGTTGAGCTGCGGCGCGGTTTCCGCGACCATGTCGGACAAACGGTCTTGGTCGGGGAAGTGGGGATTGGGCGCTCCGCCGTTCCGGAAGACCTTTGCCAGGTCCTCTTCCATTGCGCGGATTTCAGGCTTGGCGACGATGAACCTCCCACCGTGGGAGACGCAGACCAAGGCCTTCTCGTCGATGAGCCGGTCAAGCGCCTGCTCGATGCGGTCCCGGCTGTCGAGGACGTCCATGACCAGCAGCACGTTGGCCTGATCGACCAGCTCCTCGAACTCGATCCAGCAATCGCCTTGGTCCAGCGATTCGTTCACGCAATGGAGGACGCCGGCCCGGATGCGCGCGGGATCGTCCTTGGCGGTGCCGATCTTGCGGGCGATCTTGTCCACCCGTTTGAAGCCGAAGCCGCGGACCTCGCGCACGATGATGTAGGGATCTGCCTTGAGCAGTCCCAGCACGTCGTTGCCAAACTTTTTGACCAGACTCGTCACCTGGTGATGGGTGAGATCGAAGGCTGCCAGCCAGGTGATCGCCTTGTTGGTCTCCCGCGTCTTGAGCCACTCCGCGCGGAGCTTCCGCATGGCATCCGGCGACAGCCTGGCCGCCTCGGCGATTTGTCCGGGCTCGTCGGTGATGATCCGGTCGAAATCGTGACCGAAGCGTTCGGCGATCAAGCGGGCCTTGACCGGACCGATGCCCTTCATCTCCGGGTGGTTGGCCAGGTAGTTGGCGAGACCGTCGGCGTCCAGATCGAGGTCGTATTCCATGCCTTCGACCTCGAATTGTCGGCCGTACTTCGGGTGTGTCACCCAGCGGCCGTTCAGCACGACCGGTTCGTTCTCACGAGCGAAGAGCCGTCCGGCGAACTGCACCTCGTCGCCGTCGGCCGTCGTGAGACGGCCTGCGGAAAACCGCGGCCCGGCGTAGAAAACCGTCTCGACGCGGCCGCGGACGGTTACGGATTGGTTGTTTGATCTTGTTCGCATCGTCTCGATACCTTCCGGTGATACCTGTGTAGAAATTCCTCCACGAACCGGCAGGCAGCCTGCCGGTCGGAGCAGAAAAACACCGGGATGCCGAAATCGACGACGATGGAAAGCAGTGCTCCCAGGACGGCGTTGGGATGCGCTCCGGAGCGGTAACGGCCGCCGAGAATGTCCCGGAGGTCCGCTTCCACCACGACGCACGCGGCGTCGTACTCGCAGAGACGGCGCAGCTCCCTGGCGAACCGCTTGCGGGAACGGATGACGGTGGAGACGAAATCCTCGAGAGTCTTTCGCTCCACCGCCACGGAATCCTCATGCCCCTCGACGGAGTAATCCCCGGCGGGGAGGGCGCGGCGGACGACCTCCGTGCAACCGGATTCGAAGGTGTAGGGTTCCTGCTCCCGCGTGTCGACGACGACGGTGACCCGGTTCACGTCAGAACGGGGCCAGGGCGTTGCGCGCCGCCGAGTCGTATTCGTCTCCGCCGTCTTCGAGCACGATGCGCCGGTTGATATAGACGTTCTCGTTCTCGCCGCGCGTGCGCTTGGTGATCTCGAGCTTGACGTTGATGAGCTTCTCCAGGTTGGCCGGAAGCTCGGAGAGCTTGTCCAGGTTCAACCCGCAGGTGTGCAGGTCCGTCTTGAGCCACTTGATGTTCTCGCGGGTGGCCATGACGTTGTTGCGCCACAGGAGCCTGCCCCGGAACTTAGGGGCGAGGATTCGCAGCGTCCACTTAAGCATGGGGTTTCCCGAGGTCTGGGCTCGGGTCAGTTCCACCCGCTCGACGTTCACCTGGTACTTGCCGTCCGGGATGGTCTCGAACTCGCGCTCCTCGACCTCGGCATGCGCGAAATCGTCGTCGAACTGTGCGAGGTCGATATCCTCGGTGCCGCGGGGTTCGTCGAAATGTCCGTAGTTTTCGTTCTGCATTGTCTGTTCCTCCATCTATGGGGTTTATTTACCGGCGGGTGCGGGCTTCTTGTCCTGCCCGTCCCCCGGTGCCGGCACCGACCGCGGGGCACTCGCCCTCGGCGCGGCCGCCGGCCTGTTGAACGCTTCAATGAAAGCTTGGAAATTGAGGTCGATGGTGTCGGGAAGCCGTCCTGTGCGGTCGCCCGCCTCGTAGTGGGGGCTGGGCTTGGTGCGCATGACGCGGCGGTAGACCGGTTTGCCGCTCTCGTCGCTCGTCACTTCCAGGTCGCAGAAGAGGATCAGGTCGACCATGCCCAGCACGATCTTGCGGGCCTTGTCGGGGAGCGTCGGGATAATGCGGATGTACTTGCCGGTCCGCGTTTCGATTTCCTTTTCCTGGGAGTGGGATACCAAGACGAGTCCGTAGGGCAGGAAGGCCAGCTTGGTCAGGACACGGTGGAACTCGTTGTTGATCAGCGCCCAACCCTTGCCGTAGCCGAGGTCGGACTCGTGTTCGATCTTGAACTTCGTGCAGATGTAATCGCTGCACATCCGGTAGGCGTTGTCGACCGTGTCGAGAATGACGGTCTTATAAGGATGTTTGCCCTCGGCGATTTCACCGCAGGCGGCCAGCAACTCTTCCCAGTTCCTGATGGGGACTTGAAAGACATCCAGTGAATTCAGCCCCGGTTCGGTGGCGAGAAACAGCGCGCCTTCGGACCGGGAACACCAGGTCGATTTGCCGATCTTGCTCGGGCCGTAAACCAGCACCGTGAGATCGGCGTGATCTTGCTTGGGGGGACTTTTCTTCGTAGGCAACATGTCGGTTCTCCTTTTCTATGGGGTCCTCAAAAAGCCGAAGCCTCTTCGAACGAGGTCTCGTCCCGCAGCTCTTCGTGCGGGGGGACTTTGCGGTAAAAGTTCTCGATGACGTTGGTGCTGCCGTCGGCGCGGCAGAGCGGGAAATAGGCGCAGGACCGGCGGTAGTGGAAACAGAAGGCGGTGTTCTGATAGAAAACGCCGCGACGGCGCGCGTCGAGAAAGGCCTGGGTCAGTTCCCAGAGTTCGGACTGCAGGGTCTCGAATCGGTCGCGGGAGAGATAAAGCATCTCCCGGTGGAACATGCCCGGCTCGGTGTACTTGGCGGCCAGCCGCTCCTGAAATTCGTCGTCGCTTTCCGGCAGTCTGCGTTTGGCGCTGCTCTTGCCGGTCTTGGATTTGGCGATCAGATCGGCCCGCCGCGCCTCGAACTCGGCCTCGGTTTCCCCGCGTCCCTGTTGCAGACGGGCCTTGACCAGGATGTTGTAGAGGACACCCGCGATGCGGATGCCGAGCGTCTGTTCCACGTATCGGGAGTAGAGGACGATCTGGAAGTCGGTCCAGAGCCGCTCCAGGTAGTCCGCATCCACCTGCGAGGCTGTTTTGTGCTCGATCAGAAAATGTTCGTCGCCGATCCTGACGACGCCGTCCACCTTTCCGGCCAGCACGAAGCTTCGGGATGAAGCGCCGGTGGCCGGGTTGACGATGCTCCCCTCGAAGGTCTTTTCGAGGGCGACGACATAGAATTCCTCGCTCGCATAGCAGGCCGCGTAGCCTTTCATCATCGCTGCGGCCAAGTGCCAGTCCCGCTTCTGGTCTTCCTCTTGTGCGCGGTTGGGGTAGGTCCGGTCGATGAAATCGAGGACGGACCCCATGTCCCTACCGCCGTGCCAGATTTCCAGGCACTTGTGGATCACCGTACCGAAGGCCAGGTTGTGGTCCCGTTCCAGGGGAACCAGTTCCTGGATGTAGCGCCACTCGCATGCCTTGCGGCAGTTGCGGAACAGGCTCCACATCGAATAGGTGGTGGTTGTTTTCGCTTCCATCAGGCGGCCCCCGTGGCTTTGAGTTCGGGGCCGATCACTGGGCCGTCACCCACACGTTCGACTTTGAAAGCCTCTTCCCCGAACTCTCGGGTGAGAAAGCCGGTGAAGATGCGGGCAATGGCGCGGCCGACCTCGGTCGCTGCATCCACCACGCACGAGCGCTTGTGCGAATCCAGGCAGAAGGACGCGTCCAGCCGAACCAGCGACCGGCCGTGAAGGCTCTCGGCGGCGAGCACCGCCAGAAGCAGGGACTCCTCGATGTCCCGGATCGGGACCTTGGAGTCGAAGTTGTATCGGTAAAGTTCTCGGTTCATGATCTTGCCTCCATTCCGTTCAGTAAGGTCTGTTGGAGGGCGCGCCCGGGCCGGATGCTTTGGGCGACCTCTCGGACGCCTTCCACGCATCCGACCCGGTCAATACCTACCGGAGGCGGACCCGGACCGTCGGACGCTCAGAGGTAGTCCCTCAAGCCGGCGTCTTCGAAGATCGCGCGCAACTTCTTGATGGACTCGTAGATCGTTCCCCGCGGAATCCCGGTGTCGCGGGATATCTCCGTGACGGTGTCGGTATCGAGACGCTTGCACAGCTCACGCAGCTCGGGCGGAAGCTTCTCGATTGCCTTGCGAACATCGAGGGAGAGATCGCGCAACTCGGAGGCAGGGCGTGAAAGTCTGCTCGTGCGGCGCAGGTAATCCTCCTGATCGATCGTCTCCATACGCTCGACGGAGCCGCCTTCCTCGTCTTCCAAGCGGTCGTTGAGCGAACAATTGCAGAGCCGGTAATCCCGCAAGCCGGCCTTCCGCGCCTCGATGATGGTGGCGATCTTATGTTCCACCACGCGGGCGATGAAGGTGTTGCGTTGGGCGCGGTCGGGGTTGTACTTGGGCAGGCGTTGGAGCAGGTCCATCAGCATCTCCTGCTCCAGGTCCTCGCGGTCGGACTCGGTGAAGCCCACTCGTCCGACCAGTTGTCTTGCCTTGTACTTGATGATCTGAACGGCATACTCGTCGATTCCTTCGTAGCGTTTGTCGAAACCCATCTGAGCCTCCTCGGGGCCGAGGAGGAGCTCGTGTGGGTGTCGACCTATGCCGGGACTACCGCTCTAAACGAAGCGAGCGGAGGTGTTGCGAGTACGCCGGTATCGGCGACACCCACAACGACCTCCGCTCTGCGGCCAGTCTGTTGTCTGGTGATGGACCGTGCTCTATGGCCGGGTCTGAATCAGACCCGGACCGCGTCCGCCACGGTCATGCGGACGGGCAATCCGTTGTCGATCATGAGTTCCTGGATCGAGAGCGAATGCTCTCGGTCGAAGACCTCGAACAGCTCCGCCACCTTCTTTTTCAGGGCGAAGCCGTCATCGCCGCGGGATTCGTTCGGCCCGTTGTCCTTTCCGAACAAGAACAGCCGCAGCACGGTGGGCGGGGGATCGAAGACCGGCTCGCCGTTTTGGACGCGCAGTCCCTCGATCCGTCCGTAGTTGACCTCCTGCATCA
The DNA here is from genome assembly GCA_039794185.1 of Candidatus Inralta sp. Taxonomy (GTDB): domain Bacteria; phylum Nitrospirota; class Nitrospiria; order Nitrospirales; family Nitrospiraceae; genus BQWY01. Next base: position 12,726 of record JBDIVW010000015.1, on the reverse strand, counting down.
GCTCGACCAGGCGTTTCCTGGCAGGAGTCAGGGCCGCCTTTGTCACAACATCCGTCATACCGGACCTCCTTTCGCGCCATTGGGCGCATCAACGAAAAGCCCCCTGGGAGGCGGGTCCGGCGAATGGACCTCCCAGGGGGCGTTCACCCGGATCATCCGGGCGTTTCTTCCAGGGGTGAGGGTCTCGCCGGACCGTCACCCCTCTTTGGCGAAATTTCGATGAGAGGGGCGGGACGGCCCGGCGTGTCGATGGTGAAGGACAGGAAAATGCGGAGATTTCAGGCGGATGCCTGAGCTACAGAGGGGAAACTTTTTTTGACTTTTTTTCCGGAGGCCCAGCGAAATTTCGCTGACCCGGAGAACAGACTATTCGTCGGGGGAGATGAGGAAGCGCGCCTGCCAGCCCTTGCCGTCTTCCGTCAAGCGGAATGGATCGCCCTCGATGCGGAAGAAGTCGCGTAGGTCGGCGGCGAGGAGTTCGCGGCGTTTCTGATTGCGTCTGTGGGCCTTGTTGCTGCTCCAGTCCAGAATGCCTCGCTCCTCGGCGAAGGTCTTGAGCAGTTCCCATTGAACGGTGGGATCGCCGTTCTTCTTGTTGGCCATGCCCATCTGTGTGTAGTTGAACACGCCTCCGGCCGATTTGGCTTTGACCGAGACGGTATGTCCGTCCTTAAAGCGGATCGACACATCGCCCCAAGTCGCATCTGGAGGGGTGGGGAAAAAGGCTTTGGCACCATCCTCCTTCGGAGGCGGAAGATTGGTCCCGCGGAATTGCGCCAGGATTTCATCGAGTGGACGAAGGAGCCGAAGCTGTCGCTTGTCACCGATGGCAACGCTTTCCGACAGGGACAAGAAGCCCGACCGCTTGTCGGTCAGCCGCTTCTCCGCCTTCGTGGAGCAGAGTTCCCGCGTGGGAGACAAGAGAATGAACGGCGTGCCATTCCTGCCCAGGAGACCATCCACCGCCTCATTGAAATCATCGGGCTCGATTTGGATCGCCAGGTAGACCGGGAAACGGTATCCGGCGTATGGAGAGTAAACGCCGATGCGCGTCGTTCCGGGAAGGTCGGTTCCCGCGTCGGTTTCTTCGATCAGGTCGAAGACCTTGGCGAGCGCCGTGTCGAGAGCCGGACGATCCAGCTCATAGGCCACGATGTCGGATCGTCGCAGGGCAAAGGTCTCGCATCCACGCTCGCACCTGCAGACAGCCACGATATCCTCTGAATCGTGCACGACTACTTCGTGCTCACAGCCGCAGCCGCGATGAACCATGCAGGGATGTGAAGATGCCAGTTTGCCGTTCGGGCGAAGGAAGGCCTTCGCCGTCCCATACTCGTTCCCGCACCGGGCTTTCCACTCGGCATCCACCGCGGCCGCGCCGGGGACGGCTTCAAGCGCCTGCCAGAATCCAGTCGATCTATTCCTCATCGTCTTCCTGCTCGGCAAGGATGAATCCGCGCTTCGTGAGCCAGTCCTCGACTACGGCGGCATCGCTGTCCCTGGTGTACTGCGCGATATTTGAGGGACGGATGGTCACGATCCGTGCTGCATTCGAATCCGTGAACTTCACTTGAAAGCTCGCCCGGATGATCCGCGCTTTCTGGGGCATGGCGCGCCCGCGCCCGGCGTAGGCGGCGAACACGTCGTTGGCCTTGCGTATCTCGGTCTCCTTTTCCGCGCCGCCCCAGAAGAACTGAATCTCCTTGAGCCGTACCCATTCCATGCCGTCCACGTCGGTGCAGACGATGGATGTGTCTCCGTCGTTTCGAAGTGGTTCGAGCGTGTACTTGCCGGTCTCAGGAAAGAAATCCTCATTGTTGAACACATGGCGGCCGAACTGCCGGCGGAAGAGGTCCTTTTCCCCTTTTCCGCACGCGTGCATTCGAATCTCGCCGATGGTCGGTTCGTAAACCAACACGTCGTATTTCTCTGGACGGTAGAAGACGCTCGAAGCCTGACCGCCGTCGAGGCTGCCCTCACGCCGCAACGGATCACCGTGACGCACCAGAAACCACACGGAATCTTTCCTGGGGTAAACGAAGACCTTCGATCCCCGCCCGCGCTTTTTCTTCTCGAACCAGTCGTCGAGGTCCTTTTCGAGGGCGGACAGCACTTTCGCTGTCGGCGGTTTGAACTTGGGGATCGGATGCGTGTCGGTCTGAAAATACTCGAAGGACCGGGGCTTCATGAGATACTGCTCGGCGTGTTTGCGCTCGAGAAGGTCCTTGTCCTGCAGATAGATCTGAACGGCAACGTCCGCCGCGGTGGGGTCGGGATTCCCGTCGAGGGAGATGCCGTTGTTCTCCGCCTCCTGTATGAGAACGTCCATGGCTTCGGGCGTGGCCATCTCATGCACGAAGTAGAGTGTGTCGAGCAGTCCCTTCGGCGTGTCCGTATCCGGGTTCATAAGAACATTGACGAGTTGGTCGTAATCGATGCCGTCGGAGGCGGATGGCGGTGGCAACGTCAATCCTCGGCCGTCGAAGTAGGGCTTGTGAGGGTCCAGCAGAGCCAATAAGTGCTCACGCGCGATGGCCTTGAGACCGTCGGCATGAGCAAAACGCCTGAGATTGTACGTCGCCATTCGTTCTTTCCTCCTTAGTTCTTATAGCCAGGCCGTCCCCGGCGTTTGACTGTTCGAGCCGGGCCGCCTGACGGCAACGACCTTGCCGAGGATGCGGAGCCCATCGTCGGGACCCACCGGGATCGGTCGGTGTTTCGGGTTCTCCGGCCTTAATTCGATTCTCTCGTCACGGATGAAAAGCCGTTTCACTGTGGCTTCGTCTTCCAATAGGGCAACCACGATGTCACCGTTCTCCGCCACGGCTTGCTCGCGCACCACCACCAAATCACGTTCCCGGATACCGGCATCCACCATGCTGTCGCCTGTCACCTCGAGGGCGAAACACCGACCCGAGCGGGCGATCCCGCCTTCGACCAGCACCTCGCCGACGATGTTCTCCTCGGCCAAGATGGGCTGGCCGGCAGCCACCCGGCCGACGATGGGGACGGCGACCAGATCCGGAACGTCATCCTCCGGATCGCGCAAGATGACAATGCCGCGGGCCTTTCTCTCCTCCCGCTTCAGGTAGCCCTTCCGCACGAGCTGGCTCACTTGGCCGTGGGCGCTGGCGTGCGATATCCCGAGGATGTCCGCGAGTTCCTTCATGGTCGGGGGGAACCCCCGCCTGTTCGTAAAGAGGCGAATCTCCTTCAATGTGCGGCGCTGCGGCTCGGTTATTTCCTGAACGGGGCGTCTGCCTCGTGGTCTTTGACTCATGTGATCCTCAACCATCCAAATGGCTTATCGTGAACGCCAATGGCCGCAGGGCCCATTCAGGGCAAACTACGGCCACATTACAGGCTGACATTATACGACCTGATGGGCATCAGGTCAATAGAAAATGTACATGAATCAGGGGGTTTGAGGAATCGCAGGGGGGAAAGAAGAGAGATCGGTGATCGGGGAGGTGGATAGAGCGGCTGCCTGTTGCTCTGGGCAGGGGCGTCAGCTCATCCGCTCGGCGGTCAGCTTAGCCCATATCTTTCGTTGACGCGACCAGTGGGACACTGCGGCAATAGGACGGACCTCTTTCTCCCGAATCTGGTCACGCCCCTTGACCGTCCGGGGCAGGAAGAGAATCGCCTCTTGGATGTCCGGGGCCAGGTTGAGCAGGTTCATGATCTGGGTGATGCGCGCACGCGTCACGTAGCCGAGCCTAGCCAGATCAGCGTAGTCCCGCACCTCGCCGCACCGGACCAGTCCATCGAAGCGGATCGCCAGGGCCATCAGCTTCGAAACGCGGGGCAGATTCCCCGGCTCGATGCTTCGGTCTGCCTCGCGGAGATGGTTGTCGCTCTTCCTCCTATTCTTGGGTTTGAAACTGAAGGAGATCTCCAACCGGCTCAGTCCGGTTCCGTCGGATGCAGTATTTTTCATACGGACACCTCCCGATTGCGGATGTCGGCCTCGCTGCACAGCGCTTTGACTCCCGGCGAGCGGAAGGTCACGGTCACTCTGCCGTCCCGCCCGTCATACCCGACGCGTTCGACAAGGAGTCGGACGATCCGTGATTGTTCTCGGGGAGACAGCGACTCCCAGACCGGGTCGAAGACCGCCAGCGCCCGGGCCATGTCCCCTTCGTCCACGGCTTCTTTCTGGATCGCGATGACCTCTTCGCGGATGGCGGTCATCCGCTGTTCTATGGTTCGAATCTGATCCTGAAGGTCGGCGAGCTGGTCCATGGCCGCCCCTCCGTTCGAGGCGGCGGTGAAGGACTCGCTCACAAGCTTCTGCACTCTGGTGTGCAGCCGTTTGAGTTCACGCTCGTGGCCGCGTTGTTCGGTTTCCAGTTCCGCCATGCGCTTGCCGCTCTCTACCCGAACCTTTGCAGCCGTCGCTGCGATGATTTCCTCATTCCTGCCTATGCCTCGGATGTGTTCGACCACGGCGGTCTCGATCTCGTGCGCGTTGAGCGACTTTGTCGGGCAAGACGACCAGCCTCGTTGCTGGGCGTTCAGGCAGACGTAGTAGCGATACCGCTTGCCGTTGTCCTTGGCCGTATAGGTATGCACCATCCCAGTGCCGCAGGGAGCGCAGTAGAGAATCCCCTTCAGGAGGGCTCCGTACTTGTTGCGCACCTCCTTGCCGCCGGTGCTGCCGTTCCGCCGGAGAGCATCCTGCACCCGCTGCCAAAGATCGATGTCGACGATCTCGTTGTGTTCGCCGTTGTAAATGGTGCCTTTGTAGTCGACCTTGCCGGTGTAGATCACGTTGGTCAGGAGACGGAAGAGGCTGTTCTTGGTGAAAGGCTTTCCGCCGCGCTCCTGACCCTTCTTGGTGGTCCACTGCTTGTTTTTCCAGCCGCGCCGTTCGATTTCCTGAACGACAGGGATCAAGGCTTTGTGCTCCAGGTAGAGCTGGTACATCCCCCGGACCTGTACTGATTCGTCCTCGTTGACGATCAGTCTTCCGCCTTTCGGGTCCACGTCATACCCGAGAACCGGCATCCCGCCGACCCACTTGCCCTTGCGCCGCGCGGCGGACATCTTGTCGCGGGTGCGCTCCGAGATGATCTCCCGCTCGAACTGGGCAAAGGATAAAAGGATGTTCAAGGTGAGACGCCCCATGGAACTGGTCGTGTTGAACTGCTGGGTGACCGAGACGAAGCTCACGGAGTGCTTGTCGAAGATCTCCATCATGCGGGCGAAGTCCAGGAGGGATCGGCTCAGCCGGTCCACCTTGTAGACCACCACGCAGTCAATTTCGCCCGCCTCGATGCCGGCGAAGAGCCGCTTGAGGGCGGGCCGCTCCATGTTGCCGCCGGTGAAGCCGCCGTCGTCAAATCGGTCGGGGATGCACACCCATCCCTCGTGTCTTTGGCTGGCGATATAGGCTTCCGCGGATTCCCGCTGGGCGTCGAGGCTGTTGAACTCCTGCTCCAGCCCCTCGTCAGTGGATTTGCGGGTGTAGATGGCGCAACGGATCGTCCCGTTGGTTCTTGATGCCGACTCCCGGGCTTCTCCCCGGCCACGGTTATTGTTTCTGCTCATTCCTTTCTCCTCTCGGGTTTGCGGCTCCCGCCTCTGGCCGCGCCATCGGCGATGCCGAAGAAGAGGAACCCGTTCCACTTGCTCCCGGTGACCTCCTGCGCGATGGCGGAGAGGGACTTGTACCGTCGGCCGTCGAACTCGAACCCGTTGTCGAGGACCTTGACCACGATGTCGCGGCCTTGGAACTCGCGGACGAGCAGAGTCCCGGGCAGCGGCAGCCTCGGGTCGTGCGACGGGGATAGGCGGCTGGTCGCCGTTCTCGCTTTGACCTCAGCGGAACCCGAGGCGACCGGATCACGCGGAGACCGCGTTCTCAGGTCAGCGTCATTGGCCAGTTCCTCAGCCCTGCGCCGGGCCCGCTCCGAAAGGTCACCCTCCGCCAGGGCCTGGATACGCCAGGCGATTCGCTTGCGAAGAAACTCCTTGTGGTAGGAGCGGGTCTCTTCCCCAAAGACCTCGACGTACTTGTCCCGGAGTTCTCCGACGGTCATCCGGGAGAGCCCTTGGACCTCTTGATACGTTGTTGCTTCCATCCGAAACCTCCTTGGTTCATGGGCTTCGCCCCGCGGGCGGCCCGTCCGCACCGCAATCTCAGGGCGTTAACTCGTGAATGAATGAAGGCTTCGGTGGCCCGGAATATCAAGGCGTTTCTCCGTAAACGCCTCAGATTCTTCAACTTGCGCCACATGCTCTGCCCCACTGCCGGAATCTGGGGCGATTCGGCGTCCGTTTCGATGGCGCATGTAACCCCGGGCAAGGATTGTAGCGATCTCCGATGTCACCTCGCCGAGAGAGATTGGGACGTGTTCGTTGGCCGGCATCCGGTCCTCCTTTTGCGGGAGGCCGCGGAAGGGTTTCGTCATGGATGCCGGGGGGCTGGATAGGCCGGTCATCGAGAAGGCCGTTGGAGCCCGTTCGACACCGCCTGAGGGCGATGTCGCCGGCACCCACAACGGTCTCCGATCTCACGGCTTTTTTCCGCTGTCTGGTAATCCGCTTGCGCCGGACCCACAGGTCCGGCTTTCGGCAGATACCTACCGGAGGGGAGTTCGAAATGTCGAAGCGGGTGTCCGGATGCAGCCGGGCTGTTAAACAAGGCGACTCGAAAAACGGAGAACGGGAGAATTCGGAAGGGACATTTTCGGAGAGCGCGCACAACCCCCAGGGTTGCACCCGGCCCCTGGACTGCGGGCTTCGAAACAGAGAATCAGGGTAAATGTGCGGGCGAGCGTAAGTCGGCGTGGACACGCCTGAAACGACGAGACCCCGAGGGGATCACCCCACGGGGTCTTGCGTTAAACAAGAACCGCTGAAGTTCAGCGGATTAAATTTGGCTCCCCGGGCAGGACTCGAACCTGCGACCAGCCGGTTAACAGCCGGCTGCTCTACCAACTGAGCTACCGGGGAACTCCGATCGTGGGGATCTGATTGTCGCGGCGGATCAAACGTCGGGCAAATGTTAGCATAAACCGGTGGCCGATGAATACCCCGGTTTCCGGCGGCTAGATATCGAAATCCTCTGTTTCATCTTCGTCGGAAGAGGCATCGGTATTGCCCTCGGCCAGATCCGCATAGTGTCGGGCCCAGGTGAGGTATAGATTGCCGCTATCTCTCATGGTGTCGGCGGCTTTCATGAGTTTGTCGGCGAGGTCGGGATCTTTTCCAGTCGCCTGAATCACGGCCGCTCGTCGTTCGATGGCTTTCGGATACTCCGTCAAGAGTCCGGCAATTTCACTGAGCAGCTCGCCCAGTACGTTGTCTTCGTTCTCCATCGTGGTCCCCTTCTCGTCGCGCCAACAAAAAACCCCATAGCGCGGACGCTATGGGGTTCTTGAGGTTGCCCCGTGATAGGTCAGCCTTGATAGGCTTGGCCTAAGGCGGCCGATTCGCCCTTTCGGCTCATAAGTTCCCCTGTTGCGCTCACCGCCTGCATGACGATCGCCTGGTGTTTGGCGGCGTTACAGACGACGACGCACAACTCACAGCCCTTGCAACGATCGATGTTCACCTCTGCGACCATCTTGGTGGTATTCAGATCGAGGCAGTTGGCCTCCGGACAATACATGATACAAAGGCGACACCCCTTCTTGGCGGTGCATTTTTCGTCGATGACCTGCGCGACGTTATACATGCGACATGGTTCCTTCTTTCCTACGCAGCGACGGCAGGATTGCCGACCCGCAATTCCACCTTGTTCTTTTCCGCCCATTCGCTGGCGATTTCGTAAGCCCGCTTCACGGTGGCGAGATTCTTCTGCAGAAGCATCTCCTTCTTGGCGAATTTCTTCTTGATGGCTTCGTCCAAAGAGGCCGTACCACCGGATGCGACGAATTTCTTGCCGAACCGTTCCTGCAGCGCACCATCCAGCGCTTCCATAGACACGCACTTGGTAATGCCGGCCACCGAGCCGATCATCGTCATGTTTGTGGACAATTCCGTTCCCGCGATCTCGATCGCGAGCTCCGTCCCGGCGATGTAGAAGACGGCCACATTCAGGTCCTTGAGGCGCTGGATGTCCTCCTCTGTCAGGAGAGACTGGGCGGAGTTGATGATGACGACTCCGCCTTCCTTGATCCCCGAGTAGAAGGGCATGGTGTAGCTCTTCCCCATCGTGATCACCTGAGGGTGGAAGACTTCGATGACATCCGGGAAGACCAACTCGCCACGGTCGTAGATCCGCTCGATGCCGATCCGGCAGTAACTTTCGGCGGGCGCCATACGCTTCTCCGCGCCGAAAAACGGGTTCGAGATGGAAAACTTGCCGTCCCGGTTCGCCGCCATCGCCATGACATGGGCGGCGGTGACAGCGCCTTGCCCGCCCAAGCCCGACATTCGAATGTTCAATCTCTTCTTGATCATGACCGACCTCCAGTTCCTTAGACTTGCCCCGTTAACTGCTTTGCGGCGGCTTTCCGTTCCTTGTCCTTCGCCGCCAGTTCGGCCAGGAACTGCTTGGCGGGCTCACTGATGTATTCCTTATAGGCGAATCGCTCCGTTGGCTTTTCGGAATCGCGCATTTCCTGCAGGCCTTCCATGCTGTTCTTGCCGATTTCGAGAATGCAGGGCGTGTACAACTGCAGGTAGGTCGGTCCGATTTCACGGGCGATGAGAACCGCGTTGCGGATGACCTTTTCCACGAGCGAAGGTTTGCTCACGGTGCAGTTGACGACGTAATGACACCCGGACTCGCGGGCGATCTCCGGCAACCGGACCTTGTCGAACAGTTTCCCGACCGGAGCCATCTTGGCGACGAAGCCGCGCTGCATGAGTCCGCTCTCCTGACCGCCGGTATTGGCATACAGCTCGTTGTCGAAGCAGATGGTGGTGAACTTTTCCTGCCGGAACCAGGCCTGCAACGTCATATCGAGACCGATGTCGACGGTGGCTCCGTCTCCCGCCAACACCACGACATCCTTCGTGCGACCCGGGAAGCGGACCGTCAGGGCTCGCTTCAGGCCGGATGCGATGGCGTTCTGATTCCCGAAGAGGGAGTGAATGTTGTGTACGGCGACCATCGGGAATACGAGACTGGTGCACCCCGTCGAGCCCACCATGACGGTGTCTTCGGGATTGGGGAGAGAGGCGAGGATGTAACGAAACGCCATCGACTCCGGACAGCCCGCACAGAGGGAGTGTTGCTCGATCAGCTCTTTCGACGTGCCGATGTCCTTCCATCCACGATCTTCCTTGCCGTAGGTGGCGCTCTTGACGAGATCCTGGTAATCCGACGGCATGATGTCGTAAAGGGCTTCGGATATCTTGATTTTTTCCTTGCTCATGTATGCCTCCTCAGATTCGTGCGGGCACGAACTGGTTTCTGATGTTTATTGCTCAGCTACCGCGACCAGCCAGAGAGAACGTCTTCATCCCAAGGGTCGTCTTGATTTCGGACACGATGATCTCCGGCGGCATTGTCATCCCCCCGCACACATGCGGTCCCGCATGCACACGCTGATGATTGGGAATCGTGGCCTTGATTTCTTTCGCCAGCCATCCGGTCACATTAAACTCCGGCACAAAGATGTGCTTGGCGTTCTTGGTTGCTTCACGAATCTCTTCTTCCGGCCAAGGCCGCAAGGTCTTGACCTTCACTAGGCCGCAGCGCACACCCTCGTCCTCCAGAAGCCTAATGGCTTCACGACCCTGAGAAACGGCGGTACCGGAGGCGACGATCATGATGTCGGCGTCGGTATTCTCTGTATCGATCAAACCATCAAGCCATCGGATCGAATGCTTGCGCGACCGCTCGACGGCGGCCCAGATTTCCTGTTGCCACGACGCGTGGGTGGCATAGCTGATGTAGTTGCTCTTCATGATGAACGGATCGCGCATCATGCGGACCGGGGGACATTCCATGTCCATGCAAGGCACCGGCGAGCGATACGGGTCGTACGGGGGCAAGCACATATCGGCGGGGGTCAAGTTGACGACGTCCTTGGTGTGCGTCACGAAGAAGCCGTCGCAGCACAGGGCCAGCGGCAGGTGCACATCCGGCTCCTCGGACACCATATACCCCTTTAGAATCCAGTCGAAAAAGTCCTGGGCGGTTTCCGCGTGCCAGACGAGCATGCCCGTGTTGAGGAGGTAGGCAATCTCCAACGTGTCTGGCTGAATCGAGAGCGGCGAGTTGATGCCCCGACAAGTGACGATCATTTGGATCGGCAGGCGGGCGCCGGCCCACATGGGGAAGTTTTCCATTGCCCGCATCGTGCCCGGCCCCGCCGTCGTGGTAAACACCCGGGCGCCGCCGAAAGCCGCTCCGGCGCATTGGGACATCACCGCGAATTCGCTTTCCCCGCGGAAGTAATCGCCGATGTACCCCTCGGCAAACAATTCGCCGATCAGCGCGGCTGCTTCCGACTGAGGCGTGATCGGATAGGCGATCATGACGTCGCAACTGGCGCGACGAATGGCTTCCTTGATCACCTCGCTGCCGGTGTAGAAGGAAGGGGTCCGGGGAGCTTCGTGAAGCATCTTCCACGGATCGGTGAACGTTTGACCTTTTTTATTCTGTGCCCCGATAAGGGATTTGATCTCCGCCATGGCTCCAGCCTCCTTTCAGCAAGCCGGTCGGCTTCTGAATGTCGATGACAGATTAGTTAGACGCTCCGTTCCGAGCCCCACGGGTGCGGACCTGTACGGTTCCTTTGAGCTTCTTGACCCAATCGGCCAGGTGCATGATTTTTTCAACGGATGCATCGCGAAACGAGAGCATCGCGTCTTCGTGTCCGGCTTGAGCGCACATGGCGATGGTGTAGCAGGACGTACCTCCACGGATGATCTTCAAAGATAGATTGGCTTGATGGCAATGCACGCCGACGAACATGCAACAGTCGATCTTATTGTGCCAGATAGTCAAGTTGGGATGGTTCGGGTTGATTTCGATTTCAGGGTTGATCTTGGGATACTTCGGTCGGTAGTCCGGCATGGGGATCAGCATCGCCTTCTGGTCCGGTCCGACACACTCTTTCAAGGTTTCGTACAGATGACGGACCGCCGTGGCCTTCTTCGCCGCCTTTTCGTTCCACGCCCAGAGTACCAGAGGGCCAGGGAAAATAGTCGGGACGCGCGCCATAAGGAATTGACGCGCTGCTTCCTCCATGGCTTTCTCTTCAGGTACGATGACGCCGTTGATGTGGGCCTCTCCCGGATTAGGGAGGAAAATACCCATCGATGCAGCGGCAGGGGGTAGAAAGTGCTCAGGTCCGGGCAAAACGCGATATTCACTCATTGCGGTCCAACTCCAAAGGTTCGAATAATTGACCCCAACAGCGAGGGCACGATAGGCCAGTCAGGCTGCCCACACTGTAAGCTTTTACATGGTGTTATGCAAGTTCGCAGAAGGCCCACGGATGGGAATTTTTGGGCCATCGGATCATGTTGAGTTAGGCCTTTAGGGCTACGCTCGCAACACGCAAGCGACCGCTTATGTCAACCAGGGTGCCAAGCCTTGTGCATCCTTTCTTTTGTGTTTAAATACGACATGTTATGGAAAAATAGACGGACTTCATTGTCGGGGATGACGCTCACTCTTCGGGTGGTGATTCCGAGTGATGGATGGCTGTCTCGAAACCGGCGCTATGACCAGAAATTGCCCTCGTCCGGCTCGCTGTCCTGGATGCAAGACAGGAAGAGCACACTCTGCATCAACACTCCTAAGGAGGGGGCAGGACGTGAGCGTTAGGGTGGGGCTGAGGGCTGTTTGGGAAAGACCTGCAGGAAGGGGTGAATCTCGATACGCTGGAAGACGCCGAATTGGACATAGGGGTCGGCGCTGGCCAGAGCTTGAACCTCCTCCATGGAGTCGGCCTCGACCACAATGAGGCTTCCGCTCTTGTCGGTGAGCGGCCCGGCAAGGATGACTCGACCTTGTGCGTCCAGCGGCTCGAGATGGGCCAGATGCGCTGGTCTGTGGAGCTTACGCTTTGCCTCGCCCTCCGGGCCATCGATGCCCAGGATGACATACTTCATGGTCTGTTTCCCCGCGGCTACCCGGCTTAGCCTAGTCGAGATGGTCAATTGGTTGCCGCCCCTGGAAGCCCGCGCTGACTTCATGCCACCAGCGTACCTCGTCCTCGCCCAGTTTCCAGCACAGATACACGACGCGTCCGTCATGCCGGTGGGGGAAATCGCACAAACCAGTTTCGAGGTCTTTGAGGAGGACGCCGGTTTCCTGGAGCGATTGGAGGCTCCGGCTCAACTGGTCGAGCGCCCGGAGATAGAGGGATCCGGCACGACTGCCGCCCCCGTACTCCGCCTGCTGGCTGGCCTTGCGGATCTCGGGTTGGATCTGTTCGATGCCCGCACGGGCGTGTCGCACCCGGGTCAGGTGCAACTGAAGGGTGGGAATCAGTCCGTTCGCTTCCGCGAGGGAGAACGTTCGTTCCAGCTGCTCTTCGGGATCTTGCCAGCTCATGGGTTACCGCATCTTGGGTCAAGCAGGGTGTACCACATGCCTTGGGGCTGTGCAATCGCTGCGAGGTGAAGCGCCCTGAGGGCCCACGGACACAGGACCATCGAACAGCTCCAGTTGGTTCTGTTCGACGCTGTAATCCCAAAATGATAATGTCCGCTTTCACCAAGATAGCAATGTCCTCTTCATCGGTCGACTGCCGGCTTTCATCAGGAGGGCCGGATGGTCGGAGAGGACAGCGTGATCAGGAGTGGGGAGGA
>JBDIVW010000014.1:0-110788 GCA_039794185.1 Candidatus Inralta sp. | reverse complement strand
ACGACGCCGGTGCTCCCCTGCAGGGATCAGCCATCGACGTCCCATTGGATTGTCAGGCCATCCCATCGGAAACCCCGCCTTCGCCATGAATCGCTCACTCATAATGATTACTCAGACAGACTCCTAGGGCGACGAATCGAACCGCCGGTCAGTCGGCCGTCGGCACCGGGCCGGAGATCCCCCTCCAAATCGGTCGGGACATGCTCTCCCACTTGACAGGCCAGACGCGACGGCCATATAGTTCGGTACACTAATTATATGACTGTCCCCCAATCGGCTGTGAACGGTTGGCATTGGAGCCGGCGGGGTGACATTCGGAGGGGGATCATGCCCACATCCGCCGTTCTCTACAGCGATCTGAATTGTCCATTTTGCTACGCCTTGGGAGAGCGGCTGATGCGTCTGGGGCTGGAGGGCGGTGTCGAATGGAGGGGGGTGCAGCACGCTCCGATGTCGCCGATCCCTCGAGTCGAGCGCAACAGCAGGCTGACCGCCATGATCGACCAGGAAGTGCGGGTGGTGCGACAGTTGGCGCCGGAAGTGCCCATTCGGACACTGACGGGCAAGCCGAACACGGGCCCCGCCATCCTGGCGATCGCGGCGGCGAGTCGGTTGGACGCCGAGCTGGGCCGGCGTTTGCGCATGAACCTCTATCGGGGGCTGTGGCAATGCAATGAGGACATTTCCGACCCTGCCGTGATCGCATCGTTCGTCGAGGCGCTCGGTTTAGCGAGCACAGCGGCGGAGTCCGAGGCGAAGGAGCAGGTGGCGCAATGGGGACGGGCGTGGGAGGACACCGGCGCCGGCAGCGTGCCTCTGTTGGTTCGCGCCGATGGAGCGCTTCTGAGTGGCCTCGTCTCGAGCGCGCGACTGAGGGACTTCTTTGTGGAGGGAAGCGTCGTGGTCGGTGAGCGTGCGTGGGCGGGGAGCCAGTAGATGTGCCATCATCAACAAGGAGGAAGACATGCAGGAGTTTCGTAAGGGCGTCGTCGTGGCGTTGGTGAGCCTGGTGTTGCTCAGCGCCTGTGCGGGGAGAAACCAGGTCTCGACCCCGTCGCTGTATCAGCGGCTGGGAGAAAAGGAGGCGATCACGGCGGTGGTCGATACGTTCGTGGCGAATGTGGCAGCCGACAATCGGATCAACAAGTTCTTCGGCAGCACGGATATCCCGAAACTAAAAATGCACTTGGTCGATCAGATCTGCGAGGCCACCGGAGGTCCCTGCCGGTATACCGGGCGAACGATGAAAGCGACCCATGCCGGCATGGGGGTCACCGAGGCGGATTTCAACGCGCTGGTCCAGGATCTCGTGGCGGCACTGGATCATTATCAGGTGGGAAAGGCTGAAAAGGAGGAACTGCTGAGCGCGCTCGGCTCGATGAAAGGCGATATCGTCACGCGGTAGTTGCGTATGCCCGACGGAGTTCCGAACCGGACGCCGACCCGCGGTGTCCCGGCCTGGCGCGGGCCGGCCGTCGCGGCCTACGGAAGCTTCGTTTCAGCCCGCGGGTTGTGACATTGAGCGGCCAGATGGATCGGGATCGTTCCCGTACAGGCGAGGTCGGGGCCACCTCCCTCCCAGTGGCCCCCGATGGGGGTGGGCTGGTTCAGTCGGAGCTCCGCGTCCTGCGTCATATGCGTGAGGCGAACCCGGCGCTCTTCCACCGCCAAACGTTCGCGAAGCGCTGGTTTGAGCGCGAGGGCTCGCTTGAAGTCCACCTTGGCTCGTCGGTCTTTGCGTAGGGCCAAATAGGCCAGCCCACGCCCCAGGTAATAATCCGCGTTCCGGGGGGCTAACCGGATCGCCGCTCCATATTCCGAGACCGCCAACTGGTACTCGCGTAGCTGGGAGGCGACGTCGGCGAGTCGCCGATGGATGGCGGGATCCTTCGGCGCAAGCCTCGCGGCCGCAGCCAGATCGTCCGCGGCCGCACGAAGATGAGGCTCGCGCGGATCGGTTTGGGCAAGTGCGAGGTAGTAGCCGGCCCGGCGAAGATAGGCCTTGGTGTTCCTGGGATTCTTCGCGATGGTTTTCGACTGATCGGTGATGCCCTGTTCGGGTGTCTCGGCCGGCGGGCGCTTGGTGTTGCCGGCCAATCCGAGGCCGGTCTGCGCGATCAGTATAAGAGCTGCGCCAAGGAGCCCAATCGCATGGATGGGGTGGGCCTGCCGAAAAGGAGTGTCCAGAGACCGGGCCATGCGCAAACTCCTCCAAAGGCGGAATTCATGCAAGAAGCGGGCAGGCGCAGAGGGCGTTTCAAACCCCTGTTCTCACGCGGAGTCTCCAGCCAGCCGCTTTCTGCAGGACGGCTGGGTGGACGTTCATGCACCGAGAGCGACGAAACTTTGTGCGGGAAGGGGCGCATCCCAAGGCCCTCCGATGCTCAGGAGGGGTTCCCACCAGGGGAGGCTGGTCGGAGGAGGACACTTGGATTGCCTGGGGGTTCTCTTTCCGCAATGACCTATGATAGGTAGGGAGGCGAATCCGCATGTGATTGTGGCCGCACTCTCATCGACCGTGAGCGCTCTCCCGCGACTGGCTGGTTCTCTTTGGGTGGTCCTCTGGCTGCTGCTCGGTTGGCCGGCGGCATCCTTGGCGGACCGCCCGGTCACCTTCTATGTTTCCCTCTCCGGCGACGACCGAAATCCAGGAACCGAGCGCGAACCGTTTCGATCACTTGCCCGGGCCCAAGCTGCCGTGCGCCCACTTATTGCGGGAACGGCGACGGATATCATCGTATATTTGCGCGGCGGCACCTACTCACTGAGCGAGCCGTTCACGTTTGATCATCGCGATTCCGGGGCCAATGGATATCGCGTCATCTACCGCTCCTTTCCTGGCGAGCGAGCCGTCTTGAGCGGCGGCCGGATCCTGTCGGGGTGGACACCGCTCGAGAACGGTCTGTTTCGCGCGGCGGCCGGAGGCCGGCGTTTTCGTCAACTGTACGTCGACGGCGCGCGAGGCGTCCGTGCACGCGCGCCGAACGAGCCGGATTTCTCCCGGCTGCGGCGATGGGATGAGGCGACTCGTCGCCTCGTCGTGCCCCATGGGGCCGTGGGTCGGTGGGATGATCTGGCGGCGGTCGAAATGGTGATTCTCAAGCAGTGGACGCAGGACAACCTTCGTGTGGAATCGTTCACGGTGGAGGACGAGGGGCTGTTCGTGACCCCGCGCGAGCCCGATCGAACCAAGGCCTTCATGGGACATCTCGCCTTGCGTTTCGAGGACCAGAGCTACTTGGTCGAGAACGCGCTCGAGCTTTTGGATGTGCCCGGGGAGTGGTATCGGCGGGCCTCCACCGACGAGGTGTTCTACAAGCCGCGGCCGGGTGAGGACATGACTCGGGCGACGGTGGTCGTGCCGGTGTTGGAACGGTTGGTCGAGGTGCATGGCACCCCCAGGGACCCGGTCCACGACATCGTCTTGACGGAATTGGTGTTCGAACATTCGGGGTGGGTGCGTCCGAGCGACGAGGGGTTCGCCACGATTCAGGCGGACGTGGTGTTTCTCGACGCGGATGATCGTAACGGAAGGGTCGGCGCGGCTGTCTGGGTCGAACACGCGCATCAGGTGCGTTTGGAACGGAACGTTTTTCGCCAGCTCGGGGGAACCGCGCTGGCGCTCCATACCGGGGTCAGTGATACGCAAGTCGTCGGAAATCGGTTTGAGGATCTATCGGGCAGTGGCATCGTCGTCGACGGCGCGCTGGATCCCCGCCCGATCGATCCGCGTTTCCCCTGCCGCGGCAATCTCATCGCCAACAATCTCATCCAACGGATCGGCCTCGACTACCGGTCGAGCGTCGGAATCTTCGGGGGCTACGTATCCGATCTCACCATCGAACATAACGAGATCCGAGAGGCGCCTTATACCGGGATCAGTCTCGGATGGGGGTGGACCGACGACCAAACCGAACTTGGGAACAACCGCATTCGGTGGAACCACGTGTCACGGGTGATGACGACGATGGCCGACGGAGCGGGCATCTACACCCTTTCCAATCAGCCCGGCACAGTGATCCACGGCAACTACGTGCATGATCTCGCGCGATCGCCCTGGGCCGGGCATTACCCAATTCCAGCCGTGTATTTGGATGAGGGGAGTAGCGGAATCGTGGTCTCAGACAACGTCCTGGAACGAGTGCCGCTCGGCATCTTCTTCCATCGAGCCTCCCGCAATGTGGTCGTGAATACCCAGGGGACCCACGAAGAAAGAAACGGAGCGGCCGAGAACGTGGTGCGCGAGGAGCCGGGGTTTGACGCGCAGGCGATCACGTCGCGTGCCGGTCTTGAACCGGCCTACGCCGATTTGCACGAGGCTCGCTGAGCCGCTGACCGGAGGGTTGGCCGGCCTGGAGCGGTCAACCGGGGAAGGCCTCGTCGAAGGCGCCGGAGGAGGTGGCGCACTTTTCTTGGCGAATGCGCAGGGCCCCCGGCATCCATTCATTGATCTGTCGAATACGCGTGTCATGACTGGGATGGGTGGACATGAACTCCGCGGGTTGGCCTCGGCCGGCTGCAGCCATGCGCTCCCAGAGTTTCGGCGCCTCGGTCGGATTGAAACAGGCCCGAGCGACGAAAAGCAGCCCCATGTAATCGGCTTCCGACTCGTGATCCCGGGAAAAGGGAAGCAGGATGCCGAATTGAGCCCCGGCCCCGAAGGCGCCGAGGACCATCCGCTGAGTCTCGTCGTCCGTGCCTCCCGTGGCTAGGCTGACGGCCAACTGCCCGACCTGATAAAGCCGCTGGTGGGTGAGGCGTTCGGCGCCGTGCCGGGCAACGGCATGCGCAATTTCATGGCCCATGACGACCGCGAGGCCGTCGGGATTCTTTGCGATGGGAATCAAACCCGTGTAGACGGCCGTTTTCCCTCCCGGGAGGGCGAATGCATTGGCCTGCCCGGATTCAATGACGTTGAACTCCCACTGAAAGCCGGGATCGACGTCGTGGGCCGCACTGGCCAGTCGTTGGCCGACGGTGCGGACCAAGTCAACGAGTCGGCCGTTCTGCAGGACGAGGGACCGGCGCAGGACTTCGTGATAGGACTCGAGCCCCATCTGGGCTTCCTCCTCGCGAGAGATGTCCACGAGGTGGCTTCGTCCCGTGATGGGGACCGGCTCTTGTTTGGATACGTAATAGTAGACGCCGTACAGGCCGAACAGCAGGATGGGAAGCAGTCGGATCTTCCAGCCGAAGCCGCGACCGGGGTGGTTTCCCCGGGCAGTCGGTGTGCGTCGCCACATCGGGCGCCTCTGTAGAAGCTGCGTAAAAATCGTGGCGTCGGCGGAAGCATACACCAAGTCGGGGCGGGAAACCAAATGCTGGAGGCGACGCGCGGACGCGAAAGCGGTAGAGCCGCCGTGCTTACAGCAAGAGTTCGGCCAGACTGTAGACGGGAATCGTCCGGCCCGCATAGTGAAGCTTGCTGCGAACGATGCTCATGGCGAAGCCGCCGATAACCCATCCACCGATGGTCTTCCGTTCAGTCGCCGAGACCGTCAATGCAGCCGGACCAGCCGGGCCCACCCACGTGATGCTCCAGGAAGAGGGCCAGCGGTAGAAGCCGAAAGCAAACTCGCGGTTGGGTACCTCAACCCGGAGATTCTCTAGCGTCTCCGTCTCATTGTCGAGGACTGCAAAACCGACGAGGTGGCCGGCGAGTGCCGCCATCCGTTCGCTCTGCTGGCTGTGCAGGTAGACGTCGCCGTCAGCGCCGGCAAGGAGGTAGAGCCCCCAGTAGGTGCGGGTGAGACGATTGAACCCCGGGATCATCAGGTGCTCATAGATGACGCGACCACGGATAATTCGGCCTCCCCAGGTAAGAACGGCCCGGGCCGATCCCATCCAGGTGACCGCATGGTCGTGCGTGCGGCGGCTGCGTTCGGACAGCGGCTCGATCGCGAGGGTCAATTGATTTCGCAGGCTCGTGACCGTGAGTCCCGTCTCCGGCGTTCCTTGGAATTGAAAGGCGTCTGAGTCGGGGATACGGGCGAGGGCCTGCTCGGCATTCGGATAGAAACCGCCCCCGTCCACGTCGATCCATCCATGGTGCTCGTCGTGCAACACCACGAAATGCTCGGCTTGGTAGGTGGTGCCGTCGCGACCTCGGTTGGTGTCCAAGGCGAACGCGACGTGACCTCGGGCATCGGAGCCGACGAAGGAGACGTAGTCGGAGACATAGAGGAGGGTGGTATCGGGAAGGGCGCCGGCGGGGCACGATGACGGAGGAAGCCAGGCGGCCATGACGCAGAGCGCCGCCGTCGCGAGCAGGCGGAACGAGCCGGTTCGAGGGCCGATGGGAATCACGTTCGCCCCTTGAACGTCAGTTCGGCCACGGCCGACTTGTCGAGCTCGCCCTTGCCGAGGTCGACGAGACGTTGGTATTGGGCGAACATAGCCCGGGCCAACGGCAGGTGAAGGCCGACCGAGTTGGCGAGGGTCAGGGCGATACCCGAGTCCTTGGCGGCATGTGCGGCGGAGAAGTAGCATTCGTGGGTGCGATGCTGCATGTCCTCGCCGTCCGTTTCGAGCACGCGGGAGTTGGCGCCTGTCTGAGCGAACAGCTCGCGCAGCATGGTGAGATCGAGCCCCAGCGCGGAGCCCAGCCCCAGGCCTTCGGCCAATGCGGCGGTGTTACAATTCATCACCATATTCACCAGGGCCTTGACCATCGCCGCCTGCCCGGCCTCGCCGACGTAGCGAACCGTGGCACTCAGTGAATCGAGCAACGGCGTGACGCGATCGAAGACCTCCCGCCGACCTCCGCACATGAGAATCAAGGTGCCCTGTCGGGCCTGGGGATGCTGCTGGCCATGCACGCCTCCAGCGTATGGCCTCCCGCCCGTTCCACCAGGTCCTGGATCTCCACGTGGACGGTCGGGGACACGGTGGCGCAATTGATGAACAGGCGTCCTTTGGCATGCGGCAACAGGCTGCCGGGGTTGCCCGGTGAGAAGATCTCGCGCATGGCCTGGTCGTCGGTGACGACCGTGATCACCGTCGTGGCGAGCGCGGCCACCCGCGCGGGCGTGTCGGCGGCCTCGCAGCCGAGTTCGCGAGCCAAGGCTACGGCCCTGGCTCGGTCGATGTCCATGACCGCCACGACGGGATACCGTTCGTCGGCCAGCCGTCTGGCCATGTTGGCGCCCATACGCCCGACCCCCACAAATCCAACCCGATTTTTCGCTGTCGCCATGTCGGCGCTCCCTCGGTGCGTGATGTGCGTGCGAGGCGCAGTGTAGCATACTGTGACAGGACCCAGGACCCGGCTCCACGCCGGAGGAGGAGCCGGAACGTGACTCGATCCATCGTGGGCTACCATCGGGACGATCAGGGTGACTGGGTGGCCGATCTCGACTGTGGACACGGGCAGCATGTGCGCCATCAGCCGCCGATGACCAGCCGCCCGTGGGTGTTGACCGAGGACGGACGTGCTCGGCACCTCGGGACGACGTTGAATTGCAAGAAGTGCGACGACGAGGCGGCGGGGACGCGATAATCGGCCTATTCAACGGTGCTCCCCCTCCGCAGGTACTCAGGCTCCTTTCCGCAGTCTTCGGAATCGCGGAAAACACTTGAGCAGCCTCGACGGCGTGATAGGCTCTCCACTGGCGCTACTTGGGGGAGGGGGATGCCATGCCGACCGCGACAACCACGATTCCCGACGCGAAGGCCAAGAGCCCGGAGGCCTTCATGGGATTTCAAGATCGTTATGTGACGAGAACCGCGATCGTATTGACGCTCTATGCGATGCTGTTTTTCGTCCTGGCGTTCTTGAGCCCCTATCTGGCGCCGGCCCTGACGCTTTTCGGGGAAGCATCGGTCCAAGAGCGAAAGTTGGCGGCGGATCAATTGCTGTTCCTCAACGAGACGGTCTGGACGGCCCTGCCGGTCTTCTTTTTCGGCTCGCTGCTCTTCGGCTTGTTGCTGACCAAACGGGTCGCCGGGCCGCTGGCGCACCTCGAACGGTGTGCCGTTCAGTGGGGCAAAGGATATGTGGCGCAACGCGTTGCGTTTCTCCCCGCCGATCGTCTGGACGGATTGGAGACGACGACGAACGCCGCCTGGGCTCAGGTCGAGCGAACCCTGGACACGATCGATCGGCACAATCACGATCTGCGGCGAATCGCGGATTCATTGGCCCTCGCGCTCGTCGGTCATTCGTCGGGACCACCCGAACTGGCCGAACGGGCCAGTCAGATCGTATCCGCGTCGGGCGCCATTAAGACTGCACTACAACCGTTTCGTTTGATTCCCAAACCCTGAAAGCGCTCCCTTCATGGCCGTACGATCGCGAGCAGGCGACAGGCGGGGTTTCACTCTCGTGGAGCTGATGACGGTCGTCTGCGTGGTTGCGATCTTGGTTGGGCTGGCGAGCTTCTTTTACAGCCGGTCCATGGCCCGGGCGAAGGCCGTGGAAGGAGAGCTTGCCGTACGCGAGGTGGATCGGCTGGAGGCGATCTACCATGCGCTGCACCAACGTTATACCGATGATTTGACCACCCTCGGCTTTGCGATGATCGGGGGGCTCAAGTATTACACGGTCAACGTCGGGGTCGGGAGCGCCCACAGCCCCCTCAATTATGTCGTCGTAGCAACACCAAACGCGGATCCGACCGCGGACGGCTGGGTGTTGCGGAAGTATCAGGACGGCACGACCACCGTGGACCAAGTCGCGCCTGGAGAACTGAGCGGCGGTTCGGCGGACGACTTGGCGGACGGGGCGCTGCCTGCGTCTCGCGCCGCTCCGTCGACCGGTCCAAAATCCGTGTTCATTCCAAACTCGACCGGTCCGCCTGGGACCTCCGAGAACGGCGGTGGGGCCGGAGGCGGTGCGCCGGGCCAGGGTGGTGGGCTGGCCACCGGCCCAGGGCGCGGAGGGGCGGCGGGCGCTCCCTAGCCAAATCCATCACCGGCCTCCTGAGGCTAGGCGATGACCACGGCCGACACGGGCGGCTGCGCGACCACGCCTGAGCCTGCCTCGGGCCAGGGCAGCAGACGGGGGCCGTCGTATCGGAACCCTCCGGTCGCAGGATCGGAAGCCATCAGCAAGGGCGTGTCGAGGTCCAAGACCTCGAACCCACCCAGACCCAGGACCATGCCGAATGAACATCCCATTGCGACCCTCGTTTCGACCATCCCCCCGATCATGAGGTGTAGACCGGCGCCTCGCGCGACGGCGGCCAGTTCCATTGCCGTGATGACTCCGGTCTTTGAGATCTTGATATTGACGAAGTCCGCCGCGTGATGCTGAAGGACCGTGTGAAGGTCGGTCAGCGTGCGGACGGATTCGTCGGCGGCGATCGGCACGTGCCACCCGTGCCGCAGGGCGGCCATCCCGTCGACGTCCTCTCTGGGTAAGGGTTGCTCCAGCAGGAGGACCCTGCTCTCGCAGCGACGGGCGCCCTCCACCATGGCCACGGCCTCCGCCCGCTCATAGCCTTGATTGGCATCGATGATGAACGAGACCCCCGGACAGGCGTCGTGCACGGCTTCGAGGCGACGGATGTCCTCGTCCACGTCGTGACCGACTTTGAGCTTGAAGAGACGAAAGCCTTGCTCATACCATTTTCGCGCCAGGGCGACGGTCCGTGCGCGGTCCGTAATCGGGATGGTGATATCCGTTTCGTGCGGGCGCACGTCTCCTCCTCCCCACAGGCTCCACAGCGGCACGCCCGCGCTCCGGCAGAACGCATCGAGCAAGGCGGTCTCGAACCCGCAGCGCGTGGCAGGGAAGGAGGAGGCCTGCTCGGCGAGTTGGGCGGCGAGCGCGCGATACTGGCGGGGCGATTGCCTCAGGAGACCTGTGGCCAGGATTTGGGCCTGAATCAGGCAACTTTCGCGGCTCTCTCCACCCACCTCGGGGAGCGGGGCGATTTCGCCGTACCCCTGTGTCCCGTCGGCCAGGGTGAGGCGCACGAAGGCGTTCTGCGCGACGGTCCGGCTCCCCGTGGCCACGACAAAGGGGTCTGTCATGGGGATGTCGATCGGCCAGAGTTCCACTTTGACGATGAGATGAGGCTCACAAGGCATGAGTATCCTCTCGCATAGGCCGCGCCGGATGGCTTGCGGGTTCTACATACCTGGATGGCCACATTCTCGCAAGTAGGAGTGTGGGGCGTGGATTGGTCCGGAAGGGTGTCCCCCAGCCTCGGCCGGCCAGGTTGCTGGTGTTCGAGGGCCGGGTGCATGTGCCGAAGAAACCAAATTGACGACCCCCGTGCCGGTGGTGTAGCTTCCTGTCGATTCTCCACCCTCGGCAAGCTGCGGCCCCGCGAGCGGACGCCACGAACGTGCTGGAGGCGCGTTCGGGGATACTGTCGCGGCCCGGCCTTGCCACAGGAGTCTGATGACGAAAGCCAAGGTCATCATCCTCGGCCTGCTCGCCCTCTTCGTGCTCGCCTTGCTCTGTGCCCAGCGATCGGCTAGGTCCGTGGCCATGACCGCAGGGGGGGCCGAATCCACGGTCGCCAGGTTGGCGCTGGCCGTGGAGGATGGGAAGCTCGTGCTTCGCGGCGCAGTGCCGGACGCCACGCTGAAACAACAGCTCGTGGCGAAAGCCTACCAGGCGTTCGGCGCCGGCAGCGTCGTGAATCATCTCACGGTCGATTCCAACGTCACATCCGAAGAGTGGCTGCCCCGGACGAGCGAACTGATGATGCGGATGAAACACTGGGGCAGCGGCGCCGTTGTCTTCGAAGGGCCGATGGCCGTCGTCACGGGTGAAGTGAAGACTGATGCGGATAGGGCCAAACGAGAGGAGGAACTCGCGGCTCTGTTCGGAACCTCCGCCAAGATCGACAATCAACTCCATGTGAAATCGACCCCGTCCAAATCCGCCTCTCCCAAAACGGGGCCGATCGTGGCACGAATTCAGGAGGCGATGGCCGGCAAGACGATCGAGTTCGAAATCGCGAGCGCCACCCTCACCCCGAAAGGTATGAAGGTGCTGGATAGCCTGGTTCCGATCATACAGAGCGACAAAGAGACCAAACTGGAGATCGGCGGCCACACGGACAACTACGGGGATCCAAAGTTCAATCAGATGGTCAGCCAAGCCAGGGCGGTGGCGGTAGCCCAGTATCTCATCAGCAAAGGCGTCGATCCGCAGCGGTTGAGCTCCAAGGGCTACGGCGATACCAAGCCGATTGCCAGCAACAAGACCAGAGATGGGCGACAACAGAATCGGCGCGTGACATTCCAGTCCTTATGACCGATCTGCGGGAGAGCCTTCCATCATGGGACCGGTGATTCAAGAATTCCTATTGTGCCTCCTGCCGGCGGCGGCGATCGGTTCCGTGGTCGGGTGGTTGCTGAAGCAATTGTCCATGGAAGAACAGGAGGTCGGCGTCACCCGCTTCGAGTTGGAGGTGAAGTTGACCGCCGCGGAGCGGAAGCTTGCTTCGTTGCAGAAAGAAGTGGAGCTTGCACAGCAATCCTTGCAGGACAAGACCAGCGAGGCCTCGATCGCCGCCGAAGAGGCGGCCCAGGTGCGCGGCCAATTGGCCGATCGCGAGGAGCTGGTCCACGGGTTGCGCGCCCGGTTGTCCTCGCTGGAATCCCTACCCGTGAAGTTGGCGACGCACGAAGCGACCATCGCCGATCTGCGGGCACGCCTCGTCACTTTAGAAGAGTTGCCGGAGGTGCTCAAGGAACGGAATACAGAGCTCGCCCACCTTCGAGTGCAGTTGGCCGACATGGTGCCCAAAGCGGTTCTGGATACTCGCCAAGGGGAATGGCAGGAGCGGCTCGAAAGCCTCGAAAAACAACTGGCTGAGGCGAAGTCGGTTGCCGAGCAGGAGGAAACCTGGGCGCGGCAGGTCCTGAGCGAGCGGGACGGGACCATCCAGCATCTGCACGAAGAGTTGGCGCGTTTGCAGCGGAGCCTCGGCGAGTTGGCTCACTTGAAAGCCGCCTTGGCCGATCGTGAAGGGACGATCCTGGCGCTGCGCCGGGAGCTCGACCAGGCCCAGTGCGTCGTCCGGGAGCGAGACGCCCTGCAGGAGGCCCTTCGTTCACACGAGGGCGAGATGGCTCGTGTGGCGGGCGCCTTGGCCGAGTCCGAACGTCGGGCCGGCCAATTCAAGGAGGAAATCGCGTCGCTGCACGCCGTGGTCGGAGAGTTGGATGCCGCGCGGGGTACGATGGCTCAGATGGAGACTCGGCTGGCTCAACGAGAGGAGCAGATTGAGCGGCTCAAACATAAAATGCAGGAGGCGGGACGGGGGACCAAAGCATCGAAGGCCGCACCCGGCCAGAGGCGTCAGAAGGACGCGGCAGCGCCGCCGGCGGCAACCAAT
The DNA here is from genome assembly GCA_039794185.1 of Candidatus Inralta sp. Taxonomy (GTDB): domain Bacteria; phylum Nitrospirota; class Nitrospiria; order Nitrospirales; family Nitrospiraceae; genus BQWY01. The sequence continues at coordinate 98,489 of JBDIVW010000014.1, read as the reverse complement.
TCTGCTGCGTTGCCCAAATGGGGGGCCGACGCTCCTGGTCGCCTGGAGCAGGATGATCTGAAGCGGATCTCGGGAGTCGGTCCGACGCTCGAACGGCTGCTCCACAAGCAGGGCATCTTCTACTTCCGTCAGATTGCGTCCTGGACGAAAGACGACATCCAGATGATCGATGAGAAGCTCGACACGTTCAAGGGCCGAATCGTGCGAGACAACTGGATCAAGGGCGCCAAAGAAGAACACTTCCGCAAGTACGGCGAGCGCTTGTAAGACGGGCAGTTCCCCGTTGTCCCTCCTCCCGAATCAGGCGGTCGATCTGATCCTGTTGCAATAGTGTGATCTGCCGGACCGTGCGACGGATCAGGTCGAGGTCGCCCGCGGCATGTTCGTGTGTGGGGCCACCGTTCATTCTGTCTCGCCGCGCTTCCAGCACCATTGAGGGGGTTGTTGAAAGGCGGTGGGGGTGTACTTCCAGGGGGTGTTGCGCGGCGGAATTGGTGAGGTATCGTCTCCGACTACAAGGCGGCTCCCTAACGCAAGATCGCGCGAAGTGAGGTCACGCATGGAGAGAGCGGTGCCAGATGGGTGCCCGGTGTTGATCGGGGTGAGCCAAGGTCTCCGAAAGGTCGTTGACAAGATCGAGCTCTTCGCAGCCTGTGATGCGACGGTCCTCATCGCAGGAGAAACGGGGACCGGCAAGGACCTGTACGCGCGCGCCATTCACTATCGGAGCCCCCGCCGAGGCGGGCCATTCGTTCCCGTGAACTGTGCGGCGTTGCCGGATCAGTTGGTGGAGAGCGAACTCTTTGGGCACCTCCGGGGAGCGTTCACCGATGCCGCCTGCGACCGAAAGGGACTGCTTGCAGAGGCAGAGCGAGGTACGCTGTTTCTGGACGAGATCAATTCTCTCAGCCTCACGAGTCAGGGAAAGCTTTTACGGTTTTTGCAGAACCGTGAGTATCGGCCGCTCGGCTCCACCAAACACAGATCGGGGGATGTTCGAATCATTGCCGCGACGAATAGTGATTTGCGGTCGCTGGTGCAGGGGCTCCGCTTTCGGGAGGATTTGTATCACCGGCTCAATATCCTGTCGGTGTGTTTGCCTCCTCTCCGAGATCGTCCCGAAGACATCCTGTTATTGGCCCATCATTTCCTCGGCACCTTCGGCGCCGAATACGGTCGGCCCGGCCTCGGCCTCTCGGCAGCCGCCAGGCAGAAGCTGCTGGCCTATGATTGGCCGGGGAACGTGCGGGAGTTGCAAGGCGTGATCCAACGTAGCGTGATCTTGAGCTCCTCTTCGCAATTGGACGGCGAGGAGATCGATTTGCCTCTGGCCGGGTCAGCCGCATCACGGGAGGAGGCGATGACCGATCGAGCCAAGGGGGGTCGTGAGCGAGGCCTCAGCTTCGGAGACGCCAAGCTGAAGGCTGTGCAGGAATTCGAGCGTGGGTACCTCGTGAATCTTCTCGCCCAGTATGCCGGTAACCTCACACAGGCCGCGAGGGCCGCCGGAACCGGGCGGCGCTCACTCCAACGGCTGCTCCAAAGGCATCACCTCGACCGCCGAGATTTTGCCCAGTCTGCGTGACCCTTTCTCCGCGTCTCCTACCGGACCAGGGATGACCTCCCATGTCTCCTCCGTGCTGTGGGATTGCGGCCGCACGGCCTGCGCCAGGATCACCGCATCGACCGGGTCGAGATCGGCGCCTTCTTTCAGAGAATCAAGCTGTTCTGCGTATGAGGGCGGGTATCGTCCTTGCTTTCCGTCCTGGCCGTGGATCATGCCAGGAGGTGTTCCGTGCGGCCCTTCGGCCATCTGTGTGAGGCGGTGTTGGATTATTTGGAAAGGCATCCGGGCGCCAAGGATACGGTCGAGGGCATTCACTCGTACTGGCTTCCTGATGAGCTACGGCGGACGAGACGCGTATTGCTTCAAGCGGCGCTTGATGAATTGGTCGCGCGGGGATGGCTGGTGGCCAGCCGGACTGGAACGTCGGGAAGGCTCTACGGCATCAAACCGCAAGGGAGTGACACAGGCCTGAACTAGAGGCAGGACTCACTGCCCACTGAATTGTGATCGCCGTTCGGGCGATCTTGCGCGAGCGCCTGCCGGGCCTGGAGGAGATTTCGATTCGCCTTTTCGTAGTATCGTGGATACAGCTCGATGGCTGCTTCGAAGCAGGCCACGGCTTGCCGGGCTTTTCCCGCCGTGAGATACGCCATGCCGAGGTTGTTATAGGCCTGTGCCTCGTCGGTTGCTTTTCGAAATGCTTCGAAGGCTTGGCGATACTGGCCGAGCTTCGCCTGCGCGAGGGCCAGGTTGTTGTAAATGATGGCTTGGGGCGGGCCAACCTTCAGCGCTTGTCCGAACGCCACGATCGCTTCCTCATACTGGCCGTTCAGGTGGTAGGACAGGCCGAGGTTGTTGTGCAACGACGCCTCCTGGGGTCTGAGGGCGATGGCTGCCTGGTACGCGGCGATGGCTTCCGCGTAACGCTGTTGACGGTCGCGTAGCAGGCCAATATAGTTTTGTGCTTGCCAGCGGGTCGGGTCTTTCTTGAGCACCTGTTGAAACGCTGCTTCCGCCTCCTGATCTCGTCTGAGCCGCAAGTAAGCTTCTCCCAGCCCTTCTCGGGCATCCAGGGATTCCGGGTCATCGCGGAGAATCTGCTCAAACAATGCGAGCGCCTGCGCTGCCGAGCCTTGCTTCAGCAGCGTCTGGCCCAATTTGGACTTGACCGAGCGGGACCCCTCTCCCGCTTCGAGGGCCTTCCCGTATTCGACTTGCGCCATGGGGATGTTCCCCTGAGCGAAGTAACCGTCCCCGAGGCGCTCATGTTCCGCCCCGCTCAGCGGCCGAGTCGTGTCCTGGCTGTCTTCGGCCTGCGGGGTTTCGGGGTACGGCCGTTCCAGCGCCTCCTTGTGGAGGCTGTCGCCGAGGGGCGCGTTGTCGTCCTTGTGACTTGCGCATCCGCCGAGAATGCCGGTCACGAGGGCGGCAAGAAGGACGGGTACATGGAATACAGGGCAGAGGCCTCTCCACATGGTCCAGTCATCGGCAATCATGAGGTCGCGCCCTCCTGTTGGGATGCCCCCGCGCCCGGCCGGGAAGCGAACGTTCCTTGTTGGCTTCTATCGGAGGGCGGACAATTGGTCAAGCAATTTGCCTAATCTCCACCTGCGTATCGCCGCCCTTACCGCTGCGTCAGCGGTGACGCAGTGGTCTGACCGACCCTGCGCCTAACTGTTTGATTTACCGCTGAGTCAGTATTCTCCCCGGGTCTGCTGGGGCGCACGTCTTTGGGTGGGGTCTGCGTAACTAGTCAAAACAACTGATGTTTGAACACATCGGAACCGGCGCGACGATTGCAGTCGTGCACACAGAGGAGGGCGATTGCAGGGAGATGTTGGACGGGTCTTCTTGTCTACCCTCTGTGCCCCTCATTCTTTCACCTCAATCCAAAGGAGTGTGCCATGTTGAAACACATTGTTCGGTTCATGCGGGATGAGGAGGGCGCATCGGCCGCCGAGTATGCGCTGTTGTTGGCGATTATCACCCTCGGGATTGTGGGCGCGGTGACCCTCCTCGGGACCAACATCACCAATGCGATCAATTCGGCCGCGGGCGTGCTCGTTCCCGGTGGGGGCGGAAGTTAAGCCAAGGCGGTATGCGGGGATTACGCGTACGGTTGGCTCGATTCATGATTGAGCCAACCGAACCCGGACTATTCATTTAGAACCGAGGGGAGACCGGAATACTGTGGACCACGTGATGGTTCTGGCGCTCACCGCCCTGTTGGCGACGGCGATCGTGACCGACCTCCGTTCCTCTCGAATCCCCAACTGGCTGACGGTCCCGGCCATGATTTTCGGTATCGCAGCCCATGGCTGGCATCACGGTCTTCACGGATTGCTGTTTGGCATTTTCGGGCTCTGTTCGGGCTTGGGATTGTTCCTCCTGCTTCACCTGGCCGGCTGTATTGGGGCGGGTGATGTGAAGTTGATGGCGGCGGTCGGCGCCATGGTCGGCCCGCAGGATGCGCTGTTATCCGCATTGCTCGCCATGATGTTTGGGGGCCTCTACGCCCTTGGCGCCATGATCCATCAATGGGGGTTCGTCTCTGCAATGAGCAGGCTGGGCAGCCTCGTGGAAGTCCTGGCTCTGACCAGAGGACGGACGTCCTGGAGGCAGGAGCTCAGGCTCCCGTTTCGGCTGCGGTACGGGCTTCCCATCGCGGGGGGCACCCTGCTTCTGCAACTCGGGATCCGCCCCTTTGGCGAATAGGCGTCGGTCACCAACGGACTACACTGTCGAAATGCCGAGCGAGATAGACGAGACACCAATCTGGCGTCGGTCGCCTGGGGTGATTGAAGAGGAGGAGAGGCAATGAAGCGGTATCGGCCTCTGGTGCTGTTCGGATTAGCGCTGGTGTTGGGCTTGATCACGAGCGTGCTGGTGTTCTCGTGGTTGCAGAACGAAAAGAACCGGCTGCTTGCGGCTCCGGTCCCGATCACCAAGACGGTGCAGGGACTGGTTGCCAACGCCGATTTGCCCTGGGGGACCAAGCTCGCTCCGGAAATGGTGCAGATGTTGGAGTTTCTGCCGGGGGGAGTGCCCGAAGGACATTTCACGAGCCTCGACGCGATCAAAGACCGGGTTCTGCTGGTCGACATCAAGCGCAATGAACTGCTGCTCGAGTCCAAGCTTGCTCCGATCGGCGCCTCGACCGGCGGTGTCGCGGCCGTGACCGATCCGAACAAGCGGGCCATGTCGGTGAAGGTCGACGAGGTGATCGGTGTGGCCGGCTTCATCAAGCCCACCGACCGAGTGGACGTCATGGTCACCATCGAGCCGACGACCGGCCGCCACGACCGGGCCGTCTCCAAGATGATCCTGGAAAATCTCAAGGTGTTGGCTGCCGGCACGCAAATGGAGCGCAAAGGCAAAGACGAAGAGCCCAAGCCCGTGCAGGTCATCACCGTAGAAGTCGATGTGGAAGAAGCAGAGAAACTGGCTTTGGCCTCGACGCAGGGCCGGCTCCGCCTCGCCCTGCGGAATCCCCTGAACAGCGAACGGGTGCTGACGAGGGGTGCCAATGTGGGGTCGCTACTGAGATCCTTCCGTCCGAAGGAAAAGGCAAGAGGACAGGATGACGGTACGGTGCGCATCGAAATCATCAAGGGAGATGTCCGCAAGGAGCTCAAGTTCTAGGAGTCACGGAGGCACGCTATGAGGATATTCATCGGACACACACAGGTTGGAGCGTACTGGATGTGCGCAATCGTGATGGGCGTCGGCGTCGCGAGTCCGATCCTGGCGACGGCGGGGGAAGAGGGCCGGATCCACGTGACCACGGCTGCCAAAGGAACGCAGCAGGTGGCCTTGGTGGTGGGGAAGTCGACGACCGTGGACCTTCCCGTCCCTATCAAGCGGGCCTCACTGGCAAATCCCGACATTGCGGACGCCATCGTGCTGAGTCCGAAACAGATCTATGTGACGGGGAAAGGTTACGGTTCCACGAATCTCACGCTCTGGGGCAAGGACGATCAAGTGCTCGCCGTATTTGATCTCGATGTCGGGGTCGATCTGGTTCGACTCCAGCAACAATTGGGCGAATTGCTACCCGACGAAACCAACGTGCATCTGAAGAGCACGCACGATCATGTGGCGGTGTCCGGGACCGTGTCGAGCGAGGCCCGCCTGAACCAGGTACTGGCCGTGGCCGAGGCCTATGCTCCCAAGCGAATCATCAACTTCCTGAAGATTTACCCCGAACCGGTCGGCAGCCCTGTGCCGCCGGACGTCCAGACGGTGACGGTGGAAGTGATCAAAGGGACAGCCGTCAATTCCGTCAAATTCTGAACGACTCGCGCTTCGTTCGTTGCGGGGAGACCGTCTGCACGATTCTGGAGGAATATCTCGATGAAACGACGCGATCTGATCGTGGTGGTGGGGTTGATGTGGGGACTGGGTGGAATGGCGGCGGCCCATGGGCAAGAGGCAACGGTAGGCTCCGTGGAGCAGCACGACATCCAGAAGCTGGAATTGAGCGCTGGGAAATCGAAGGTCTTGGATCTCCCGGTGGCTATCAAACGGGCGTCTCTGGCGAATCCGGACGTGGCTGATACGGTGGTGCTGTCCCCGACGCAGATCTACCTGACCGGGAAAACTGTCGGGGTCACCAGTTTGACCCTGTGGCACGAGAACGGGAAGGTCCTGGGCATGTACGACGTGGTGGTCGTGCCCGATCTGAACCGTCTCAAAGAAAACCTTCATAAGGTCCTTCCCGAAGAGCAGGACATCCAGGTCACGGCCAACCACGATCGCATCACATTGTCTGGCACCGCCTCCAGCGCCACCAATCTCACCCGGGTCTTGGAGATCGCCGAAGCCTATGCCCCCAAGAAGGTGATTAACTCGATGCAGGTTGGGGGCGTGCAGCAAGTCATGCTCGAAGTGCGTGTGGCCGAAATGAACCGGGAACTCATTCGCAGGCTCGGGATCAACTTTAACTACATGGGTCCGGAGAATTTCGGCATCAGCCTGCTCAACAATTTGACGGCCTTGGAAGGACTGACGCAAGTCGGGCCGGCCGCCACCTTTATCGACCAGGCCGTTACGCAATCCATCAACGGAGTCTTCGGATTCAGTACCGGGTCGTTGTCGTGGACGGGCTATGTGGATGCGCTCAAGGAACAGAATCTGATCAAGGTCTTGGCCAAGCCGACATTGGTCGCGCTGAACGGGCAGGAAGCCGCCTTCCTGGCTGGAGGGGAGTTCCCCATTCCGGTGCCGCAAGCCTTCGGCGTGGTCACGATCCAGTTCAAGAAGTTCGGCGTCGGCTTGGTTTTCACGCCGAATGTCTTGAGCGGGAAACACATCAGCATGAACGTGGCCCCCGAGGTATCGGAACTGGACTTCCAGAATGCGCTGAGGCTTCAGGGGTTCACGATTCCGGCCATCACGACGAGACGGGCCACTACCACGATCGAGTTGGCCGATGGCCAAAGCTTCGCTATCGGTGGACTCATGCGGGACAACGTGCGCGAGTCGATCAAGAAGTTCCCCATCCTGGGCGAACTCCCGATCGTGGGCGCCTTGTTCAGGAGTAGCGCATTTCAGAAGAGTGAGACCGAATTGTTGATCATTGTGACTCCCCATTTGGTCAAGCCGCTGGATATGTCTGCACAGTCGCTGCCGACGGACTATTTCGTGGAGCCGAATGACTTCGAGTTCTTCCTGCTGGGGCTGGCCGAGGAAGGGGGCTTCGGGGGGAGAGTCGGCCTGAAGTCTCCCGCCGCCGAAGTGCTGTCCAACCGAGTGGGAGGAGGCAACAGGCTGGAGGGGAGGTTCGGACACATGGTGCCGTAACAGACGAATCGGCGGGCATCGAACGAGCGAGGACGACAAGGAGATCGTTATGACCAGGATGCGAGAAGCGTTGGTGATGCTGGGACTGTGCGTGATCGGAGGAGGCTGTGCTCCGACGACGCTCGGAGAGAACTGGGGGACGGCGTATCAGACGATGAAGGCCAATCAGGCGTTGGACGCCGCGGCCGGAGAGCAGCGCGATCCCGTCGTGGGGCAGGATGGGCGGATCGGGGTGACCGCCATGGAGGCCTATCGCAAAGGGTTCGAGAAGCCGGATGCGGGTCTGGACCGGTCGGCTGTGACGAGCGGTGTCCAGACCAAGTAGCGAACAGCGAGGTCAACATGAGACGGCGAAATGAGCGAGGAGCGGTCGCAACGGAATTTGCGCTCTTGCTGCCGGTGCTGTTGTTGATCCTGTTCGGAACGATTGAGTTCGGGCTGATCATGTTCACGCGCGAGGTCATCACGAACGCCAGCCGTGAAGGAGCGAGAGCGGGAATCGTCCAACAAATTCCAAAGCCCACGGCTGGGGATATCACGACGGTCGTGACCAATTATCTGACGGGGTCAGGCATCAACATGGGAGCGGTCAATGTCGCCGTGGCGGGCGCCGGGGGAGCCAACCCCGCCACCCTGACCGTGACCGTCAGCTATACCTACACATTTATCGTTCCCGGCGTGCTCGGGTTGGGCAATACCATTCAGTTAACCGGTCAAACGGTGATGCGCCATGAATAACCGAATTGTAAAAAATCCGTTCATCCGGCCGTTGGGCGGCTCACGGGGGGCGACTGCCGTCATGGTGGCGATGACCTTGACGGTGCTCTTGGCCATGGCCGCCGCGGCCATCGATATCGGGCACGCGCTCGTCGCGAGGAATGAACTGCAGAACGTCGCGGATGCCGCCGCGTTGGCCGGGACCAGGGCCTTGGGCCTGATTTACGAAGGCATGACCCTCTCCGCGCAACAAGCCTACACACTCACCGGGGGCGACGCGGGCACCATCCTCACCGCGGTGCAGTCCACGGCCGGGCTGAACTCGGCCGCCGGAACGGCGATCGCCGTGAATGCGGGGGACATTCAGATCGGGACCTGGGACTCCGCGACTAAAACGCTGACTCCGACCGCCGCGCAACCAAAGGCCGTGCGGGTGATCGCCAGACGTGATGCCTCGGCCAATGGTCCCATCAGCACCTTCTTGGCGAGTGTGGTCGGCGTGACCAGCGTCAGCGTCAATGCCGTCGCGACGGCCGATATGACCGCGGTGGGTCAGACGGCTCCTGGGCAATTGGACGTGCCGTTCGCCATCTCTGAATACTACTTCACGCAATTCGGCTGCGGAGACGCTATTCAGTTCTATCCGAACGACGGCACCCCGCAAGCGTGCGCCGCCTGGCATACCTTTGATCAGAATCCGTCGAACGCGAATACCTTGCGGAACATCATCGACGGCATGACGGCCGGCACCTATACGTCTCCAGCGACCGGCCCTGGAAGCACCTTGGAGTTCATCAATGGAAACGTCGCCAGCGCGTTTCCCAACTTGATCAATCTCTACAACGCCAACAAGGACGCCAACGGAAATTGGGACGTGTTCGTGCCGGTCTACCAATCCGCGGATTGCGCCCCACCGAATGGAGCGATCCCGATCATCGGATATGCCGAAGCCAGAATCACGAATGTCCAGGGGTCGCCGAATCATTTGATCAGTGCGACGGTGCAGTGTCAGGTCTTTGAAGGTAATACCGTTGGAGGCGGGCCGCCCTACGGGGTCTTCTCCGCTCTTCCCGGTCTCGTCGAATAGGATCAGGGAAATCTCCTGAGGAGGATTGGACGAATGGCGCGATTGATTACGGTGTCCATCGATTGTCGTGATGAGGCCGCCCGACAGACGTTCGAAGACATCGTCTCACGACGCCGCGATTATCTGGTCACCAAAGGGAGGGGAACCGGCGCGGCCGATATCCTATTGCTCGAATTGGATGAACTGCGTCCGCAGCAGACGTTCGGGCACATCCGCGGGCTCCTGACCACCGCGCCGGAACTCGAAGTCTTTCTCACCGCCTCTCGGACGGATCCGCAGGTGCTCTTGGAGGCCTTCCGGCTCGGGGTGAAGGAATTTCTGCCACAGCCGCTCAGCCACCAGGAGGTTGAACCCGCGCTCGCTCGGTTCGAGGAACGCTTCAATGGGAGAAGTGCGGGTGGAGATGCCCGGGCCGGCAAGGTGGTGTGTGTGCTCGGCGCCCGGGGCGGTGTTGGAGCGAGCACGGTGGCGGCCAACCTCGCGATCTCGATTCAACAGGCGAGGCAGCGGGAAGCGGTGACCCTCATGGACCTCGACATCCACGGCGGTGATCTTGGCCTGTTCTTGGATCTGCGGGCGCCACAAGGGCTCAAGCACCTCTCGGAGGATGTGTCTCGGCTGGATGAAACCATCATAAAGAGCACGATGGCGCGGCATGCCTCAGGGGTGCAGTTGCTTGCCTCCGGCTACGAGGGATGCGATGACGCGGACCCGAGACCCGGCAGTGCCATGCGAGTGATCGGCCTCCTCAGGTCCATGTACCGGCACGTCGTGGTCGATTGTGGGCACGTGTTGGAACCCTCTATCAGAGAAGCGCTGGATTGTGCCGATCAGGTCGTAATGGTGACCACGCTCTCGCTGCCGGCCATCCGTCGGACCAAGCGGCTGCTGGAAGCCTTGCGCGCGGCTGGATATCCGGGGAACAAGGTCGTCGTCGTCATCAATCGCTATCTGAACGACCAGAAGGCGCTGCTGGCCGAATCGGAGCAGATGTTGGGCGTTCGGGCGACGGGACTGATTCCCAACGACTACGGAACGGCCAACGAGTCCGTCAATCATGGGACGCCGCTTGCGATCATGGCGCCGAGAACCGCCCTCGGGCAGTGGTATCTGCGAGGCGTCGAACGGCTGATCGGCGACACTACCGCCACCGGCGGGGCAGGCACCCCGGCGGAGCAGGATAAGAAGGGCTCGTTTCTGGGACGGTGCTTCGCGAGCCTCGGGCTCGAATACAAGGGAAAGCCGTCCGCCGTCTGAGGAGATCGGTGGCCGTGTTCGAGTGCGCCATGAGAAAGGGGGATAGCACGCCGCCATGCCGACCATGAAACAAGCGAACGGGGCAGAGGCCCCGTCCCACTACCAAGAACTGAAGGATCGGCTCCACCAACGTGTGATCGAGTTGCTCGACTTGAATGCCGTCAGCGCGATGCCGCAGGAAGCCGTGACGGCGCAGCTGAGCAAACTGATCGAGCAGCTGCTGCAGCAGGAATCGGTTCCGCTCAACCAACGGGAACGGGCTCAAATCACCCAAGATATTCTTCACGAAGTGCTCGGGTTGGGCCCGTTGGAGCCCCTCCTGGCCGACCCCTCTGTGGCCGACATCCTCGTCAATGGCCACAAGCAGGTTTTCGTCGAGCGGTATGGGCGCCTGGAACTCACGACGGTCCGATTCAAGGACGATGCACATCTGAAAAAGATCATCGAAAAGATCGTGTCCCGCGTGGGGCGCCGCATCGATGAATCCGTGCCCATGGTGGATGCCCGACTCGCAGACGGGTCCCGGGTCAACGCAATCATTCCCCCGCTCGCGATCGACGGCCCTACCCTCTCGATCAGAAAATTCAGCAAAGATCCCCTGCAGCTTCACCATCTGGTCGACAAGCGCTCCTTGACTCCCGAGATCGGAGAGTTGTTGAAGGCGATCGTGCAGGCCAGGTTGAACGTCTTGATCTCGGGCGGAACGGGATCCGGGAAGACCACCCTGTTGAACGTGCTGTCCGGGTTCATTCCGAACACTGAGCGGATCGTGACGATCGAGGACGCCGCCGAGCTTCAACTGCGGCAGGATCATGTCGTGCGTTTGGAAACACGCCCGGCCAACATCGAAGGAAAGGGCGAAATCGCGCAGCGGGAGTTGGTGAAGAATGCCCTTCGTATGCGGCCGGATCGCATCATCCTGGGGGAGGTCCGAGGGGCGGAGAGTCTCGACATGCTGCAGGCGATGAATACCGGACACGACGGGTCGTTGACGACGGTCCATGCCAACTCTCCTCGCGATGCTTTGACCAGGATCGAAACCTTAGTATCGATGGCCGGCCTCAACCTGGCGACCAAGGCGATGCGGCATTACGTCTCCTCGGCCTTGGACGTCATTATTCAGATTGCGCGCTTGTCGGATGGGACGAGGAAGTTGATCAGCCTCCAGGAAGTGGTCGGCATGGAAGGCGACCTGATTACCTTGCAAGAGCTGTTCGTCTTCCAGCAAACCGGCCTGGACGAGAGTCGCAAGGTCAAAGGGCGGTTCAGAGCGACCGGGGTGAGACCGAAATTTACCGAACGTCTGATGGCTAAGGGCGTGACTCTGCCCGCGGACCTGTTCGACCCGTTGAAGGTGTACGAATGCTGACGGCGCTGATCGCCCTGGGGATCTTCGTCACGATTCTCTTGTTCCTGCAGGGGTGCGCGGCCGTTCATCGAGCCATGGTTCCACATGGGACGGATCGGGCCATCGAACGTATTCAGCGATGGTCGGCTCCGGAAACGGTGGCCCAGCTAGACATCGTTCGCAAGGAGTCGCTCAGCGACATTCCGTGGCTGAACAATCTCTTGCTCCGGGCGCGCCGATTCCAACCGCTCCGCATACTTCATCGGCAGGCAGACTGCCGCGTTCCGCTGGGCGTGTTCGTGCTGGCCATGCCGCTCTTGGCGCTGACGGCATTCATGACGGCGTTGTCCGCACACCTCTCCGCCGCGACGGCGCTCGTGCTGGCCGTGGGAGCCGGCGCCCTGCCGGCCGGGTATTTGTCCTGGCTGAGAGCCAAGAGGATGGCGATGTTCGAGCGCCAATTGCCGGAGGCGCTCGAACTCGTGTCGCGAGCCCTCCGGGCCGGCCATGCATTCTCCGTGGGGTTGAAGCTTGTCGGAGAAGAGGCGGCCGATCCCGTCGGCATGGAGTTCCGACGGGTATTTGAGGAGGTCTCCATGGGAGTCGCGCTTCCCCAGGCCCTGCAAAACATGACCGCCCGGGTCGATTGCGTGGACCTGAAGTTTTTTGTGACCTCGGTGCTGGTCCAACGGGAAACGGGCGGCAATCTGGCCGAAATCATCGACTCGCTGGCCGGACTCATTCGTAAACGGTTCGAGCTGCATCTCCGGGTTCGGGCCCTGTCCGCTGAAGGCCGGATGTCGGCGGTCGTGCTGATCGGTCTTCCTCTGGTCGTGGGAATCCTGTTGTTCAAGATGAACCCGGAATATATGGGGCTCTTGTTCACGGACCCCATCGGTCAGAATCTCGCGACCGTCGGCAGCGTATTGATGGTCGTGGGTGCGGCGGTGATGAAGCGCATGGTCGCGATTAAGGTTTGAGGAACCCGCTATGGATGTGCCATTGATCGGTGCCGTCGTCACATTTGTGGCCGTGCTGTTGGCGAGCTCGGCCGGCCTCCTGTACCTCAACTCCCGGGAAGCTCTCAAGGTTTGGCGCCGGCGGGCGGACGGCGGCCCAGCCATGACGGACACCGACACGGCGCCGATCGGACCCGTCGAACGGGCCAGGGCCCGGCTACACGCCTTACTGGAATGGTTCGGGAAGCTGAATCAACCATCCAGCACGGAGGAAGTGCGCGCGACGCGACGCAGCCTCGTGTGCGCCGGCTATCGCAGCGGGAGGGCCCCATTGTTCTATGTTGGGGCCAAGCTGTTCCTGGCGGTGATCGCCGTGTGCCTAATGGTCCTGATCCCGACCAAGCTGCTCGGATTCCCGAGCACCACGCAATTGATTTTTTACTATGTCGTGGCCGCGGGCTGTGGCTATTATGCTCCATCGCTGTGGTTGCAGAAGACGATCGCGCGGCGGCAGGACGCGCTCCAACGGGCGATTCCGGATGCCTTGGACCTGATGGTGGTCTGTGTGGAGGCCGGGTTGGGGTTGGATCAGGCTATCGGGCGTGTCGGCGAAGAGATCAAGCGCACGCATCCGGAGTTGAGCGATGAATTGAACCACTTGGCTCTTGAACTCAGGACCGGCGTCACGCGGCAGGAGGCGCTGAGAAACCTGGCGTACCGAACTGATCTGGAAGAGGTGCGAAACCTGGTCGCGATTCTCGTTCAGACCGACCGATTCGGGACCAGTATCGGGCAGGCCCTTCGGGTGCATGCGGATTCCATGCGAACGACCAGACGGCTCAAGGCGGAGGAATTGGCGGCTAAACTGCCGGTCAAACTCTTGCTCCCGTTGATCTTCTTTATCTTTCCCAGCATGTTCATCGTGACCATCGGGCCGGCGTGCATCCGCATGGTGCGGGTATTGTTCCCGGCGCTGACCGGCCAGTAATTCGGATCGCGCGTGTCACGGTCGTCTATACAACGGATCGTCGGGGACGCGCTCGCCTCCCGATTGCTGTCCGACGGCGGGTGTGCCGACAGACCAGGGGGCCGGTTTCGGGTCGACGCGACCGCCTGGGGAATTCTGGCGCTTCGTCGTACCGGGGCGAAGTCCGACCTGCTGGAACGGCTTCGGGCGCGTCTGATCCAGGAGCAGAGGGCGGATGGTCGCGTTTGCATGGATAAACGGCACCCGGAAGTCCATTGGCCCACTGCGCTGGCCATCCTCGCTTGGCAGGGTTCCCCTACGAGCCAATCGGCGCAGAACCAAGCCATTCGCTTTCTCCTTGACACAACCGGCGTGCATTATCGTCGCCGCCAGGATAGTCCGTTCGGGCACGATACCTTGTTAAAAGGCTGGGGGTGGGTCGGCGGTACGCACTCCTGGGTGGAGCCGACGGCAATCACCATCGCGGCCTTACAGGCGTCGGGGTACGGTGGACACAATCGTGTCCGTGAAGCGGTGCTCATGCTCCTGGACCGGCAGTTGCCTCATGGGGGATGGAATTACGGGAACACGCTCGTTTACGGTCAAGAACTGCGCCCCATGCCGGAAAGTACAGGAGTGGCGCTGGCGGCCTTGGCTGCGCATGTCACGCAAGATGACGTGGCGCAGAGCCTCGAATACTTGCAAGCCGTGGTGGAAGGGCTCCAGACGCCTCTGGCGTTGGGTTGGTCTTTGCTCGGACTTGCTGCATGGAATCGGTTTCCGCCGCAAGGGGAGAATCTGATCGAGCGGTGCTTGTCCAGCCAGTCTCGCTATGGCGAGTACGATACGGCGGCGCTGTGCCTGCTCCTGATGGCCGCAGTCGAGCGGGGAATTGTAGCAAGGCCGCTTCCATCGTGAGATTCAGAGGCGAATCGGATAGCTTCCGCCTCCGTCCGGAGGGGCGGTCGCGTGGGGTCGACATATGGAATCGAAACGTGGAGCCGGCATAACCCGTCGCGATCTCGTGCTCGCCGGGGCGACGGGACTTCTCCTTGGAACCGGCGCACTCCTGCTCCCGAAGCGGTACTTCCGCCTCCCGCAGCATGCCCGGGTCTTCGTCACAAAGGTCCCTCATTACCAGTTGGATGTAGCCGACGCCATTATGAGGGGGCTGCGGGAGTTGGAAGTGTCGGCCGAGGAGGTGCGAGGGAAACGGATTCTACTCAAACCGAATCTTGTGGAGAGCAGGTCGGGAACCTCCCACATCAATACGCATCCCTTGGTCTTGCGAGGCGCGATCGAGGCTCTGCTTCGCGCCGGAGCCTCGTCGGTGATCGTGGCCGAAGGGCCGGGGCATCGCCGGGATACACTCGCGGTGTACGAGGAGTCGGGTTTGGCGGATGTGCTGACTGAGGATCGCATCGCGTTTTATGATCTCAACTACATCACGGGTTACGAATTGCGAAATGCCGGGAATCAGTCCTCGTTGAAGACCTTGACCTTCCCGGCCCTGTTTCAAGAGGTGGATTGGATCGTCTCCGTCGCGAAGCTCAAGACTCATCATTGGGCCGGAGTGACCTTGTCAATGAAGAATCTGTTCGGCACGTTGCCGGGTATGTATTACGGGTGGCCCAAGAACGTGCTTCACCACGTGGGGATCGAGCAGTCGATCTTGGACATCACTGCGACACTGAAACCACACTTCGCCATTGTGGACGGCATCGTTGGTATGGAAGGCGACGGGCCGATTATGGGATCTCCGAAGGCCGCGGGTGTGCTGGTGATGGGCCGGAACCTTGCGGCCGTGGACGCCACCTGTTGCCGCGTTATGGGGATTGATCCCTACAAGATTGGTTATCTCGCCAAGGCGGATAACTGGCTGGGGCCGATCGGCGAGACGGGCATCGATCAGTGTGGTGAGGCGCCCGCCGCGGTGCGTACGGACTTCGAGTTGATCGATGCGATCCCGGCCCAGAATGGAATTCGTCTCGTATGAGGACGGCGTGTGTGAGGTCGTTCGTGTTGACGATTGTGTTGCTGTCGGCCGGCTCGTGGTCTTCAGCGGAGAGTGATGTTCCCACCCACGACCCTCCCGATCTATACGATCACTACCTTGCCTTGCAGCGCCTGCAGCAGGATCTGCTGGCACGTTCCCCGGGAGAACAATTCCGTATGCAACCACAGGTGCAACGGGCGGAACGTGAGGCCTGCCTCCGGCTCAGGCAGGAGCGCCGTGACCGGGTCCCGATGAACCAGTATCGCCGGCAAGGCGGGGCTGCCTTCGAGGCATTTGTTCTCCAGTTCGAACGGTACTGCGACACACGGGACTAGCCGTACCAGTGACGGGGTGTCGTTTCCGGGCCAGTGTCGTCCGAACAGAGCCATTGGCGGGGCGGGGTCTGCGTATGCACGTGGCGTATTCCGACCGTGTTGCGCTAGTTCCGCGACGGCACGACGCCGGCCAGCCGAAGCAGATCCGTGACTCTGAAATCTCCGGGTGTCGCGGACGGCAAGACCGGAGCCCAATTGGACTGTACCGCCAGATAGGAGGTTTCGTCCGCCTGCAAGAGGCCGATGAACACCTCTCCGACGATCAGGCTGCCCACCGGTCCCAAGCGAAGTCCGTTTTCCATGACCTCCGCTTTCCTGAGGACGTAATACCAAAGCGGCGTGCTCCGGTCCATGCCGTATGGTGCCCGGTCGCCGAGTTGTGCCGGCGTCAGCGGCGTGCTCCCACCGCGTTCGCGATGGCCTGTCCGGAGGGAATACCGAAGTTGACGTGGCGCATTATATACGCGGTCGCGCCGGTTCTCCCTCCCTCAGCACGAGTGCCGATGTGCGGCCGCGTGCCATTGACTCGCCAATGTTGCTCCTCTTAAATCCACGGGGAAGTCGGATTCGGCCGAAGGGGCCGGGTTGGAGAAAACTTGTCGATGAGGATCATCAGGCGGATAGCCGGTGCACTGCTCCTGTTGGCGGCGCTCATCTCGGGGTGCCTCGCGGCGCTCTACGCATTGTGGCCGTCGCTGGTGTCGCGCTTGGCCGCACGCGAGCTTGCCGGCCAAGGGTTCGACCATATCGTCATGGATGTCGAACGTCCAGGGTGGACCGGGTTCGACATCCCGCTGCTAACCTTTCAGACGACGATGGGTGGCGAGCGGCTCACGGTGACGATCGAGGGCGCCCATGTGGGATACGACGTCGCCGGCTTGCAAGCGGGTCGCATTGAGCGGGTGGAATTGCCCCATGTGTCGGTGCATGTGGCGCCTGTCGGCGACGGGGCTCTCGAGGGCGACGGCCTCACCTCCGCTCCCTCTCCGGCAGCCAATCTGGAGGTGCTGCTCCGGCCGCTTCCCCTCCTTCCCATTCGTGAAGTCGCCTTGGGACGTGTGGCGGTTCGCCGCGAAGGGGTTGGGGGTGCGATACACGAGGGGACCGTCGGCGGGGAACTACGCCTGGACGGCAGGCGACTGCGGGCGTCCCTCGAACTCCAAGAGGCGGGTGGCCGGTCCTATCGCCTTGACATCGACGGGGCTGATTTCGGGGACGCGGCCGTCACGATGGAATCGCTCGCCCCCGTCCACCGTCCCGTCCTTGCCGTACGCTCACAGATACAGCCCGAAGCCTCGGCGATGCAGCTCTCGGGAACTCTGCAGGCCGACGTGCACGAACTGGCACCGCTGCTGGCGCTGGTCATGCCGATTGAAGGAGACCTGCAACGTGCCGAGGGGCGCCTCTGGATGGAGTGGTCTGGAACGGCGTCGAAGACTGCGGCGGTCGAGGTCCTGCCGTGGGACGAGGCCACCCATGTTGCAGGGACATTTCATGCGGACGTTCGGCTGCCTCAATGGGGCGACCTCGCCACGACGGTCGACCTCAAGGCGGACGGGACGCTGCTCGGCAACGGGCGCCGGCTGGCATGGACCCTTGCGTCCGGCGCGCGCGTCCGCGCGCGCGTCGTGCCGACACGATTCTGGCTGTCGGAGTGGACGACGGCGGCCGAGGAGGGAATGGTTCCCGTCACCCTCGAGACGTCGGGAGTCGTCGAGGGAGAGACGGAGTTCGTCGCGAGGCCGGTGGTGGCGCGGGTGAAGGGCCCGCTGGTCCTGCGACTGGGAGAAGCACTCGCCCCGTCGCAACTGGACCTCTCGATTGCCGCGGCCGCCTGGGGAGGCGGGAGCCGGGTTACAGCGGAGGCCACGGTCCACGCGCGCGGGAGGGCGGCTCGGGCGGCTCGGGCACTCCTACGCGCCGGTGACGTGCGGTGGGATGTCGCCGCGGTCGTGTCGGTCGACCCGGCCCGGCTGGAGGTGGAGATCCGGCCCGACTCGACCGTAATGCTCTCCAAGTTTGCCCTGGATCGATTCCAGGCTGCGACCGCGGTGTGGACCGTGCGTCGCCCTCTCCGGTGGTCGGGTCTCCATGCCGGCGGCGGGACACTGGTCGGAGGAGAACTGAGGCTGCAGCTTCCGATCGCAAGCGTCGGGGAGACCGATCTAAGCGTGGAGGCCGCCGCGTTGACGATCCATCGTTTCGAGTGGCGCCCAGTCGTATGGAGTGGCGATGCGACGATGCGCATCGCCGGGGTCCTCCCCAAGCCGGTGGGGGTGACGCTCCCCAAAACCGACTGGACGGTGCGAGCGCACGCCGAGTCGTCGCGAATGATCATCGAATTCGAGGGGGCCGCGCAGGACGGTCACATTGCGGTCAAAGGCACGGGGACGCACCAGCTCGAACACGGCGCCGGCCACGGCCGCATTGAATTGGCGCCGGTACGATTTGACGCGACCGCGAAACAATTGAGCGACCTGGTCAAGCCCTGGGCATATCCGTTCGACGCGACGGGCGGAGCCGTGTCGGCGACGGCGGAGGCGACTTGGGGTCCGCCGACGCGCGCGTCTGGCGAGACGGCAGTCACGGCGGGGAGCTTCACGGTCCGATTGGACGGGTTGACCGGACACATCAAAGGGTATCCGTTCACCGGACTGACCACGAAGGCGACGGTGCATGTCACCAGGCCAGGTCGTCCGAGCATGCCTGAGCCAGCGGAGGTGTCCATTGCGCTGGTTCGGACCGGCGTCGACCTGAAAAGCCTCACGGCCCGGGTGAGGCTCGGCTGGAACGATGGGCTGGTCCCTGAATGGGTCGAAGTCCGTAACGTGGCGATGAGCCTGTTCGGCGGCCTCGTGACCAGCGAAGGGGCGCGATACGAGCGCTCGCGCGCTGTCTCCACCCCGTCGGTCGTTTTGCAAGGACTCAAGGTCCAGGAAATCTTGAATCTGGAGCAGCAAAAGGGGCTCGAGGGGACCGGTGAGTTGGATGGGGTGTTGCCGATGACCGTGTCCGGAGGGGAGGTGACGATTCAGAACGGTGTGATCGAGGCCAGGCCGCCCGGCGGTGTGATCCGCTATCGGCCGTCCCCTGAATCGACCGAGGCGCTGGCTGCCTCCAACTCGCAGATGAATCTGGTTTTGCAACCGCTCTCGAACTTTCATTACAATACGCTTTCGGCGCGGGTGCAGTATGCCGGCGACGGGACCCTGAAGCTCGAAACGAAACTCGAAGGGCGCAATCCGGACTGGCAAAAGGGCCGACCCGTTCACTTCAACCTGAACATCGAAGAGAACATCCCGGCCCTGATCAAGACGCTGGGAATCGTGCAGGGAATTCAGGAGTCGATCGAAAATCGCTTCGACTCGCGCGATGACCGGTAATGGCCGAGGGCTGCGAACCGTCGGGAGCAAAGGGGGCACCGTGACGAGGAGACGAGCGAGCCGACTGTGGATGTGGGCGGGACTGTGCGCGGCGTTCGCGGCTACGGGCTGTACACCCAAGGTCGAGGTGACACCGTCCGACAAGCCCATTACGATCAATCTCAACGTCAAGATTGATCACGAGATTCGTGTCAAGGTGGACAAGGAATTGGATCAAGTACTCTCGGACAAGAGCGGACTATTCTGAGTCAGGGATCGAGGAGGAACGTGATGCGCCGATGGAACCAAGTCGCCCTGTTGAGCATGGTCGCCATGCTGGGACTTTTCTGGACCTCGCCGGTGTGGGCCTTGTCGCTTGACGAAGCCAAGATCAAGGGGCTGGTCGGAGAAAAGCCGGACGGGTATCTGGGCCTTGTGTCGGGCGGGGGCGAGGTCCAGGCTCTCGTGAACGAGATCAATCAAAAGCGCCGGCAGGCCTATCAAGACATCGCGAATCGGAATAAGACGAATCTCAAGGATGTCGAGGCGTTGGCAGGGGAGAAAGCGATCCAAAACACCAAACCGGGCCATTTCGTCCAGTCACCCTCCGGCGGATGGATCAAAAAATAGGAGGCGCTTTGACGCGCCGAACGCCGCCCCAGGGCGATAGCCGGCTGGTTGCAGTCCGCCGGGACACCGGGTTGCCTTCCCTTGCGGAGGAAGAGCCGGTTCCCCCCACGAGCACTTCTACATTCCGATACGGTCTTTGAAGAAACAGATACATGATCACCGGATTCACGGCGACAATTCCTGTGCGCGCAAGCCTCTTCGCCTCCGCCAGTCGGGTCCAAATCCTCAAGAAGTCTCAGGAGTCCAGGGATTCCAGCGAAAACAGGTCTGAGCGTCTGTGCGGCAACCTCGTGGCCTGGAACTTGCTCACTCCTGTGGTCTGTGAGGTTCCCGATGATGCGATCCATTCTCCATGACGTGATTCAGCTCATGATTCTGGGAGGCAGAACACTGATCCAGATCGGAACGACCCTGTTCCTGACCAAGCAATTGATGCTCCGGGACTGGTTCGAGAAGGCCATCTCCTGATCGGCGCCGCATACTCGGCGGGCCGTGGGAGGAGGATGTCTCCGGTTCGTGGTGTTCGTGTCGTGCCGTCCCTTCCGTGACCTTGGTCCCTCATGAGACAGGCCCGACGAGAAGCTGAGGACGATTCCGAAACCGCTCGCCTAGCCATACCGATCGTTCTTCCATGGGAATGCGCTGTTGGAGTACCCTCGCACTTCCCAAAAGCCCTTCTCATCGCGATCTGAAAACGTAATCTCCTTCACCCACTTGGCGCCTTTCCAGGCATAACGTTTCGGCACGATGACCCGCACCGGCCCGCCGTGCTCCTTCGGAAGCGGCTTGCCGTTCCACGCCCGGCAGAGCAATACATCCTCGTCGTCACAGGCCTCGAGCGGGAGATTGGTGGTGTAATCGTCGTAGGACTTGAACAGGACGAACTTGGCCATAGACAGCGGCCGCACAACCGAAATCAGGTGTCTGAAACTCACGCCCTCCCATTCGTTATCGAAGGTGCTCCAGGTGGTGACGCAGTGAAAGTCCGAGACGTGCCTGAACGGCGGTTGCGCCAGGAAGTCCTGCCAGGTCCAGGTAACCGGATTCGTCACGGACCCGCCGACGGAGAGCCGCCAGCCTTCCAGGGTGATCTCCGGCTTGTGTCCCAAATCCAACACCGGCCAGGTGTTGACAAAATGTTGTCCGGGGGGAAGCCGATCCTGTTCCGGTGCCTCGTCGTCCACCTCGCGTCCGCCCAGCCCCCGTTTTTCCCGGGCCCAGCTTTGTTTGGCCTTGATGAGTCGATCGTTGGCGTCCATGCGTCGCGTCCCTTCATTACCGGTGTGCACGAGGAGACTGTATCTTACAAGCATCGCTCCGGTCGGCTCACGGGTTTTCGTTCCTCAAGGCGTGGTCTAGGACGGGGGATTGATGGTTTTGCGGGCAAAGTGCCATACTCCGCAGGCCCTACGGCTCTCGTCCTCGACTGCAGAGAGGTCATCCGAATGACCCCAGTGCCCCCCTCCGAATACGATGCCGGCCGGGGCATCGATTCTTCAGCCGATGCCCCTCCCGCGACTCCGACGGAGCCCCGGTCGCTCAGCGAGGCGCTGCGCGTCAGTCAAGAGTTTCAGCGTCGGCTTCTGGACGCGAGCCGCGATTGTATCACGGTGCTCGATCTCGACGGCCGACTGGTCTCCATGAACGCGGGAGGCACGGACGCGCTGGAAATCCGCGACCCGACTCCCTACGTCGGTCGATCCTGGCTGGAGTTATGGACCGGAGAAGACCGCGCGCAGGCCGAGGCGGCGGTCAGGATCGCGCGCCAGGGAGGCCTGGGTCGTTTCGTCGGATGCTTGCCGACCGTTCAGCGCGGGGAGCCGCGCTGGTGGGACGTCGCGGTGAACGCGATCTGTGGGGCCAATGGCCGGCCGGACCGGCTCCTGGCGGTGTCGCGGGACGTGACCGAATTGAAACGCGCCCAGGACGCGCTCCAGCGGGCGAACGAGGCCCTTACCCGTGCCCTCCGGGCGCAAGAGGCGGCGCTCTCCCGCGCGATGAACGAGCGCGATGACGCGCAGACCGCCCGGCGCAAGGCCGACCGATTTCTGCGCTCTCTGGTCGAGGGAACGGTGGCCACGACAGGAGACGACTTTCTTCATGAACTCGTTCGGCACGTCGCGACGGCGATCGGAATTCGATACGCGTTTGTGGGCTGGTTCCTCCCGCCCTCGAAGATCCGGACGCTCGCGTTTTGGAGCGGCGTCGGCTACCGGGACCCGCAGGAGTACGACCTGGAGGGGACTCCGTGCGCCGGGGTCATCCAAGGCGAAACCTGCCACTATGAACAGGGCGTCCAAGGGCTGTTCCCGGCCGACCGTGAGTTGGCGGACCTCGGCGTCGTGAGTTATCTCGCCGTCCCGTTGAAACGTCCGGGCGGGAGCGTGCTCGGACACCTCGTGGCGATGGACGTCAAGCCGATGCCGCTGACCGATGAGGAAATCGCGGTCTTCCGGCTGTTCGGAGAACGGGCGGGCGTCGAGCTATATCGCCAGATCGTGGAGCGTTCCCTGAAGGAGCGCGAGACGACCCTGCGCGCGATCTCGGAAGGGACCGCGGCCGAAGTGGGCGCCGGGTTCTTTCATTCACTCGTCAAAAACCTTTCCGTCGCCTTGGGCGTTCACTATGCCTTCGTCTCGGAGTTCTGCGTCGATCGGAGCAAGGTCAAGACCTTGGCCTTTTGGGCGGGCGATCATTTCAAGGACAACTTCGCGTACGACATCGCCGGCACTCCCTGCGAAAAGGTGCTGGCCGGCGAGATCTACCACTGCGCGGACAAGGTGGCCGCTCGATTCCCGCTCCATGAGCGGGACCTTCTGGCTCTGGGGGTGCAGAGCTACCTGGCGATTCCCGTCACCAACGCCAAAGGACTGGTCCTGGGGCACTTGGCGGTGATGGATCCCAAACCGATGGAGCTGGAGCAGTTGGACCTCTCCGTGTTCAAGATCTTCGGGGCCCGGGCGGGGGCCGAGCTGGAACGCACCCACATGGAAGCCGCGCTGTCGGAGAATGAGCAACGCCTGCGCGATCTGTTCGAGGAGGCTCCGATCGCCTATGTCCACGAGGGGCTCGACACCCGATTCATCCGCGCGAACAAGGCGGCGATGAACAGCCTCGGGATCACGCCCGACGAGGTCGAGCAGACCTACGGAGCGTCGTTCATTCCGGATACGCCGGACGCGCAGCGCCGCTTGAAGGAGGCGCTGGCCTCCATCGGGCGTGGCGTCGATACCAGCGGGGTGGTGCTGGAACTGCGCCGGAAGGACAACGGGAAGCCCCTCTGGATCCAGTGGTGGTCGAAGCCGGACCCAAGCGGGACCTACACCCGCACGATGTTCCTGGACATCACCGAGAAGGTGCTGATGGAACAGGAGAAGGCCAAACTGGAGGCGCAGAACATCTACCTTCAGGAAGAAATCCAAAGCCGGCATAACTTCGAGGAGATGATCGGCACCTCCGCTGCGATCAGAAAGGTGTTTCAGGCGATCGGGAAAGTCGCGACCACGGACGCCACCGTGCTGGTGACGGGCGAGACAGGAACGGGAAAGGAACTCATCGCGCGCGCGATTCACAACCTGAGCCCCCGCAAGGGGAGACCGCTCGTCAAGGTCAATTGCGCGGCCATTCCCGCCGGATTGATCGAAAGCGAGCTCTTCGGGCACGAGAAAGGCGCCTTCACCGGGGCCCTGGCGAGAAAGATCGGACGGTTCGAGCTGGCGGACAAGGGCACGATTTTCCTCGATGAGATCGGTGAGCTGCCGTTGGATCTTCAGGCCAAGCTCCTCCGCGTTCTGCAGGAAGGAGCGTTCGAGCGGGTGGGCGGGACCCAAACATTCAAGGTGAACGTGCGCGTGATTGCGGCCACGAACCGAGATCTCGAACAGTTGGTCAAGGCCGGCCAGTTCCGATCCGACATGTATTATCGACTCAATGTCTTCCCCATCCATCTGCCTCCTCTGAGGGAGCGGGAAGGGGATATCCCGATGCTGGTCACCTACTTCGTGCAGCGATACGCAGCCCAGCCGGGCAAGCGAATCGAGCATATCCCCGCGCGACTCCTCACCACCTTGCAGCGCTATCATTGGCCGGGGAACGTCAGGGAACTCGAACATGTCATCGAACGGGCGGTGATTCTGACCGATGGCCCAGAATTGATGACGGTCGATTGGCTCCATACGCCCAACCAAGTCGGTGCGCTCGATCGCGTGGCGTCGCTCGACGAAGTCGAGCGCGAGCATATTCTGAGCGTGCTGGAGCGCACCGGATGGCGCGTGAGCGGAGACAGAGGCGCCGCGGTGCTCTTGGGGCTCAAGCCCACCACACTTGAAGCACGGATGAAAAAGCTCGGCATCGGGCGATCACCCAAATCCCTCTCCTAGACAGCTTCCCGCCGCCCCGGTTCCTCGCGAGATTTCCCACTATATTGGGACCTTCCCAATATGTTGGGAGTCTCTCATCCCGTCCGTCCCGCGCGGTTCCATCCCCGCCGACGAATTGTTTACAGAAATCCATCTGTTGGCGAAGCGCGTGCCGTGCAGGGCCGATGGCATCGACCTTGCTGATCTACGCTCGCGTGCGCCGGGAACGGGACGATGCTCCGGATCACCACGAAGACGGCGAAAAAAGGATCGACACTGATGGTGGAGGGCAAGCTCCAGGGGGAGGGTGTGCGGGTGCTGCGTGACGAATGCCGTCCGTACGTCGAGTCGGCGGCACGCCTGGCCGTGGATCTCTCCGGCGTGACGTTCGTGGACCGGGACGGAATTCGGCTGTTGCGGCAATTGGCGGACAGCCGCGTACACCTCATCCATTGTTCGGCGCTCATCGCCGAGTTGTGCAAACGATAAGGAGGTCAGCCATGCGCTCGCTCGTGACGACGTACCCCAAAGCCGAAGGACCGTGCCAGGAAGAACCTGAACATCCCGACGATCCAGGCCCGGCCGGAGCGCAGGTCCGTCCGGAGGATCCCGAGCTGGTGTCCGCGCTGGCCGCGGGTCATGAACAGGCCTTCACGGACCTGGTGAACCGGTATCATCGCCCGCTTGTTCGCCAGGCGCTGGCCTATGTGGCCAACGAAGCGGTCGCGGAGGAGGTGGTGCAAGAGACGTGGCTCGCCGTAATGGAAGGGATCAAACGGTTCGAGGGGCGTTCCTCACTGAAGACCTGGCTCTATCAAATTCTGATTCACAAAGCCAAAACGGCGGGAATCAAGGAATCCCGCCAAGTACCGCTCTCGTCGGTCGGCTCGCCCGAGGACGAAGCCGACGAGGCGGATCTCGAATCAAGGCTCGCCGAAATGGCGCAGGGGTCCGGGGTGGTGCCGTGGAGGAGCGGCTGGACCGAGGAGCCGAGCCCCGAGGAGGAGCTGATAGCCGAGGAATGTCGCCGGGAAATCGCGCGCGCGATTGAGGCACTGCCGCCGGTCCAACGGCAGGTCTTGGAGTTGTCCCACTTCAAGGGCGCGAGTAGCGAGGAGGTCTGCCGCCGCCTCCGCATCACGGAGACGAATAAACACGTGCTCCTTCACCGCGGGCGTCGGCAGGTCAGGAAGGTCGTGGATCGATACTTTGCGGGGGATCGACGAGGGGCCCCTACCGTGCGGCGCGTGTACGAACTCGGGCTGGCGGCGTAGCGATGCGGAGGATGCGGGCATCCTGGACGATTGTGGCATGCTTCCTCGCGTTCGATGCGATCGGGTGCCAGGGGGGCGGTCTTCCAGCGGCACGACAGGAAGCGACGTTCGGCCGACAGTGGACGCTCTATCAGCGCTGCCGGGCCGAGCGTGCTCTCGAACGATTGGTGTCGATCGCCGAGCGGATGAAAGACCTCGCCCGGGAGACGGTCGCAGAGGCCGGCGAGCCGCCGCCGTGGTTGCGCGAGGTGATCCAACCGCTACCGATACGGCGGTCCGCCGACCCGGTGGTCCTAGCCGCCGCCTGCCTGACCAGGGCCCAGGAAGTGGCCGCACAACTCGGCCCGTCGGCGGCGCGCGAGCGCCTGCTCGCGTTCGAGTAGGGAGGCGGGTCGGGGCGAGGCGCGTTGCGACGCATTCGCGCGGAGGTCGCCTGTAAGGACGGCGATCTACGGTCGACAGTGCACCACGAGACAATGAAAGAGAGGAAGACGACAATGAAGGCCGTGGCCGTCCTGCCCGGGAGACCGAACTCGTTACACCTGGCCGAGCTTCCGAAGCCATCCCTGCACGATGTTCCGCACGGCCGCGGCGTGCTCGTGCAGGTCGAGTGCGTCGGGGTCGATGGCACGGATAAGGAGATCAATGCGGCCGAGTACGGCCAGGCGCCTCCGGGATACGATTTCCTCGTGATCGGTCACGAATGCCTTGGGTGCGTCGTTGAAGTCGGTATGAATGTGTCCGAGTTGGCCCCGGGGGATTGGGTGGTTCCGACCGTGCGGCGGCCTGGCCTGAGCCTCTACGACCACATCGGCCAGTACGACATGACCACCGATGATACCTACTACGAGCGGGGCATCAATCTGCGTCACGGATACTTGACCGAATTCTTCGCGGAGGATCCGGAATACTTGGTGAAGGTTCCCAGAGGACTGCGGCACGTGGCGGTGTTACTGGAGCCGGCGTCGATCGTCGAAAAAGGCATCACCCAGGCCTACGAGACGCAGCGGCGATTGCGGGTCTGGCGGCCCAAGCGGGCAGCGGTCTGCGGGGCAGGCACGGTCGGGCTGCTGGCCGCGTTGTCGTTGCGGATGAAGGGGCTCCAGGTCGTGAGTTTCGGTCGCCAACAAGGACCGTCCCGCAACCTCGATCTCCTCGAGGAGATCGGAGTCCACTATGTGTCCACCAGGGAACGGTCCATCGTCGAAACGGCCAAGACTCACGGCCCCTTCGACCTGATGTTCGAAGCCACCGGAGCCTCCGCGGTCGTCTTCGAGGCGATGCAGGCGCTGGGCAAGAACGGCGTGCTAGTGTTATCGAGTGTCACGGGGGGTGACCGCTCGATCGAGATCCCCGCGGATCGAATCAATCTGGACTTCGTCTTGGGAAATAAGGCGGTCGTAGGCACGGTCAACGCCAATCGCGACTATTTCGAGGCGGGCGTCTACGACTTCGCCCGGGCCGAACTCGAGTACCCGGGTTGGCTGTCGAAACTTCTGACGCACCCGGTGGACGGCTTGGAAAACTATGCGGACATGATGCGTGTCCTCACGCAGGACAAGAGCGCAATCAAAGTCTTTGTAAACGTGGCGCAGGGGTGACGCCACGGAATCATCAATCCCGCGTGGTCATGGGCCGTCGGCGCGCGAGTCCGCCGCCACCTATTCGGGCCGTCCGTCCAGGAGGGCATGATGCATCCACATGTCGTCGGGCGGTTCACGGGGGTCTTCCTTTGGGCGATGCTGGCGGCCGCGGCGTGGGCGGGCGAGTTTTACGAGCCTGAGGGCGTGGCCGTCCGTGGCTTCGACGTCGTGGCGTACTTTACGGATCACAAGCCCGTGAAGGGGTCGTCCCGTTATACGGTCTTCTTCCGCGGCTCGCTGTTTCAGTTCGCCTCGGCCGAACATCGCAATGCATTTCTAGCCGATCCGACGAGATTTGCGCCGCAGTACGGCGGGTTCTGCGCCTACGGGACGGCGCGGGGATATAAGGCCGCGAGCGATCCCGAGGCGTTCACCGTGGTGGACGAGAAACTCTATCTGAACTACAGCGTTGCGGTCCGCGACCGGTGGCGAGAGGGGCTCCCCGAGGTCATTGCCGCGGGCGACCGCAACTGGCCCTTCGTGTCGAAGCTGACCAAAGTCATCCCGTAATCGGCTCGAGCGCTCGTGTTCGCTTCCGGGCCGGAAAATGGAGCGTGGGGCCCGCTCCCCGACTAATACGCCGTGGTGCCGAGAGAGCAGATAACCGCCGATCGCGATACTGAGGCCGCCGACGAAGACGCGAGTGGCCCTGATGGGCCGGGCTGAGAGAAGGGGACACTCGAAGGAGCCGAATGGCGATGGCCGGGAGAGGAAGGCCATTCCCGACGATCGAGCCGAGGCGAACAATCGCACAGAGGCCAAGCCGTCCCACACGGAGACGCCTGTTGAAGGGGCAGGATGATCTGGGCTGCGGAACCGGCCGACGTCGCGAGCGGGGCACCGCCGCGGCATGCTCGGGTTCCAGCGCGTGGCGCAAGCCCGGGAGAAAGGCCCGAGCCCCACGGCATCAACAGAGGCCGGCTGACTCCCCGGACCGAACCTGTCGCCGGAGCCATCCGTACCAATCCTCCATGCCGTTCCCGGAGAGCGCGGAGACCAAGAAGATATCCAGGCGCGGGTTGACCGCTCGCGCGTGCTCCAGGCAGCGCTCCACGTCGAACCTGAGATGCGGTAGAAGATCGATCTTATTGAGCAGCATCACGCGCGCGGCCCGGAACAGGTGCGGGTATTTGAGCGCCTTGTCCTCCCCTTCCGTCACCGACAGGATCGCCACCTTCGCCTGTTCTCCCAGATCGAAGAGGGCGGGACAGACCAGGTTGCCCACGTTCTCGATCATCACGAAACTTCGCGGCGGCGGGGCCAAGTGGGCGAGGCCGCGCGCCACCATCTCCGCCTCCAGGTGGCACCCGGCCCCGGTGTTGATTTGCACGACCGGGCATCCGGTTCGTCGAATCCGCTCGGCGTCGTGAACGGTTTCCTGATCGCCTTCGATCACATGGATGGGGATCTCCTCCTTCAGGTCGCGGATCGTCCGTTCCAGGAGCGTGGTCTTCCCCGACCCTGGGGAGCTGACCAGGTTCAACGCCACGATGTGTCGGGCCCGTAGCCAGCCGCGGTTTCGCTCGGCCAGTCGGTCGTTTTTAGCCAGGACGGCTTCATGAAGCGGAATCGTCTTGCCGTCCACGTGCACCTGGTCCGGGCCATGATCGTGACCTTGGTCGTGATCGTGATGGTGGCCCTGTGGATCGTCGCCCTCGCGGGAAGGACCCAGGTCCACGCTTCGTCCTGTTTCAGGATCGATCATCCGCGGTCGAACACCGGACGAGCATCCGCAGGTAGTACACATCAGACGGTCACCATCTCCTTGATGAACAGTTCCTCGCCCGATAGCCGAACCAGATCCAACGATCCGCAGTCACACCGTTCGATGAGTTGACCCAAGGCGATCTCGCGCCCGCAGTTCCGGCACCGGCCTCGGCCCGGGATTTCGATGACGTCGAGTTGCGCTCCTTCCAACACCGTGCCTTTGGCGACGACGTCGAAACAAAAGCGGATCGCATCGGGGACGACGGCGCTGAGTTGCCCGATCTCGAGGGTGACGCGAGTCACACGGGCGCCGTTCGCGCGCGCGCTCACGATGGCCACGATGTTTCTGGTGATGCTCAGCTCATGCACGAATGTCCACCTGCTCGGCAGGTCCTGCCAATCGGGATCGGTGCCGAGTCACGGGGCGAGTGAGAAGGCCGATGGCATCTTGCGATCCCGGATCGCGATTTGAGCCGGCGACCGTCAGGGACCGCCGGTCCCACGGGACGGGATCCGAGTGACTGGCCTCCGCCTGTGGCAGAGCGCGAACGACCGGACTCGCTCCCACGGACGGCCCGTCCCCGATGGAACGGAGCAAGCCGGCAAAATCGAGGCGTTCCAGGCAGCCGTCGCCCATCATCTCGAATGTCCGTCGATCCGCTCTAGACATGGGCACAGAATCCTTCTCAACAGATTCGGGGTAGTTGGTCGCCGACCAGCGTATCGACGACGCGCATCCCCCCGAACGCCGTGGCCAGGAGAACCGTCCGTTTCGGACTCTCCTTTACCTCTCCGATAACGGCGGCGTCATGTCCGGCTGGATGTCGCCGCATCGCCTCCAGCACCTGATCCGCGCGCTCGCGCGGCACGACGGCGACCAACTTGCCTTCGTTCGCCAGGTATAGGGGATCGAGTCCCAGTAATTCGCAGGCCCCCCGCACATGTTCCCTGATCGGGATCGCCGCTTCCGTCAGCCGGATGGCGACGCCCGACGCGGCGGCGAATTCGTTGAGCACCGTCGCAACCCCGCCGCGCGTGGCATCCCTCAGGCAGTGAATATCCGGGCTGGCCGCGAGCATCGCTTGCACCAGGCCGTGCAAAGGTTGGGTATCGCTCTCCACCGTCGACTCCAGGGCCAGCTCGTTCCGCGCCAGCAGGATCGCCATGCCATGATCGCCGATGTAACCGTTCGTGATCACCACATCCCCCGGTCGTGCGCGCGCGGCGGAAATCTCCACGTCCGTGCGAATGACCCCGAGCCCGGCCGTGTTGACAAAGAGCTTGTCGGCCGCGCCTCGTTCCACCACCTTGGTGTCACCGGTGACGATGGCGACGCCGGCCGCCGAGGCCGCGGCTTGCATGCGGTCGACCACCACGCCCAGCGTCTCGAGCGAGAGCCCCTCCTCGAGAATCATGCCGCAGGAGAGGAACAATGGGACGGCGCCGCTGACGGCCAGATCGTTGATGGTGCCGTGCACCGCCAGGTCGCCGATGCTGCCGCCCGGGAAAAACAGCGGGTTGACGACGTAGCTGTCGGTGGTGAAGGCCAATCGCGAGCCCTGTTGCCGCAAGGAGTCCAACGAGAGGACGGCCTGGTCCTCCATGGCTCCGAGCAGGGGATTGTCGAACGTCGACACGAACAGATGCTCGATCAGGTCGCGCATCGCCTTGCCCCCGCTTCCGTGGGCCATGGTCACGCGCTCCTCCCGCATGTGGACCCGCCAGGTGGAGGAGGTGTCCGCGAGCGCGGAGCGGGGATGGGATGGGTCGAGGCCCGATTGTTTCATGGCATATCCTTCATTCGACGGGATCGTCCGGTCGAGATGTGGGCCGGTTTCAGGGGATCCCGATCGGTCCATCCATAGTTGTAGTACGCGGCACAGGCTCCCTCGGTCGACACCATCAGCGCACCGAGCGGATTCCCGGGCGTGCAGGAGGTGCCGAATACTTTGCACTGAGGGGGCTTGATGACGCCGGTTAAGACGTCGCCGCACTGGCAGGAAGTGGGATCGGCGATCGTCAGATTCGGTAGCGAAAACTTGCGTTCCGCGTCGAACCCGGCGAAGGCGGGACGCATGCGAACTCCGGAATAATCGATCGATCCCAAGCCGCGCCACTCGAAGTATTCCCGGAGCTCGAAGACCGTCTGGATGGCCTCGAGGGCCAGCGGGTTGCCGGAGTCGGGCACGACCCGGCGATACTGATTCTCCACTTCGCAGCGACCCTCCGCGAGCTGTCGGAGGACCATCCAGACCGAGTGGAGCACGTCCAGCGGCTCGAAGCCCGCGATCACGATCGGCTTTCGATATCGCTTCGCGATGAACGCATAGGGGGCCGTCCCGATGACCATGCTGACATGCCCGGGCCCAAGGAAGGCGTCGACCTGCAGATCCGGAGAATCGAGCACCGCCTTGATGGTGGGGATGATCGTGATGTGATTGCAGAACAGTGAGAAATTCGCGATGCCTTCTCGTTGAGCTTGGAGCACCGTGAACGCCGTGCTGGGCATGGTGGTCTCGAA
This sequence comes from Candidatus Inralta sp., assembly GCA_039794185.1. Lineage (GTDB taxonomy): Bacteria > Nitrospirota > Nitrospiria > Nitrospirales > Nitrospiraceae > BQWY01. The sequence continues at coordinate 66,959 of JBDIVW010000014.1, read as the reverse complement.
CCCCAACGCCAGGAACACCACCTGGCGCTCGGGGTTGGCCTTGGCGATCTTCAGCGCATCCAGTGGGGAGTAGACCATGCGCACGTCCGCGCCCGCCGCCTTGGCCTGCAACAGGCTCTGCTTCGAGCCGGTGACGCGCATGGCGTCTCCGAACGTGGTCATGATCACCTCCGGACGCCGGGCCAGCGCGATGCAATCGTCGACACGGCCACGAGGAAGGACGCAGACGGGGCAGCCTGGACCGTGGATGAACTCCACCGACTCCGGGAGCATCTTGGTGAGGCCGTAACGAAAAATCGTGTGGGTGTGCCCCCCGCACACCTCCATGATGCCGATCGGACGCTTCCGACGCAGGTCGATCCGACCGACGAGGAGTCCGATTTCACGAAGGAGCCATTGCGCCTTCCGGGGATCGCGGAATTCATCCACGAATTTCATGGTGCCTCCCCCTGCGGAGCAGCCCCTCGATCGAGGGCCAGCAAGGTGTGCACGAGATCCCAGAGGATGTGGTAAATCGCGACGTGGCACTCTTGGACCCGGTGGATGCTCTCCGTGTCCACGACCAGACAATGGTCGACCGAGGCGGAGCGGGCCACCGCTCCGCCCCGACCACCCGAGAGCGCGATCGTCGTCAGCCCCAATTCTTTGGCCTTCTCGAAGGCGCGCAGCAGATTCGGCGAATTGCCGCTGGTGCTCACGCCGATGAGGCCGTCCCCGGCGCGCGCCTGCGCGATGAGGTGACGCGCGAAGACGTGATCGAACCCGATGTCGTTGCTCACGGCGGTGAGCATCGCGACGTCCGCGTCGAGATTCACGGCCGGAAGCGCCGGTCGGCCTGCGGTCACCGGATGAAGAAATTCCACGGCGATGTGGGCGGCATCGCAGCTCGAACCGCCGTTGCCCATGGTAAACAGTCGCCCGTTGCGTCGAAAGACGTCCGCGACGGCTTTGGCGACCTCGACCACCCGCTCTCCGTGTGTCTCGAAGAAGGTGCGTGTGACCGTCAGGCTGGCGTCGGCCTTCAGTCGAACCGATTCCAGCAACTGGGCGTCGAGGCGTCCCGGTGAGGGCGCCTGGCCCTCTAGCAGGCTGCGGAAAAACCGGGGTTGAAGGAGACCGATGCGCCCCAAATCCAATCGCATGAGCCGTCGACGCTCATCCGTGAGGGGGTGGCGTCCCACCGTGGAGGCCCGCTGGGGGCCACGGTGGGTGCGGCGGAGCCGTGTCGGCTCATGTCGCGACCTCCACGAGATTGCGCATCCGCACCAGGTTGTACACCGCCGCGGCGAAGGTGAACAGCCACCCGACCCGCTGCACGCCCCGGAGTTTGACCTTGCGCAGCAAGCCCACCGTCTTCAACCAGCCAAAGATCTCTTCGACCCGTTTGCGCTTCTGTTGACTCACGGTGTAGCCAGCGTGCCGCGTGGTCCGGCCATCAATCGCACTGGCCCGGTTCGTCGTGTGCTGGGCCACATGGGGCGTGACCTGCCGCGTCCGCAGATCTTGGATAAACGCCTGCGTGTCGTAGTTCTTGTCGCCACCCAGCGTGATCCGTCGTGTGGTGGGCCGGCCGTCCACCAAGGCAATCGCGGCCTCCCGTTCGGCGGTGCCGGTGGCCGGCGTGAGGCGCGTGTTCACGACCAATCCATGCCGATTCTCCATCAGCACATGCCCCAGGAAGCAGAGCTTGGCTTCCTGCCCCGCCGCCTTCTTGTACAGCCGGGCCTCCGGATCGGTCGTCGAGGCATGCGTGGCATTGGTCCGCCGCTCGCCCCGGAAGTCCACGCTGGAATTGCCGGGATCCTCCGGCGGCGAGGCGGGCGGGACGTCCGTCTTCTTCTTGAAACTCTTCTGGCCCGCCCAGGCTTCGATCAGCGTGCCGTCGACCGTGAAATGCTCGTCGGACAAGAGGCGCTGGGCCTTGGCTTGCGCCAGGACCTGCTCGAAGAACACCGTGGCCACCGCGCCCGCCAACAAGCGGTCCCGGTTCTTGGTGAAGACGGTCACGTCCCACACCGGCGCGTCCAGATCCAGGCCGACAAACCAGCGGAACAGCAGGTTGTACTGCAGCTCCTCCATCAAGAGCCGCTCACTGCGGAGACTGTAGAGCACCTGCAGTAACAGGGCGCGCAGGAGTTTCTCCGGGGCAATCGAGGGCCGACCGGTTCGGGCATAGAGCCGCGCCAGCTGGGGCGACAACGCGGTCAGCGCCGTGTCCACATACTGCCGAATGGGCCGCAGCGGATGGGTCGCCGGAACCCGCTCCTCCGGCGAGAGATAACTGAACATCCCGGCTTGCTGGGTATCCTGACCGCGCATTGTGACCCTCCTGAAATGGGTGCTAGATAGTTCTACCTATCTACCCCAGGGGACAAGAGAACACAAGAGTTTTTCCGCAGCCTGCTAGAAACGGATACAGCCCCTTCAGGATCTGCTTCGGCAAAGACATCGCTACCTCACTCTTGTTCCGTCGATCGCATGGCCTGGACCTCGGTCTGGATCTCGCCGATGTGGGTCAATAACTCGATGGTCCGCAGGGCTTCGTCCGGATCCACACGGCTCATGGCAAAACCGACATGCACGAGTACCCAGTCACCGAGACAGGAATGGGGAGGATGCCGCTCATCGACCAGACAGGCGATGCTGACGGTCCGTCTGACCCCGCCGACGTCCACCACGGCCAGTTTCTCCTGCTCGCTGCTGATTTCGACGATTCGCCCGGGAATGCCCAAACACATGGCTGCCTCATGCTCCGTGGGAAAGTGCCCGTGCCGCCGCGACAGCGGCCTGACCCAACGCGAGCCCCCCGTCGTTGGGCGGGATCTGGCGATGAGTGAGCACCGTGAACCCCATCTCTGCCAGTTCCATGGTGACCAATTCAAAGAGGATGTGGTTCTGGAACACACCGCCCGACAAGGCGACCTGGCGAATCCTCCGCGCCCCGCCTTCCGTGCGGGTGAGCTTGTCGGCCATAGCGCAGATCGCTTTTGCCAATCCCTTGTGAAAGCGAGCCGCGATGATCGAACTCGGCGTCCGCAGCAGAAGGTCGCCGAGGAGCGCCTGCCACATGGGCAGAGGTTCGATACAGGGCAGCGTCGTCCCGTTGAGAAAGGAAATCGCAAACCGGTAGCCGCGACGATCCTCCGACTCCAGCGTTGCCCGGTCGACGGCTTGTTCCAACTCAACGGCGGCCTGGCCTTCGTAGCTCGCCTGCTCTCGACTCAATCCGACCGCCGCGGCGACGGCGTCGAAGAGGCGTCCGCAGGAACTGGCCGGAGGACTGTTGATATGGCGCGCGAGCATCTGATCGAGCGCCGCGCGCGGCTTGCCGGCGAGGAAGCGATACAGGTCCAGTGCTTGGTAGTTTTTGGCGAAGCGCGCCCAGCCGAGTTCCGCCATGAGGTGGGCATAGGTGTTCCTCCAGGGCTCTCTGACGGCCTGCTCGCCGCCCGGCATCGGCACGGGTTTGAAGGTTCCCACGCGCACGGCGGCGCGATAGTCGGCCATCAGGAACTCGCCGCCCCACCACTGGCCGTCTTCGCCGTAGCCGAGGCCGTCGAGGGCAATGCCCAGCACCGGTGCGTGGTCGAGCGGGATGCCGTTCTCCGCCAAACACGCGGCGATATGGGCATGGTGGTGTTGCACGTCGCATACGGGCAGGGCTCGCTGCCGCGCCAACTCTCTTCCGATTTTGCTCGAACGATACTCAGGGTGGCGATCGATGGCCAGGAGTTCGGGGCGGTGGTCGAACAGCGCGGCGTAGTGGTGGAGCGCGCGCGTGAAATCGGCCGACGTCGGGGCATCCTTCAGGTCGCCGATGTGGTGGGACAACAGGGCCCGGCCGTCTCTCACGAGGCAGAAGGTGTTTTTCAGTTCGCCTCCCAGGGCCAACACCTGCGGCGCCCGTTCGAATCCGCGCGGGAGCCCGAGCGGGGCCGGCGCGTAGCCCCGGCTCCGGCGAAAGACCCGAGGGATTCCGCCCATCACTTTGGCCACCGAATCATCCACCCGTTGGGCGATGGGCCGGTCGTGCAGCAGAAAATATTCGGCGATCCCTCCCAGCTTCGCTCTGGCCGACCAGTCGTCGATCCACTGGGGTTCGTCGGCCCGGTTGCCGCTGGTCAACACGATCGGGTGGTCCATTCGGCGAAGGAGCAGATGGTGGAGCGGGGTGTTGGGCAACATGAACCCCAGGGTGCGGATGCCCGGGGCCACACCAGGGGCGAGGGCGCCGTCGGCCCGAGCGGGCAGGATCACGATCGGTGCCGCGGGACTGCGGAGGAGGGACGACTCCAATTCGTTCACGACGCAGTAGCGTCGGATCACCGCGAGATCGCGCGCCATCAGCGCGAAGGGTTTGCCTACCCGGCGTTTCATCCGCCGGAGTCGAGCCACCGCCGCCTCGTGCGTGGCGTCGCACGCCAACTGGAATCCTCCGAGCCCCTTGATGGCGACGATCGATCCCCGTTGCAGCAGGGTGCAGGCCGCGTCGACCGCGTCCAGCATCGAAAGCGCCTCCAGGACGATGGGTTGCCCGTCGGGCCGCTCGAGGACGGCCTTCGGGCCGCAGGCCTGGCACGCGATCGGCTGGGCGTGAAAGCGGCGGTCGCTCGGGTCCTCGTACTCGCTTCGACAACGCTCGCACATGGCGAAGCCGCGCATCGTCGTGCCGGATCGGTCGTACGGGATCTTCTCCTGAATCGTCAGGCGGGGCCCGCAGTGGGTGCAGGTGGCAAACGGGTACCGATAGCGGCGTGCAAACGGATCGAGCACTTCTTGGGCGCAGGCCTCGCAGGGGGCCGAATCGGGAGCGATGCCGGTGTCGACCTTGCCCGGTTCGCTTTCCACGATCAGGAAATTACCCGGCACCTCGCGATAGTCCGCCGGCTCGCAGATGATCTCGTCGATCCGGGCGAGGACCGGCGCCTGTTCCCGTAGGGCCTCGAGGAAGTCTCCAACTCTCGCCGCGGGTCCGATAGCATAGATCCGGACGCCCTGGCCGTCGTTGAGGACGTGGCCGCGGATATCGTACTGCCGTGCCAATCGCCACGCCAGCGGACGAAACCCGACGCCCTGGACGAGGCCGCGCACTCGAATCAGGACTACGGTCTCGTCGGTTGCATGGGAGGGCAACGCGGGACTCATCCGAACACCATGGGATGCGGTGAGGATCGGATCACTCGATCACACCTCTTGGTGGCAATGACGACGACGTCCCTCATGGATCGAACATCCAGGTAGCCGACAAGTGCGTCGGGGGCGTCAGCCTCCCGAGCGCTTGGAAGCCACTACTTTTCCAGCCGGACGGCCAGCACAAAACCGCCGCCGCCCGGCACGTCCAACGGCTGGTCGTAGGGCTTGTAGCCCTCCCGCGCGATCTGCAGCCGGTGTTGGCCCTCAAGCAGGTTCACCACATAGGTGAAGTCCGATTGTTGCTTCACTTCATGGCCGTCAATGAAGACCTGGGCGTCCACCGGATCGACGACGAGTTGAATGTGCCCGGCCTTGGGTCCGGTGTAGGGTTCATTTCCGAACGGTTGAGATCCCGGGTAGCCGTAGGGATAGCCGTAGCCTCCATAGGGGTAGGCGCCGTAGCCGTAGGGGACCGGAGCTCCATAATAGCCCGGCACGGGCACCGGAACCGGCACCGGAACGGGAAGCGGCACGGCTCCCTGGGGTGTACGGGGAATCAGACCGGGAGGGCCGGAAAATTGACTCGGCGGGGCAACCTGGCCGGCGGTCCCCTGGGCGAGGAGAAGCGGGCGGTCATCGGCCACGGCCCCGGTCCATCCGGCACCGGATAGAAGGCTCGCGGCCGACGCGGCGCAAGCGAGCCGCATCAGAAGCCGGGCGTTCCGAAACAAGCGCACTCGAGAGCACAGGCGACCAACGGAGAGCCGTTCCTTCATCGATGCCTCCTTCACGCTGTCACAGCGTTACGATACACGCGCCGACGAGACGCCGTCGAGGTCCAAGTGGTCCAGGGCTTCGCGCAGTGCCTCAACCGTGACATTCGTGCCCCGGACGGTGACGCCGGCGTGGGCATTGACCAGCACGGTCAGCTCACCGGACCGACGGGCGCGATTGTATTGCTCCAAGGCTTTGTGACCGCGATAGGTGAGCGTTCGCTCGTATCCGTCGGGAGTTTCCTTATCGATGACGGCTCCGGTCGCCGCCCATGAGAATGCCGCAAGACCCAGCGTCCCGAGATTGCCTCCGATGTCGACGACCTCGATCACGATCCGGCTGTCGTTCGGGCCGACGTAGATCGCCTTGGCCTCGCTCCGGTCGATGCCCATCATGGCCGCGCGTTCACCGGTGGCTTCCGTCCGCTGCATCCCGGGGATCGCGTCGGGGAGGAGGGCCTTGAGCGCGCGGAAATCGGCGGCCTCGACCCCGTGCCCTTCGTTGGCGGCCTTGCCCATCGCGCCCAACATCGCTCCCACGGCCCGGACGGCCTGTTGCATATCCGGTTCGGAGGTTCGCGACGGTGGGGCGGCCGACGGCTCCCGTTCCGACAGGTCCGATCGCGCTCCTGCGGAGCGCGGTTGCGATGCAGCCGTTTCCATTGCTCTCCCCATTCGCTCGAGGCCTTTGGTCAGCGAGTCAAGCTGCTGCAAGGCCTCTGTGGCCGCAGGATCCCCGCCGGTCCCGATCACGGGGGTCTGAAAGACCGGGGTCAGCAGCATGACGAGGCCCGTCACGGGGATCATCAGGACGAGGCTCACCACGACGATGGAGCCCACATAGCCGAGCGAGCGGTCGGGCGAGGACTTCATCAACACCGGCAATCCCGTGTAGAGCAGATACAACGTATACAGTCCGGCGAGCAGACCGAATACGGAGAGCGCCGGAAGCAGCGAGAACAAACCTCCGAGCCAGGCGGCCGTGCAGCCATAGGCCGCCACCTTCATCGCTTGCGCGGGATCGCGTCGGCCGCCGAACCGTGGCGCCAGCCAATCGATGATCCGCGACAGCACGTACAACATTGCCAGGCTGAGGCCGTAGCTCACGAGGCCGGTGGTGATGCCTTGTACCAGGGGCGTCCGAATGCGTCCGACGAAGGGGACGTTGATCCCAAAGACGGACATCCCGATGAGCGAGGCGACCGGGCCGATCGCGGCCAGGATCATGACGTAGCCGGTGTACAACTCAACGGTGGTGGGGCGCTCAGCTTCGATGATCGGCCATTCGGCCTTGGGCTGAAGCAAAAGGTTCTTCGCGCGATCGACGAGATCCATGGGGAGCCCCTTCCGGTCGAAATGGTGGGGAACCGCCGTCCGGGAAGCTTACGCTTCCGATGGGAAATCGGGCAAGGAGGGCGGTCGTTGGTCGTCGGAGTACGAATGAGCAAGGTCCGTTCCCGGTTGGTCGTGAGAACAGGCCCCAGCGCAGGTTGCTAACCTGCTGATCTCCATGTGGTTCTCACACGGTTAAGAGGATTGCCTCACCGGCCGAGGCCAGGTCCGAATCGGCCCCCCCTTCTCGGCCTATCCGTTTGGATACGATTCAGTTCCACGGACGGATAGGCCGAAGGGAGCCCGCCGATACTCCAGATCCGGAAGCTGTAAGAAGGGAGGGGAACCGGCGACTGATTCAGTAAGTGGAACGGGCGGACCACGAGAGGGAGGGGCGGCCCGTCGCATTGACAGTACAAAGGAGAATGACCATGATACGGGAGCACGTCATGACGCAGCCACCTTCCTCAAGCGCCGCGCCGGCCCCGGCGCCGAATTTCGGCAAACTGGTCGTGTTGGCCGCGTTGGCACTGGGCATCGGTGCGTTCTTGTATTTCGATCTCGGCCGATTTCTCTCGCTCGATGCCTTGAAAGCGAACCGCGACCAACTCCTGGCTTTTACCGAGGCCAATTTCGCAGTCGCGGCGGCCCTGTTCGTGGTCGGCTATACGGTGGTGGTGGGCCTGTCGTTACCCGGCGCGGCGATCATGACGCTGGCGGGTGGATTTCTGTTCGGCAGCCTGCTCGGCACCGCGCTCGTGAACCTCGGCGCGACCACGGGAGCCACGCTGGCCTTCCTGGCGGCGCGATATGTGCTCAAGGACTGGGTGGAGCAAAAATTCGGCGCCAAACTCGGGGCCATTCAGGAAGGGTTTGCGAAGAATGCGTTCAGTTACCTCATGACGTTGCGCCTCATTCCCCTGTTCCCCTTCTTTCTCGTGAACATGGTGTCGGGGCTCACGAGGGTCAGTGTCGGCACCTATGTGGCCGCCACCGCGCTCGGCATCATTCCCGGAAGTTTTGTCTACGCGTACGCCGGTCGACAATTGGGGACGATCAACTCGCTGAAAGAGATCGCCTCGCCCAACGTCCTGCTGGCCTTCAGCCTGCTGGGCGCGTTGGCGCTGGTGCCGATCGTGTACAAGAAATTCTCCGCCCGCAGCGCTTGACGCGGGACGAGACGGCGGTGGATCGATCGCGGTTGACACGCGCGGAGAAAGAGGGACACCATGCAACCACTCGTGACCACGACGCCTGCCTCCCCGCACCTGCCGCATGATCGGGTGACCGTCCACCCGATGGACGAGCACAACACCGCCCTCGTGCGGAACGTGCACCCGCCCGAGTGGGTCAATCCGAGAACCGAGGGCCGATACAATCTCGTCGTCATCGGCGCCGGCACCGCCGGACTGGTGACAGCGGTGATCGGGGCGAGTCTCGGGGCCAAGGTGGCGCTGATCGAGCGGCACCTGATGGGCGGCGACTGCCTGAACGTCGGCTGCGTCCCCTCGAAGGGGATTATTCGGGCCGCGCGGGCGTGGGCCGACGTGAAGCGGGCGCAGGACTTCGGGCTGCACATTCCACCCGGGGTCACCTACGACTTCGGCGCCGTCATGGCGCGCATGCGCAAGTTGCGCGCGCGGATCAGCCGCACTGATTCGGCGCATCGCTACACGAGCCTGGGTGTGGACGTCTACCTCGGCCAGGCGCGGTTCAGCGAGGCCGACACGGTGATCGTTGAAGGACCGGCCGGCAACCGGACCTTGACCTACGTCAAGGCCGCGTTGTGCACCGGGGCCCGGGCGACGGCGCCTCCGGTGCCGGGCCTGGAGGAAGCCGGATACCTCACCAATGAAACGATCTTTACGCTGACCGAGTTGCCTCCCCGCCTCGGCGTCATCGGCGCCGGCCCGATCGGGTGCGAATTGGCTCAGGCCTTCGCGCGATTCGGCAGCGAGGTCTATCTCGTGGAGGCGATGCACGGCATCATGCCGAACGAGGACCGGGATGCGGCCGAGATCGTGCAGCAGGCCATGGCGCGCGACGGGGTCACGCTCCTGTGCTGCGGGAAGGAACTCAGGATCGAACAGACGGGGCGAGGCAAGCGCCTGACGGTGGAGTCGCACGGCAAGGGATACGACGTGACCGTGGACGAAATCCTCGTGGGGGCCGGGCGGACGCCGAACGTCGAAGGAGTGGGGCTGGAGCAAGCGGGAGTGGAGTTCGACCAGGCCGGGGTGAAGGTCAACGCGCGTTTGCAGACGACCAATCCGCGCATCTTCGCCGCGGGCGATGTCTGCTCGCGCTACAAATTCACCCATGCGGCGGATGCGATGGCCCAGATCGTCATCCAGAATGCCCTGTTCCCGCATCCGTTCGGCCTGGGCTACGCCAGCGTCGACTCGCTGACCATGCCGTGGGCCACGTTCACCGAGCCGGAAGTCGCCCACGTCGGATTGTACGATGCCGACGCCAAAAAACAGGGCCTGGAGGTGGAGACGTACACGTTCAAGCTCGACGAGGTGGATCGGGCGATTCTCGACGGCGAGGACGAGGGATTTGCGCGGGTGCACATCCAAAAGGGAACGGCTAAGATCTTGGGCGCCACGATCGTCGCCGCGCGCGCCGGAGACATGATCAGCGAATTTTCGGTATTGATGAAGGCCGGGGCAGGGGCCAAGACGCTGGCGAGCACCATTCATCCCTACCCTACGCAGGCCGAGGTGAACAAAAAGGTCATCAATTTGTGGCGGAAGGCGCACTTCACGCTCCGAACAAAGAGAATCCTGACGAAACTCTTTGCGTGGTTACGGCGGTGAGGGCGTGAGACGGCTTGCGATCGGGGCAGTGGCGGGCCTGGGACTGGCGCTGCTCGTCACGGTCGGGAGGGGAGCTTCGCCGGATCTCCTCGAGGTGGGGAAATTCTCCGCCGCGGCGGAGGGGGAGGCCCTGCCGGACGGCTGGAAGCCGCTCACGTTCAAAAAAATCCCCAAACAGACAGCGTACCGGATCGTAAGAGACGGGGCGACGCTCGTGATCAAGGCGGTGTCGGAGGCCGCAGCCAGCGGGCTCATCAAGGAGAGTCGCATCGATCCGAAGGAATACCCCATCGTGCAATGGCGATGGAAGGTCGCCAATCTACTGCAGAAGGGCGACGTCACCAAAAAGAGCGGCGACGATTATCCCGCGCGGCTCTATATCACGTTCGAGTACGACCCCGATCGGGCCGGCTTCTTCGAAGCGGCGAAATACGCGGCCGGCAAGGCGATCTTCGGACCGGACCTGCCGTTTCGCGCGCTCAATTATATTTGGGACAGCAGAGCCCCGAAGGGCAGCATCGTGCCCAATCCGTATACCGACTGGACCATGATGGTCGTCGTGCAAAGCGGGCCGGCTCTGCTCGATCAGTGGCTCGTCGAGGAGCGCAATATCTACGAGGATTACAGGAAGGCCTTCAACGAAGAGCCGCCGCAGATCTCCGGTGTGGCCATCATGACCGATACCGACAACACGCAGGAGTCGGCCACCGCCTACTACGGCGACATCGTGTTCAAGAAAACCCCGTAAGAACCGCCCGTCCCCCTCGACGCACTCCCATCGGGCGCGCAGAGTGGCGGGGGGGAGGTGAATGTGAGCGGGGCCATCCGATCGACGGCGGTCTGGTGCGCGGCCGTGTGTCTGAGCGTCCAGGCCGGATGCCTGTCGCCCGCCGCGATGCACCGCGCCGTCCTCGAATATGATCGCACCGTCAGCTACGTCGAAGCCGACCTCCTGCTTCTGAACATCGCCAGGGCCCGTTACCACCGACCGGTGCATTTCACCGCCGTGTCGAGTGTGGCGGCCACGTTCGACTTTCGTGCGAACGCGGGAATCAGCGCAGGATTCGGTCCGGCGACCGACGCGGCCGAACGGGCGATCACTCTGGAATACTCCACCAGTATCGCGGAGAATCCGACGATCACGATCGTCCCGGTGACCGGGGAGGAGTTCACGAAGCGGGTGTTGCGTCCGCTCGACGAAGCCAAGTTCGAGTTTCTCGCCCGGCAGGGATACGATCTCAATATGGTGCTTCGTTTGATGGCGCGCGGCATCGCGCTCGACGGCGACGAGGGGCCGGCGATCCTGTTCAATGTGCCCTCGCAGGGCGAGGGCTACCGGGAGTTCCGGCGACGGCTGCTCCATTTGGCCGGGCTTGATGCGGAACGCAAGCTGTTCATCGGGCCGTTGCTGTTCGAGGATAGCCAGACGATCAGAATGAACCGTGCTCCGAACCCCGACGAGGTGGTGGAGGCACTGGAGAAGGGTTTCCGCTGGGAGGCCGATGAGGAGGGCCGGGTCCACACCGTTCGCCGGAAGGCTGTGGGGCGGTTGCTGGTCTCCAATTATGATCCGAACCGCCTCTCGAACGACGAGCGGTTGGGCTTGCAGGAGGCGGCGCAGCGGTTCTCTCCCGATTCCGTGTTGGTGGACATCCGGCCCGGCGGGCCGGGCGGGGATTATCCGATGCGCGGGTGGATCCTGCTGAGGAGTATGAACGCCATCATCGCGTTCGTTGCCCGCGGTATCGAGGAGGAGCCGGAGGAGATGGTGGCGCCCGACCCGCGGACGCGCACGGTGGTGCGAAATCCGGCCAGGACACTCGAAATTCACGAGTCCGATTCGAGGCCCGCGGATGACGAGTTTTCGGTCCAATTCGACGGACGGTACTATTCAATCCGGAAGTTTCCCGTGAGCCAGGGCATGGTGCCGAGTTGGAATCAAGAGGCGTTCGCCGTGCTGTCGAATTTATTTCAAATGACGGTGACGGATTTGACCCGGTATCCGACGCCAGCGATCGCGATCGCCAAATAGCGGCTGACGGACCGTCCTTGGTGGGAGCGCCACGGAGAGGGACTGCGGGCGGGCCCCGTTGTCGCCCGGGGGCATTGGCGAGCTCTCGCACCGTCGAACCGTTGGTGAAAGCCTGGTACGATAGGGAAACGGACCGGGGTTCGGGGTGCGGTGAACGGCGACCGCTGGAGCCGTTCCTGCGCGATACGAGAGCCGGTTCGGCGATCTGATCGAGATCCGGTTCGGGGAGAAAGGAGGCCCGTGCCGACAGCCCTGCTCTACGATCGGCTGCAGTTCGCCTTTACGGCGACGTTCCACTACCTGTTTCCCCAACTCACCATGGGGCTGGCGCTGCTGCTGGTCGTGTTCCGGACCCGAGCCCTGCGGAGCGGCGCGGCGCACGACCGCGACGTCGCGCGGTTCTGGACGAAGATCTTCGCGCTGAGCTTCGGTTTCGGGGTCGTGACCGGCATCCCGCTGGAATTTCAGTTCGGCACCAACTGGGCGCGATTCTCCAACTTTGCGGGCGGCGTGATCGGCCAGACGCTGGCGTTGGAGGGCATGTTCGCGTTTTTTCTCGAATCCTCATTCCTCGGGGTTCTGCTGTTCGGTCCCGGACGGGTCAGCGAGCGGCTCCAGTGGGTGGCGTCGGTGCTGCTCCTGGTCGGCTCGTGGCTGTCAGGCTATTTCATCCTGGCCACCAACTCCTGGATGCAGCATCCGATGGCGTACACGATCGATTCGGGCGGCAGGGTGCACGTGGACAGTCTCGTGGGGTTGCTCGCCAACCCGTGGCTGTTGTGGCAATACACCCACACGATGACCGCCGCCGTCGTCACGGCCTCGTTTACGGTGGCCGCGGTCGGCGCCTACTACCTGCTGTCCGGCACGCATGTCGCCTACGGCAAGACGTTTCTCCGCACAGGCGTGCCGGCCGGGGTCCTGGCGGCCGTCCTCCTGGCCTTCCCGACCGGCCATGGCAACGCGCAGCAGGTCTTCGAGCATCAGCCGATCAAGGGCGCGGCCATGGAAGGGTTGTTCCGGACGGAGCGCGGCGCAGGACTGTTGCTGGTCGGACAGCCCAATTTGGAAACGATGACGATCGACAATCCGATCGAAGTGCCGCGTGCGCTGAGTTTCCTCGTGTATGAGTCGCTCCACGCGCCGGTGGAGGGGCTCGATGCGTTCCCCCGCGATCTGTGGCCGGACAATATTCCGCTCCTCTACTACGCCTATCACATCATGGCCGGATTAGGGACGCTGTTTATCCTGCTGGCGGTGACGGCGGCACTTCTGCTCTGGCACGGCGTGCTGTTTCGGCAGCGATGGCTGCTCTGGGCGTTGATGCTGGCGGCGCCCTTTCCATGGATCGCGACGACGGCCGGATGGATGACGGCGGAACTCGGTCGTCAACCGTGGCTCGTCTACGGCTTGTTGCGGACGGCCGATGGGACGTCCCCTCTCGTGCACTCGGGCAATGCGCTCTTCACCTTGCTGGGCTTCATGGGGGTGTACTTCGTGATGGGACTGCTGTTTCTGTTCCTGGTCGTGGAGACGGTGTGGCACGGCCCCGGGACCAACTCGGCCGCGTCGAGGCCGTCCGAGTCGAATCCGGATCTCGGAGCAGCGACGTGAGCATGGAAGTTTTTTGGTATGCGGTGGTGACGGGCATGCTGGCCGTCTACGTCGTGCTGGACGGCTTTGATTTCGGCCTCGGCATGCTGTATCTCGTCGCGGCGCGGACCGAAGCCGATCGGCGGGCCGCACTCGCGACCATCGGGCCGATCTGGGTCGCCAACGAGGTGTGGTTGGTCGCCTCGGGCGGGCTGCTGTTCTTTGCCTTCCCGCGCGCGTACGCGGCGGGATTCAGCGGTTTCTACCTGGCGCTCATCGTCGTGCTGTGGCTGTTCATGCTCCGCGGACTGGCGCTCGAACTGCGGTCGCATTTCGTCCATCCCGTCTGGACGGGGTTCTGGGACACCGGATTCGCCCTGTCCAGCGGATTGCTGGCCATCGTGTTCGGGGCGGCACTGGGCAATCTCATCCGCGGGGTGCCCTTGAATGCCGACGGGTACTTTTTCACGGCCCTGTGGACCGATTTTTCGCCGGGGCCGAATCCGGGGATTCTGGATTGGTACACCGTGCTGGTCGCACTGACGACCGCGGCGATTCTGGCTCTCCACGGCGCGTATTATCTTGCGATGAAGACCCGGGGACGGCTGGCCGAGCGGGCGTGGCTCCTCGCAGGCCGATGCCAGTGGGCAACGGCGGGGCTGCTGCTGGTCGTGTTCGCCGCGACGCCGTTGGTACAACCGGCCATTCCCGCCGGCTTCTTCGCCCATCCGGCCGGGTTGGTTGGTCCCATCGCGGCGATCGGCTCGCTGATCGTGGGGATCTGGGCGCACCGAACCAAGCGAGAGGTCGCGGCGTTCGCGTCCTCCTGCGGAATGATCCTGGCGTTCCTCGGCAGCGTGGCGTGGGGGTTGTTTCCGAATCTCCTCGTGTCCAGCGGCGAGCCGGCGCATAGCCTGACGATCTATAACGCGTCGGCGTCTGCGCACGGGCTCTCGATCGGCCTCGGGTGGTTCAGCATCGGCATCACCCTGGTCGCGGCCTATTCCGTCTACGTGCATCGATTGTTTTGGGGCAAGGTCGGCGGAGAGGACCAAGCAGGTGAGCCGGGGGGGTACTGACACTCGGTCCGGACATCGACGACATGGTGATCCATGAGGCTTTCCCGTAGACAGTTTCTGGCGTGGAGTGGAAGCGCGGGTCTGTCCGCCCTGGCGATCCGGCCCGGGCGCGGCTCCGCCGGCGTGCTGGATCGCTTGTTTCACGGCGAACCGCCCAAGCCCAGGACGCCCATCACCCCGAACGAGGAGTTTTACCTGACGTCCTATCGCAGTCCTCCCCCCATTCGCCTCGGGGAGTGGCGCCTGGTCGTCGATGGTCTGGTCGATCGTTCACTGACGCTGGACTACCAGCAGTTGCTGGCCAAGCCGTCCGTATCGGCGGCGGTCACCTTGGAGTGCATCGGGAACTCGGTGGGCGGCGAGTATATCGGCACGGCGGTGTGGGAAGGGACGCCGTTGCGCGATCTCCTGGAGGAGGCGGGTGTGTCGCCCGCGGCGATCGACGTCGTCTTTCATGCGGCAGACCACTACTCCGACGGCATCCGGGTGGACCGGGCGCGCGCCGGGGACGTTTTGGTCGCGCATCACATGAACCGCGCGCCGCTTCCGTTGGCTCATGGGTTTCCCGCTCGGATCATCGTGCCCGGTCTTTACGGGATGAAGAGCGTGCAATGGCTCACCCGGATCGAGGTGGTCGATCGGGATTACCGGGGGTACTACCAGAAAAAGGGCTGGACTGACGAAGCCGTGGTGAAGACGACTTCCTGGATCGACGTGCCGTTGCATGGGAGCACGTTGCGAGGGGAGCGACTTCAGGTGCAAGGAACCGCCTTCGCGGGCACGCGCGGTGTCCGGAGAGTCGAGGTGAGCTTCGACGAGGGTGAAACCTGGGAGGCAACGACGTTGGACCCCCCGCTGGGACCGGCGGCCTGGGTGTTCTGGCACTATGACTGGGGTCGGCCGAAGAGGGGATCGCACAGCCTGCTCGTCCGGGCGGTCGATGGAGACGGGGGTATCCAACGCGCGGACGAGCAGGGGCCGGCGCCGGACGGCGCCACCGGGCTTCATCAGATTACCGTGACGGTGGAACGGTGAAGAGAAGGACCGGGTGCCGAGGAGTGCGACGGCCAGCCCGCAGCGCTCAGGGGCGCGTCCGGGGCACCGATACAGGAAGGGCCGGTCCCGGGCCGGGACCGGCCCTTCCACTCAGGCGGAGAGGCGCGCCCGCGATTACTGAATCGAGTTGGCGTGATGGCCCGCAGTGATTTCGGCCCGCACCGAGTCACCGGCTTTCTTCGACCCTCTGAGCTTCTTGGTGTCTTTGCTGACATACATCTGGACTTCGTTGCCCTCGTAGTCCTCGACGGTGTACACCTCACCCTGGATGCGCTTCACCTTGCCCTCCAGCATGCGATGGGCCGGACCGGGCTTGGTGTCGAGCTTGGGTTTTTTCACCTTCTCCCCGGCCATCGCCGGAGAACTGAGAGCGAACGCAGCGAGCACGGCGGTGACGGCGGCCAATTTCGCAACCTTCATGGTGTCCTCCTTCGTGGTAGGCCGGCATGAAGCTCGATCGATGCCGATCGGGGCCGGGGCCTGTCGGGCGGTCTCGCAAGGCTTGTGCCGATAGGAAGCGATCAGATTCGATCCACAAATCAACGAGTTAAAGGGGAGGCCCATGGCCGGTTCCATTCCATGCGAGAGACCTTGCCAAAAAAGCGGCAAAGCCCGTGCAAATCTGCCCGGGTGTGCGCGGCAAGACGGGGAGCCGGCCGCGCGGGCGGGCCGCCCGTTCCATTCATTAGCGGCCTTCGTGCTTGTGGCGCTGCTGCCGGGCGGCTGCACGTCGGTTCCTACCGCGTTCCATCCGAATCCCGCGATTCCACCTTCGGCGTTCTCCCATGCGCCGTGGGATCGGGCGCTGCGCGCACACGTGGTCGACGGCGAAGTGAACTATCCGGCGCTGGCCAAGGACAAAGCGTTCGCCGAGTATCTCGCCTCGTTGAATCATGTCGATCCGGAGGCCCTCCCCACGCGCGAAGATCGATTGGCGTTTTGGATCAACGCCTACAACGCCCTGGCCGCGAAAGGGATCATCGACGGGTATTCACCGACCTCGCTGTGGGGCAAGTACCGATATTTCATCGGCCACGACCATGAGATCGGCGGAGCCGAACTCAATCTGTACGATTTAGAGCACCAAATCCTGATCCCGACTTTCAGCGAACCGCGGGTTCATTTCGCGATCGTCTGCGCATCGCGCTCGTGCCCCAAGCTGCAGTCGTGGGCCTACGACCCGGCCGACCTCGACCGACAACTCGATGAGGCCGCACGGATGTTCCTCAACGATTCGACGCGCAATCGATTCGATCGCGACCAGGGGGTCGCGCATCTCTCGATGATCTTCAATTGGTTCATGGAGGACTTTATTGCGCACTCGGGGTCCGTCATCCAGTACATCAAGCCCTATCTGGAGGATCCGGTACTGGTGAAGGACTTGGAGCTGCGGCCGTACCGTGTCGAGTTCCTGGAGTACGATTGGCGCCTGAACGGCGTGCCGCCCACGAAAGAGTAGCCATGCTGGTCCAACGGGACGAGCGCCGACCAATCGCGAGACTCCTGTCCTTTCTGGAATACGGGGAGAGGCTGGCACACGAGTGCGCGAAGGCCCAGGCGGCCCTGGTCGACGAGCCGCGCGGACGGCGGTTTTTGCTGAATCAATCGCGACAGGAACTGATGCACGCGCGGGTTTTTCGCCTGGCCATCGCCTGGTTATGCCCTCGCTCTCTGGGCGCCAATCCGGTTCTGCCCGCCCTGGAGCGCTATCGTGCCTTGATCGACGACGCGCTGCGTCGCCGAGAACTGCCCGAAACCCTGTTGGCCGAGCAAGTGATCCTGGAAGGGTTGGGCGAGGCGATTCTCGCCCGCATCGAGGCCGGGCTGGCGAAGCGCGAGGCGCCGTTCGGCCGGCTGCGGCGCGTATTGCTCCACCAGGAAGCCGCGCACCATGAGTTCGGCTGCCGGCAACTGGAGCGCTTAATCGGGAGCGGAGAGGCCTCGCTGGAGCGACTCCGTGGACGGGTGCCGGACTATTTGGACCTGACGCAGGCGATGGTGACGACGTTGGCGGACCTGTTTGCGTCCATCGGGGAAGACGCGGCGGCGTGGGCCTCCGACGCGCCGCGGTTTCTGCCTGAGTGGCTGAGTGCGGGGGCCCGGTGATCTCCGTCGTGATTCCGACGTGGAATGAGGAGAAAGTCCTGCCGGCCACGCTGCGGACGCTGTGGGAACAACCCGGCGACTACGAAGTCATCGTGGTCGACGGCGGCAGCACCGATCGGACGCCCGACATTGTCGCCGGTTTTGCGTCCGGCGCGCGCCTCTCGGCGCGTGGCGGGCCCCGCCTCCTCGCCGCCCCCAAAGGACGAGCCGTCCAGATGAACGCCGGCGCCCGGGTCTCCGCCGGGGAGTGGCTGCTGTTTCTGCACGCCGATACGATCTTGCCCGAAGGCGCGCTGGCCCGGCTGAACGGTCTGGAATCCGAGGCCGCCGTCCAGGCCGGCGGTTTTCACCATCGATTTTCCGGCGACGACTGGCGCCTCCGGCTCATCTCGTTTCTCGACAATGTCCGTTGCGCGCGCAGCCGGATCATCTACGGGGATCAGGCGCTGTTCGTGCGCCGACGCCTCTTCGAGCAATGTGGCGGCTTTCCGGAACAGCCGTTTCTCGAGGACGTCGCCTTCTGCGAGCGGCTGCTCCGCGTCACGACCCCGCTGTTGCTGTCGCCCCCCGTCGTGACCGACGCCCGGAAGTTTCTCCGCATGGGGATCTGGCGCAGCTTCCTTCGGGTGCTCTGCATCATCCTGCACGTCGAGTTCCGTCTCCCCTGCCTCCCCACGGCGTTTTTCCGGGACGTCCGGTAACCGTCGTCGCCGCGGTTGCAGGCCGGCGTCCGGTCCGGCGCGGGGCCGGTGATTCCTCCCGACGCTTGCTGCTACAATCCGCCCGTGGATCTGATCGCCACCCATCCGCAGGCGGACTTCGACGGTCTCGCCTCCATGGTCGCTGCGCGCAAGCTGTACCCCGGAGCTGCACTGGTTCTGGCCGGCGGTGCTCAGGACTCGGTGACGCAATTCATTTCGGACCACGATCTCGACCTCACTCGCCTGCGCGACGTGGATCTGGATCAGGTCACGCGGGTGATCATGGTGGACACGCAGCATCCGCGGCGGTTGGAGCCTCTGCGCGCCCTGTGGACTCGCCCCGGCGTAGCGGTCCACGTGTACGATCACCATGTCGATCACGCCGACGAACCCGAGGAGAAGGGGGGCGTCGAAGCCGGACCTGCGATCGAATACCGCCTGGTTGATCGTGTGGGTGCGACCACGACTCTGCTGTACGAGCAGCTCGTATCCCGCCGGATGTCGTTGACGCCGTTCGAAGCCACGATGCTGGCGATCGGCGTCTATGAGGAGACCGGCTCGCTGACCTATGGATCGACGACCCCTCGGGACCTCGATGCGGCGGCGGCCTTCTTGCGCGCCGGAGCCGACCTCGGGCTCGTGTCGGCGACCTTGCGGACGGCCGTCGTGCCCGAACAAATCGCGCTGTTGAACGAGCTGCTGAGCGCGGCGGACATCCATTACCTGGAGGGACGCAAAGTGCTCCTCACCGCCAGCCCCGCCGAGCGTTATCACGGCGATCTCGCCGCCGTGGTGGCCATGCTCATGCGGGTGGAAGGCGTCGATGCGGTCCTGGCCGCGTGCACCCTGGATCACAAGGTCGAAATCATCGGCCGGAGCCGTCACCCGGATGTGGATGTCTCCTGGATCGCCAGGGAGTTCGGAGGCGGCGGGCATGCGGCGGCGGCCGCCGCCACGGTGAAGGGGGCGACACTCGTCGAGGTGCGGGAGCGTCTGACGCAATTGCTGCTCGACCGCTATCGACCGACGCTCCTGGCCCGGGACGTGATGACGCGCCCGGTCAAGACCATCACGGAGGATCGCACGATCGAAGAGGCCGGGCGGCTGATGACGACCGCGGGCGTCAACGTCTTCCCGGTCGTGGACGGGCGGGGGCGCTATCGCGGCCTGATCTCGCGGGAAACCGTGCAGAAGGCGACGTTTCACGGCCTCCAGCGCTCGCGCGTTTCGGCCTTCATGCGAACGGATCGCTACACGGCCGCTCCCGACACCCCCTTTCAGGAAATCGAGCGCCACATGATCGAAGGGCACCAGCGGTTCGTCCCGCTGCTGGTCGGCCCCAAAGTGGTCGGGGTCATCACTCGCACCGACCTGTTGCGGACCTTGCATGAAGACGTATTGCGGGAGGCGCGGGCGCGGGTGGGGGCGGGGACCACGGCAGCCTCCCTGCACGAGCGCGACATGGGAGGCATGCTACGGGAGCGGTTGCCCAGCCGCGTCGTCGCGATCTTGCGCGCCGCGGGCGAACTCGGCGATCGTCTCGAGATGCGGGTCTATCTGGTCGGGGGTGTGGTGCGGGATCTGCTGCTCGGCATCGGCAATCTGGATGTCGATGTCGTGGTCGAAGGTGACGGCCTTGCGCTGGCCAAGGCGTTGGCGGCGGAGCTAGGCGCGCGGGTGACGGTGCACGAACGATTCGGAACGGCGCGGCTCCAGTTTCCGGACGGCTTCAAGCTCGACCTTGCCACGGCCAGGACCGAGTACTATGAATATCCCTCGGCCTTGCCCACCGTGGAACACGGCTCCATCAAGCGGGACCTGTACCGTCGCGATTTCACGATCAACACGCTGGCGATCGGGCTGAATCCATCCGCGTTCGGCCGCTTACTGGACTTCTATGGAGGCGAGCGCGACCTCAAGGATCGGACGATCCGGGTGCTGCATAGCCTCAGCTTCGTCGAAGATCCCACGCGCATTTTCCGCGCGGTGCGATTTGCCGCGCGGTTCGGATTTGAGTTGGGTCGCGAAACGCGCGCCTTGATCGTCGGTGCGGTCCGGATGAACCTTGTCGAGCGGCTGTCTCCCCATCGTCTGACCGACGAGGTGCGCCTCATGCTGTCCGAGGGGGACCCGCGAACCGGATTGGCGCTCCTGGCCGAACTCGGGGTCCTCCGCAGTCTGCATCGGTCCCTCACCTGGTCCCCGCGGCTGCAGGCATTGGTGCGAGGCGTAGAGGAGGCCGTGGCCTGGTATCGGCTACTGTATTTGGACCGGCCGATGGAATCCTGGTTGGTCTACCTGCTGGCATTGCTCGAGGTCGTGCCGGATAAAGGGGTGACGGCCATGCTCGACAAATTCGAGCTTGCGGAACGGGCCAAACGCGTCGTCCGCACCGCGCGGTTTTCCAGCCATCGGGTGGTGCGCCGACTGGTCGCACGGCCGGGGCCGTCGCCGTCGGGTGTGGTCCGCTTGTTGGACGGGATCGACGACGAGGTGCTGGTGTTCCTCATGGCGGCCAGCAAGGCCGAGGCCGTCAAGCGGCATCTCTCCGCCTACCTCACGACCTACCGCAAGACTCGCTCGATCTTGACGGGGGATGATCTCAAGCAGTTGGGCGTGCGGCCAGGCCCGGACTATAAACGAATTCTGACCCGGTTGCTGGAGGCCCGTCTCGACGGCCGCGTGGTGAGCGCGGAGGATGAACGGCGAATGGCACGCGAGCTGGCGGTGCCCGCCCGGTCCCGCAAGGGCGCATCCTGAGTCCGGCCCAGCGCCCCTGCGTCAGCGGAGCCTGGCCGAGGACCGCAGCGAATCCCAGCGTCCGTCATGTTCCAGTTTTCCGAACAGATCGTTGAGGGCGGCGTGCACCGCCCGATTGACGGGAACCTCGTCGTCGCGCGGTCCGGTTCTCCGGACCACCCCCGAGGCTTTCCCGAACCCTCCGTACTCGCCGAGAATCCGCCCGGAGCCGGGCTCCCGCACGCGCGCCTCTGCCCTCGCCACATAGATCGTATCGAACTTGAACCCCAAACTTGGGTCCACGTAAATGATCAGGCGAAGCCCCAGGTCCAGTTCCGCTTGCCCATCGATCACCACGCTTCGGAATGTCTGTCTGGCGGACAGGTAATCGGCCACCGCCCGTTCCCAGCGTGCCTTGTCGGCCACCAGCGACGTGAGTTGACCGGTCACTCTGTTCTGGATGTTCGGATCGGCCACCATGGTGGCGCCGGGCTCGACCGTGTAGGCGCCGATTTCCGTGAGGGTCAGACTCGCGGTCTGCGGCAGGCGGTGTGTGGTCGGGACGACCGGCGCGGGATCGAAGGGAATTCGGGCGCAACCCGACCCCAGGACCAAGAGGCCGAGGGCGACCGTCGTAGCAGCGTGACCCGAACGGCGAGGTCGGAATAGGTGAAGCGTCATGACAGCCTCCTGCGGACATCGACGGGTGGCCACCTGTCGGGCCTTCGTCTTCAGCTTACCGGCTCTCCGGGGAGCTCTGCAATCTGGCGTGGAGGGCCTTAGGACGCGGCCCGCGCCGGCCTGGCATCGCGCGGATCACGGAGGGCATCTTCTTGGGTGACCGGCAAGTTGACGAAAAACGTCGTCCCGCGGCCGATCGCGCTGGTGACCTCGATGTACCCGCGATGTTCATGGACGATTTGATGGACGATGGTCAGCCCGAGCCCCGTGCCCTCTCGTTCCGTACTGTCGTGCTTGGTCGTATAGAACGGATCGAAGATGTGGTCCAGGTTCTGGGCGGCGATCCCGGCCCCCGTGTCGGCGACCTCGATTTGTACCCACTGCGATCCCGTGGGTTTCTTGAGCAGGTGCGTGCGAACGTTGAGATGGCCGCCGCGTGCCGCCATGGCATCCAGCGCATTGATGAAGAGGTTGAGCAGGACTTGTTTGATCTGTTGCCGGTCCAGCGTGACGTACGGAAGGTCGGGCGCCAGGTCTCGCGTGATCTTCACGCCGCGGGAGGTGGCCTTGATCTCGATGAAGTAGAGGCACGAGGTCACGACCTCGTTCAAGTCCTGTTCGGTCAGCTGCGGCTCCATATAGCGGGCATAGTCGAGAATTTCCTGTACCAGGCGTTCGATGCGATTGACGTCTTCCGCCACCACCTGGCTGAATTGCTCGACGAACTCGCGGTCGTCCCGCCGGTCGGGCACCAGTTGCACGAACGTCTTGATGGAGGTGAGGGGATTGCGGACCTCATGAGCGAATCCGCCCGCGATGGTTTCCAGCGAGCGCAAACGGTCGGTCCGGCGCATGAGGGCTTGGGAACGCTTCAGGTCCTCGTAGAGGAGGGCGTTGTCCAGCGCGATGGCGGCGTGCTGGCCGAGCGTCGTGAGCAGGCCCAGGTCGTCGGAGGAGTAATTGGTGTGGTCGAGACGAGGGCCGAGGTTGAACAAGCCGATGAGGCGCTCCTTGTTCACGAGCGGAATACAGACCTCGGCGTCCAGCGGCTTCATGGCCTCGACGAGGCCCGGCATCTGAGGGCCGGGAGATTTTTCCTCGAGTTCCTCGCGGACCAACGGGACGCGGGAATGCGTGAGCGTCGACGGGAGGGGCTCGTCCGGCTTGATGCTCGGAGGGAGGGCCGGCAGGTCGGAGGGCCGCTCGGCCGCCGCCAGGGCATAGACGTGTTTTTCTCCGTCCAGGACGTAGAGCGACGCGGTCGAAATGTTCATGGTGGTGGTGAGGGTGTGGACGATTTCCTTGGTCAGCGAGCCAAGATCGAGAATCGAGACCAGGGACCGGGAAAACTGCACGATCGTGTCGTACGCGTCGTACCGATCCCGCAAGAGCCGTTGCCCGACCAGATGTTCGATCGTGCGTGGAAGATTGACCAACAAGCCGGAGAAGGCGATGAAGATGCCCAGCAGAACCCCGGTCAATACGAAGTGCCAACTGTGCGTGAAAAAGCGCACCGTCATCACGATCGCCGTGTAGGCGACAAGCAGGCCGAACACCTGAGTATAGAGCGTGCCGTGGCTCTCCCACCCGGGCAGCGTGACCTCGACCAGTTGATGCCGGATGATGGCGTACGCCACGACCGTGAGCCAGAGGCCTGCGATTAACGATCCGGAGGGATACAATTCGTACCCGTAGCTCTGGGCGAAGTCCACGGAGGCGGACAGCCCGAGAAAGAATGTCCAGAAGGAGTACTTCAGCCTGGCGGCTTCGCTGGTGCCGTACTGGAGGTTGATGCGGTAGGCTCGGAACAGATGCACGAGCCCGATCGAGGTCGTCGTGAAAAAATACACGAGGAACAGCGGGTGCAGCAGCCCGGCTTTTCCGTAATAGCCCCAGGAGTAATGGTACGGGCCGGTGACGACGAGCGAGGTCGGAAGCAGCAGGAGAAACGCGCCGCTGATGAGGTACGGAATGCGGATGTGCCGGGTCCCGTCGCGGTGTCCCAGCAACCTCATCGAAAAATGAAAAAACACCGCGGGGATGAAAACGATACCCGCGTACACGGCCTTGCACCAGACCAAGGCCTCGTCGGCCGTGGGGGCGGAATACACCATAAACGCGCCCACGAGCCACAGGCAGACGGCGGCGCAATACAGCGAGAACGTCCGGTTGGTGGACGACCGCGGATGGCTGGTGAAGACCAGGATGCCGCATCCGGCCACCAGCAAACCGGTGAGCAGGGGCGGCGCCGTCGCCAGCGTCGCGCGAGTGCTGAGGAGCGTGCCGAACGCGGAAGCCAGGATGATCGCGCCGGTCACGATCGCGTAGGCCAAGCTCTTGTTGAGCATCACGCTGATGTCCATGAGCCGGTAGCGCACGATCGCGTAGGACATGATGATCGGATAGAGCGGCACCGTGAAGTTGAGGATCGGGTAGAGATCGATGCCGAACACAGGCAGAAACGCCGTGCCGCCTCCCGAGAAGCCGAGCGCCGTGGCGAGGAAAAAGTACTTCAGTTGATCCTTCTTGAGGCCGGTGGCGTGGCGGTACGCGCCGTACATTTCGTAGTGGCCGTAGAGGATCACCGAAAAGAAAAACAACACGAAGTAGGGGTAGAGCGGTCCAGGGGGCGAGTCGTAGTAAAAGGAGCCGAACACCAGCCGCACGTCTTTGATGAACCAGTCGGTCAAGAGGTTGGCGAGAAGAAACCCGATCCCGCAGGCGTAGGTCAGGAGGATCAATCGAATGCGACGGATGTTGAGGAAGACGTAGTTGAAGTGCAGGAACAGGATTGGAATGAAGATGACGCCGATGTGCGCGATCTTCCACCACAGGAGGGCTGTCGGGGCATGGGTCGTGATGGCAATGCGATAGGCGCCGAACCCCCACACGGCGACGGCGAGCGCGAAGAGGGCCCAGAGGCGGTTTGGTCTTCGGTCCGGGGCCTTCGCATAGACCACGAGAGCGAGGACGCTGCTCGTAATGCCGGTCAACAGGCCTGAGAGGGCAAAGGGATTCATGAGGCAGCGTCGGACGACAGGCCGGAAGAGCCGGCCGCAACCGGCGGTCGATGACGGAAGTCGGAACCTCGTGGGCCGTGGCGACGCGGCGCAATGATGCCGGCGGCCCGGGCGCCATGCGGGCCCAGTATAAGCCACTTGTTCACGCGGGGGAAGCCGGGCGTGTCGCGACCCGATGCGGGCGGAGAGGCGTCATGCCGGCTCAGTG
Source organism: Candidatus Inralta sp. (assembly GCA_039794185.1). GTDB lineage: Bacteria > Nitrospirota > Nitrospiria > Nitrospirales > Nitrospiraceae > BQWY01. The sequence continues at coordinate 41,687 of JBDIVW010000014.1, read as the reverse complement.
TTCCGGATGACGGGGCGTCAGAGAACTCGCGAGGGGCCTGGGCTCCGTGGGCTGGGGGGCCGGCTTGCGGCCGTATTTCCGGTGGGCGTTTGCGAAACTCCCGTTCGCCACCCGCGCGCAAATGCCGAGCTCGCCGGCGAGGGCGGCGGCGGCGACGATCTCCGCAAACTTTTTCGCTTTCCCGGGGCCGTGACAGCCCAACAACTGGAGGCACTCGCGCTGCGTCGCGAGGCTCGTCCCTCCGCCGACCGTCCCGACGAGGAGACTCGGGAGTTTCACGCTGACATACAGTGCTTGATCTTCCGTCAACTCGAAGTTCGTGACGCTGACGTAGGAGTCGACGACGCACGCGATGTCCTGTCCGCAGGCGGTGAAGAGCGCCGCCAGTATGTTGGCCGTGTGCCCGTTGATGCCGATCATCCCGACGTGGGCTGTGCAGAGGCGGACGGCGTGATAGAAATCCACGATCGCCCGGGGGGTGACGTGGAATGCGCGTTTGATCAACGCGGCGGGGATCGTGGCTTCGGCCACGACGGTCTTCCCGTATCCGAGAACAAAATTGTGGGACGTGACCTTCTTGATGGCGGAGAAGTTCGGTTGAAGGTAAAAGTGTTTCGGCTTCGTGACCTTCACGATGAACTTGCAGGCTTCCTCGGTAGCGAACGTGACCATGTTGATGCCCATGGCGTCGCCGGTGTCATAGCTGAATTTCACCACCACGTTCCGATCGAAAATACACGGTTCGAGCGCGCGCAGCGCACCATGGCGGGTGGTGCCGTCCGCGTGCTGCTTGATGGCGGCAAAATTGGCGCTGATCCATCCGGCGAACCGTTGCGCGGCTTTGACGGTGTCGAAGACGAAAATCGGGGAGATGTGCAAGGCGTCGTTCAGAAGGGCCGTCGTTGCGCCGCCCGCCAGGGAAATGAGGAGCATGCTCTCGTTGCAGGTATAGGTCAGGGCGCCTTCGGTGGTCGCCATCGGAATGTAAAAGGTGCCGCGGGCGTACTGGCCGTTGACGCGCAGCGGGCCGGCGACCCCGATCGGGATCTGGGCGGATCCGATGAAGTGTTCGACGTTGCCGCGCAGGTTTTCCGGATTCTCGGTGTAGACGCCGATATGGTGAAGCGGCGAGCGGCATTTCAGCGACAGCCAATCCCGTCGAATCTTGGCCGCTGTGGAGGAGTAACTGGTCCGCTTGAGCTTCGGGAGAAGATCGTCGGTGGTGATGGTCCTGTCGCCGGCTTCCGGCGGGGCCGCCTGGAGATCCGTCGCGTCACCGTCGGCCGTGTCGAGCGCCATCGCGGCTGCTTCATCCGCCAATGTGTCGGGTGCCACGTAGAGGTGCAGGAACGACCGCTTCTGGGTTTCTTCGCTCTGCTGGATCTCTTGGATGGCCGAGGTGAGGATTTGGCGCTCCCAGATCCGGACGGCGGTGAACTTGATGCCGACGGCAAAAAACTGCCTCCCGCGGCAGGTGGTCGGCAGACAATAGGCGACCAGGCCGGAAAGGTTCAAGTGGCACACGTCTCCGAACGTACAGCGAAGCGCGAGCGGGCTTCCCGGGCGAAGCCCGGTTTCGGTGATCAGGCGCAGCCCTCCGGAACTGAGGTTCTCGGTGCGGCCGGCAATCTTGTGATCCCCGGTATGGAGAAGGATCGGTATGCGGACGGGTTGGCGATTCGAGCTCCGAAGCGGCGGGGCGTCGCCCTGGCTGACGACAGGCGGTGGGAATGCGTCGGTTTCCTCCGACTCTTCCGGCACGCTTCTTCGACCGGTGGAGGGCGGGCGGTCCCGTTGCTGCATCGCCAGCTCCTTGGACAGATGGGAGTGTCGCGCACGCTGCATGGTACGGGGTCGCAGCGTCGGCCACGACTCAAGACCCGTGACCGGCAGCGGATTATCTGCATAATCACCTAACTTGTCAATGGCATAGAAAGGGACCTAATAGACGGACCTGTCAGGACATCTCTCGAGAGAAAAAAGTCCTAATCCAATCTGCTTGGGTCGATTGATCCTATTGCATGGTAGAGCCGATCAGTCCAGGTCTTGATGGAGCAGGAAGGATAACTCGCGCGGCAAGAGCAACGTGATGCACGTCGGGGCGGTGGGGCTGTCGTGGAAGGCGGCCAGAAGCAATTGCGGCTGGGGAACGGAGTCCGGGGGAAACGTCAGCAGCGCGGGAAAATCGATCACGGATTTCGTGATCGGTCCCGACATGAGCCGGAGCCGAAACGCCATCAAGATGTCGCGCAACCGGCTTTCATGAGCGGTTTCGGGAATGCTGTCCGAGGCGGTGACCACTGTGTCCCACAGGGGGCGCGTCACGCCGACCACGTAGGGCACTCCGAGATTCTTTGCGAACGGCGTAATCTCGATCAACCCTCCCGCCTCAATGGCGCGCTCGCGACTGAGCCTCAAAGCATGGTCTTCGCCCGGGCCTTCGAAGGGGGCATCCGACTCAAGAAGACTCGCGCCCTCTCCGGCCGGGAGGATCGTCTCCGGCTCAGGGCCGGTTTCCGCGAGCGGCTCGCCTCTGGGGCACAACGCCCCATCGGAGGTTCCGATCGCCAGGCTGATAGCCTTGACGTGGGCAGTTCCCAGGGCATGCATGATGCCGTCGTAGACCACCCGCGCCGCCTCAGACCACTGGGGGCTGAACGGGCGTCCGCTGAACGCGGCTTCGGCTGCGAGGCGTTCGTCGAAACTCAGTTCCCGGCCGTGCGAGTTCATAACTTATATGAATAGCGCGACTTGGGTGATTGTCAAGCCGTGATGGAGGTGAGGGGCCGACGGCCCTTCCTAAGCCGCTCATGTTGCACGCAAACACCTCTGTCCGACCGGGTGCTCCCCTTGCGGGCCTGGGGCGGAGAGGCCTCCGTCACTCCGGGAGCGGGTGACCTCTCGTTTCGGGCGCGACCGGGAGGATGAGGAGCCCGAGGAGGTACACGAGCCCGACCGCGCTGGCCGCCGTGCCGACGTCGCCGAAGGCGGCGACGAGCGAGCCCGTCAGGAACGGTCCGGCGGAGGCCAGGACCCGACCCGCATTGAAGCATACTCCAGCCCCCGTTGCTCGAAGTCGGGTGGGATAGAGTTCCGGAAGATAGATCGGGAAGCCGCTGAAGATCCCGTTGTTGAAAAATCCAAGAAACGGGAGACACCAGAGGAGCGCGGTGTAGGAACCGGAAGAGAGAAACGTCATCGGCAGCATGATCAGACTCCCCGCGCACATCACGCCGAAAGCTGGGCGACGGCCCCATCGATCGGCCAGTGGGCCGAAACTCAGATACCCAACGATCGCGCCCGCGTTCAGGGACATGATGGCGTAGCTGACGTATGGCGCGATATCGGCCTTGCTCAACCCCTGCATTCCCGGGAAAGAATGGATGAGCATCGGCGTCCAATTTGTCGTGCCCCACAAGCCGAACACCGCCACGAAGGCGAGCGTCGAACCAACGAGTGTGGCGCGGCGGAACCGAGGGGACACGAGTTCGGCCAGTGCGCCGAGGGCCGACACCCGGCCAGATGTGGATGCGGCTGCGCGACTCCTGGTCCAACGTTCCGGTTCTTTGACCCACAGTCGCACCAACAAGGCGACGAGGGCGGGCAGCACCCCCACGGCGAAGAGCCATCGCCATCCGTAGTCCCTCAGCCAGAGGTTGCAGAGGGCGGCCAGAAAGAAGCCGGCCGCCCACGCCGACTGGAGAATGCCCGCCGCCTTTGCGCGCTTGTCTTGCGGCCAGACCTCCGCGACCAAGGCCGCTCCGGCCGCCCATTCTCCGCCGATTCCCAGCGCGGTCAGAAACCGATAGAGGGCCAAATGCCACCATTCCTGCGAAAGGGCGGCGAGCCCGGTGAATCCGGCATAGATCAGAATCGTCGCGATTAGGGTCTTGGTGCGCCCGTACCGGTCGGCCACGAGACCGAAGGCAATCCCTCCGATGGCCCAGCCGACCAGGAAAATGGAGAAGATCAGGCCACCGTACCACCCGATCTGATCCTCGCCGGCGGGGGACCCCGCTTGCCCTGGCAGCAGATCCTCCAGCGCCGGATGCAGGACGATGGCGTAAATCGTGGCGTCCATCGCGTCGAACACCCAACCCAGCCAGGCGACGAATAGAACGAGCCATTGATAGGCGCTGACCGCACGCCACCACGGCATCGCAGGGCCTCCTCGTTTTGGGAACGGGAAGAGGCAGGCTAGGGAGGCGCCCACCGCTTGTCAAGCAAGAGAAACGGCCGTGCCGATTGCCGGTGCGGAAAAACCGGTGCTATAGTGACGGATTCCATGCCACGTCAGGACTACTACGAGATCCTCGGGGTTCGACGCGATGCGTCCGACGAGGAGATCAAGAAGGCCTACCGCAAGCTCGTGTTCCAATTCCATCCGGACCGGAACCCGGACAATCGTGACGCCGAAACCAAGATTCGTGAGATCAACGCCGCCTACGCCGTGATAGGAGACCCCGAGACGCGGCGCTCGTACGAGCGATTGCGCTGGGGGGACGAAGTCCGCGACGAGGCCCCCGACACCGAGGCCGTTCTCGAGGCGATGTGCGCCAAGTTGGAAGACGAGGGGCGGAAGGAACTGTTCACTCTGCTCATGGCGAAACCCGTCCGCATCAAGGAAGAATTGGCCCTCATCAGGGAGCGCACCGTGGCGGCGCAAGGCTACGACTCCTTTCGCGACGACCTGGTCATGGCCCGTGGCGGCGAAGTGATGGCCGAGTTCGTGACGGAGGATATGGAAGCGCGTCGGAAGCGGCTCTTGGAGGTGGCGGTGCAAATGATGCGTTCGCAACGCGTCATCGGGCAGCAAGACGACCGCCAGGCATCGGAGCTGATGGAGCGGTTCGACCGGCGCTTCACCCGGGGGCGGCTGCACGGGTTTGCCGCAGCGCTCGAATTGTTCTACCAGCGGCGCTAGGCCCTCGTCAGGGGTCGACGCCGTTCGTCCCGGCGAAGGCGATCGCGGGATCTCCGAGGATGTCCGGCGACCGCCGGAGGCCGAACGGCGGGTGGCGCGTCATTCCGCCAGGAAGCCGCTCACCACACGCCCGCGCTGCATCACTCCGACGAGTCGGTCCGGCTCCTGCAAAAGCCCGATGCGTTTCGAGGGGTCGCCGTCCACCACAAGGAGATCCGCTTGTTTCCCCGGTTCGATCGTCCCGATGACATCCCCGAGCCCGAGGAGGTCGGCGGCGCCGGAGGTGGCGGCCGCGAGCGCGTCCATCGGGGGCATGCCGAGCGCGACCATGCGGTCGAGCTCCTGGGCGTTATCGCCGTGATAGTTGAAGGGCGTGCCGGCGTCGGTCCCCATCGCGATGCGTAGCCCACGACGCACGGCGGCCTTGAAACTCGCTTCGTGACGAGCGCGCATCTCTTTGGCCTTCCGGACGGCACTGACCGGAATCCCGCCGTTGAGCGGGCAGGCCGCCGTCGTCGCCAGAGCCGATAACGTGGCGACCATATAGACGCCGGATTGGACCATGGCATCGGCGGCTTCGTCATCGAGCAGGGTCGCATGCTCGATGGAATGCACGCCGGCCTGAATTGCTTGTTTCATGCCGCTGGCCCCGTGCGCGTGGGCGGCGACGCGGCGTCCGGCGCGTTGCGCTTCTTGCACGGCGGCAGTCAGTTCTTCCAACGTGAACTGGGCCTGATCGGGCGATGTGCCCGGTGTCAATACGCCCCCGGAAGCGATGACCTTGATCACCTCGGCGCCGGCCGCCAGTTGGGCGCGAACCGCGGCGGTGACGGCCACGGGCCCGTCCGCTTCGCACCCGATGAATCGCGCGTGCCCGCCGGTCATACAGATCGCCAACCCTGCGGCCACGATCCGGGGTCCCGGGATGAGCCCGCCGTCGATGGCCTCTTTCAGGGCGAACACGGCGTGATCGCGAAATCCAAGGTCGCGCACGGTCGTGATCCCTGCAGCCAGGGTTTCCCTCGCGTGGCGGGCGGCTTTCAAGAGCGTCATCGCGGAGGAGTCCTGCTTGACGGCAGCCACGACGTCGGGCTCACCTCCCAGACACAGGTGCACGTGACAATCGATCAGGCCGGGCAGCACGGTCATCCCGGCCACGCCGAGATCGACGAAGCCGCGCGGAACCGTGGTGGTCCGGCTGGGGCCGATTGCCGCGATCCGGCTCTCGTCGATCAGCAAAGTCATGCGTTCCAACCTGGCGCCGCGCCCGTCGAGCACTCGCACGTTCCGCAGCGCATATTTGGTTCGGGTTGCCACGAGATCACTCCTCCACGGGTATCGTGATGATAATGCCTCCAAGGACGTCGTTGAGCTTGTAGTCCCTCCGGGGGCTGTTCGGATGCTTGTTGTGGCAGTCGACGCAGCTGTTCGAAATGGCCCGATCCGGGTAGATGGCCTGGAACCAGCGCCCCTTGTTGGTCTTGAGAAACCCGGTGACGGGCCGCTCCGGATTGAGTGTCACGGTCTGGAGGCCCTTGCGTTCGAAGTCCGAGGTGGGGGCGTTCCAGACGTAGAGGGGGGTCAGGCTCGCGAGCCGGATGGTCATGTGGAGGTTTTTTTGCGCGACCAACCGCCCGGACTCCATCAGGAACTGGGCGGGGAGGGGTAGCCCTTTTTCCTCCCGCCAGTGCTCCACCGCTTCGACCACGTTCTGCTCGTGCATTTTATTGACGATGTTCTCGGTGTAATTGATGCGGTTGGCCTCAACGACCGCATGAATATATTCCGCAGCCTTCTCGGGGGGGACGCGCGGATCGGTTTCGGCCATTTGATCGATGAGCAGGGTGACGGCCAGCGATCCCAGGACGCCGAGCAGCAGACCCAGGACCAGGCCTCGAACTGTGTCTCTCATGCTGAGGTCACTCCATCTAAGGGTATGCCCGGCCGCGCGTAGACGGCGGAGGCGGCTGCGATCGCGCGGCCGGGAATCCCGGCGCACCATCCCCGCCGAGACAGGATCGATTCCAGGGCGTGGAGCAAGGCAAAGACATTGGACGCGGTGGCGGATTCCCCCATCAAGCCGATCCGCCACACCTTCCCCTGCAACGGTCCCAGGCCGCCTCCGATTTCAATGCCATACTCGTCGAGCAACTCGGCGCGGACGGCGCGATCCTTGATGTCTTCCGGGAGGGTGACGCAGTTCAGCATGGGGAGTCGCTCGTGTTCGGGAGGCAACGGCGTCAGGCCGAGCGTGGTCAGGCCGGCGAGCAGCGCTCCGCTGTGGAGCCTATGCCGCGTGAATCGCGCCTCCAGACCTTCCTCCAGCACCACGCGCAGGGCTTCGCGCAATCCATAGAGCATCGAAATCGGTGCGGTGTGGTGGTAGCGGCGTGCGGCTTCTTCCCAGTAGTCCGCGATCAGCGAGACATCCAGGTACCAGCTTGGGCAAGGGGAGCGGCGACCTCGGACCGTAGCCAGCGCCCGTGGGCCGAGGGTGACCGGGGAGAGCCCGGGAGGGCAACTCAGGCACTTTTGCGTGGCGCTGTAACAGGCGTCGATCTGCCAGTGATCGATCTCGACCGGAATCCCTCCGAGCGACGTGACGGCGTCCACCACGAACAAGGCGTCCCGGTCACGGCAGAGCCGGCCGATCTCGTCCAACGGCTGCCGAACCCCAGTCGAGGTTTCCGCGTGCACGAGGGCCACCAGCTTGACCGGTCCGGACCCTGACAATGTGCGGCGAATTACCTCGGGGTCGATCGCCCGGCCCCAGGGGGCTTCGATTCGGATGACCTTGGCGCCGCAGCGCTCGCCGATGGTCGCCAAACGAGTCCCGAACAGGCTGTTGACCCCGACCACGATGGTGTCGCCTGCTTCGACGAGATTGATCATCACGGCCTCCATCCCGGCGGACCCCGTGCCCGAGATCGCCAACGTGAATGGATGGTCGGTCTGGAAGAGACGGCGTAGGCAGGTCTGCGTCTCACCGAGGAGGCGGAGGAAGGACGGGTCGAGGTGTCCGATCAGGGGTGCCGAAAGGGCCCGCAGGACGCGGGGATGAACCTGGCTCGGTCCCGGGCCGAGCAGCACCCGGGCGGGTGGAAGCAGTTCGCTCACGGACAGCGATGATATCTGGTTTTCCGGGCTTGCCATGGGACCCGCGGTGGTGCGACCGGTGCAGCCCGTTCCAAGGGGCGGTGCGTCACGTGTGCCGCGCGAATGCAGTATAGCGGAGACGGTGCGCCACCGTCACGGGGAGGCGGCGGGGAGCCATGGGAATGGAAGCCGCGTGGTATACTATCGCGTTTATGGCTGTGGAGTTCTCGACCAGCGCGGAAGCCTCCGCCCCGTCATCCACTGTCGCCCGGGACACGTCCATCTGGCGGTACGATCCAGGGTTCTCGCCCGTCGTCACCGTGTTGGCCGCCATCGTCTTCAGCGCCTGCGCTGGATTGGTCATCGTCCTCATGTGGAGCAGCGAAGGGCTGGACCGCATCGCTCTGCCCGAACGAGCGCTGAGTCTCATGGTCGGCCGCACGATGGACGTCGAGGAGGCCGTCAAACAAGCGCCGGCGTGGGAACATGTCCTGTATACCTGGTTGTCGGGCGGTGATCGATCTGAACGAACGGAAGCCATCGACTGGTACCAGGAGTTGGCCGACCAAACGATCGATCCTACGGTGCATCTCCATCTGGCGATCCTCCAGGCGGAAACAGGCCTCCTGCCCAAGGTCGAGCGGCAGACGAAGGAATGGGTCCGACGCGAGGCCCCCTTCCCGACGTTCGCGAAGGTGCTGCAAGCGGCGTACTTCAACGCGCCGCTCGACGTAGATACCTCCGTACAGTTACAAGCCGAGGTCGCGGATTTACTTCCGGCCGGATGGTTTTACGATCGGCTGGCGATTCGCCTCGCGCAACGGGCGCAGGACGGTCCGCTCTTGGCGTCGCTGGAATCGGCCGCGCAGGCTAGGGCCGCCCGGCTCTTTGTCTGGTCGCGGTGGTTGTCGTTCGTCGAGTTCGGGTCCGTGTTGTTAGGAGGCGGCATTCTCCTCTTTGCCTGGACACAGCGGGATCCGGCGTGGCTTCGCTTCGGCGGGGCCACTCTGCCTCCGGTCTGGCCCGGCGGCATTGGAGCCCGCGTGCTGCTGCGCGGCGGGGCCATCGGCGCGGTGCTGTTGCTGGTGTTGATATATTACGGCGGCGACCATCCGATGCTGCGGATGGTCGCGATTCCCTTGACGAACCTGCCGCTGTTGGTGCTGGCCCAACGGCATCTCCTCGAACCGGCCGGATTGGGATTCCGGGACGGATTCGGTCTACGCCCGCTTCCGGGGCGCGGGACGCGATTGTTTCTCGCCGTCCCGGTGCTGGTGGCGGCCGGGCTGGCGGGCGAGTGGGTGGTTGGGCGGATCGCCGAGCCGCTGAGCTTGTCCAGTCATTGGACCGAGTGGTTCGATGGAGACTTGGTGTGGGCTCCGGCGCCCGTGCTTCTCCTCAGCCTGATCGAGTACGTGGTGTTCGCCCCGATTTTTGAAGAGCTGGCGTTTCGCGGGCTGTTGTTCGGAATACTCCGCCGGCGATTTCCGTTCCAGACGGCGGCCGCGGTCAGCGCCGGGTTCTTTTCACTCGCCCATGGCTATGGGGTACTCGGATTCCTGGGGGTTTTTTGGAGCGGGCTGGTCTGGGCCTGGGGCTATGAAAAGACGGGGAGCCTCCTTCCCGGCATGATTGCCCATGGCATCAACAATCTCCTGGTCTCTCTGTCGGTGATTGCCCTCCTGCGAACATAAGGATTTCGTCGAGCCGGCCTACTCGGTGCTCACGCTCCCATCCGGGTCATCCGCCCGGCTGAATTTCCTTCCGCTCGAGCGTCTCCAAGGCCGCCAACAGATCCGGATGGCGAAGCGGCCGGTCGCCAAGCAGGGCCGGAAGTCGCTTGGCAAGGATGCGTTTGCCGGGGCCCGTCTCGACTGTCGAAGTCGGGGGGGAGACGGGCCATCGTCGCGCAGCTTCCCGATGAATCGACTCCCAGGTTCGCGGCGTGCCGTCGCTGACGTTGTAGGCTTCGCCGCGCTCACCACGTTCCAAGGCTGCGAGACAAACGGCGGCTAGGTCCTCCACGTGAATCAGATTGACGTATTTGCTCGTCGGGCCGACTCGTCCTTGCTCGATCCAGTCCAGCGGATTTCTTCCCGGGCCATAGATCCCGGCGACGCGTAGGACGATGGCCCCGCACTCCTTCCTCAGAAATTCTTCACCCTGGACCCTCGGCTTCTTCTGATCGACCGGGGTGGTTTCGTCCACCCAGGGAGGTGGATACGCGCGGCTTCCGGCGACGTCATAGGCGCTGGTACTTCCCAACACCACGAGGCGCCGCTCCTTGAGCCCGGCTTGGCGGGCAAACGCCGAGACCTGCTCGAGCGGCTCTGCCGGAAAGCACCAAAGCAGGTCGGCCCCAGGAGGAATGGACGTCCATGTCTCCAGTCGATCCAGGTCGAAACGCAGCCGGTGGGCGGGAGCGGCGAACGGCACATGGCGATCCGGCTGTCGACTGGTGATGACGACATACCGTCCGCTTTCCTGGGCCAGTCGGTAGACCCAGCGGGCAGTATAGCCACCTCCCATAATGACGAGCCAGTCGGTGCGTGAGGGTGGGGCGATCATGGAGCGATCATGAAGGCTTCAGCCGACTTCGTGTATCCAATATGTCACAAGTTGTATCGAACTGGATAAGCCAGTCACACGACCGTGGCATCCTGCCTCAGCGATGTGGCGTGATGCAACCGGGCGAAAAAGTTCGGGAACGGAATTTATGTTATGCAGTCGCTAGTGAACGCCTACCGAGAACCAATTATATAGGTATGGACCTTGCTGTGTTATGACCGCACAGGAGCTATGCGAGTCAGGATGCCGGAAGACCGGAAGAACGGCGCAAGGTTAGACCTTTGGAGACCTCGGTGAAAAAGGCCTCCCGGGACGAGGAGTGGCACGGACCGTGAAGGTGTTCGAAACAATCGAGAAAGAAGCTCCCCGAACGAAGGCGTTGGGAACGTGGGCGCTTCCCATGCCGCATCCCGAGGTCGAAGGCGCCGCGACGGCCGTCCCCGTTCGCTGTCCGAAGTGCGGCCAAGTCTCCCGTGGCTGTACTCGTCTTCGTTGGCCGGACCTCTTTCGCCGCCTGGTCGGGTCCCATCCGTGGCAGTGTCCCGCCTGTTCCCTCCGTTTCTACCTGAAGCGACCCCGCTGAGCGGGAAAGTTTCCGCCCCCCGTGTGCTGGAGCCGTTCCGCAATGGCATGATACCATGCGGTGCCCATGCCGTTGACCGGCTTCCATCCCTTGATTGCCGAGTGGTTTCGAACGAAGGTCGGCCGGCCGACCGACGTTCAAGCGCAGGCTTGGCCCGCGATCCGATCCGGCACGGATACCCTGATTGCCGCCCCGACCGGGTCGGGGAAAACCTTTGCGGCATTTCTGACCTGCATCGATCGCCTCTTCACGCAAGCACTCGGCCGCGAATTGGACGATCGCACCCAGGTCCTTTACGTCTCCCCGCTGAAGGCGCTCAGCAACGACATCCGCAAGAACCTGCATCAGCCCCTCACGGACATCGGGCAAGTGGCTCTTGCGGCCGGCCTTTTGATGCCGGAGTTGCGGGTGGTCGTCCGCACCGGCGATACGCCGATGGTCGATCGGCAGCGCATGCTGCGGCGTCCGCCGCATATCCTGGTGACCACGCCGGAGTCGCTCTTCATTCTCCTGACCGCGGACAAGAGCCGCGCGCTCCTCCGAACCGTGCGCACCGTCATCGTGGACGAGATTCACGCGGTGGCTTCGACCAAACGCGGCGCGCATCTTGCCCTGAGCCTGGAGCGGTTGGATGCGCTCACGGGTACCAAGCCGGTCCGCATCGGCCTCTCCGCGACGCAACGCCCGATCGAGACCATCGGGCGGTTTCTCGTCGGGGCGAGGCCGATGCCGTGCATCATCGACGTCGGGCATCGCCGGGCCATGGATGTGGCGGTCGAAGTCCCGAAAGACGAACTAAGCGCCGTGGCGAACACGGCGATCTGGGCCGATCTCTACGATCGGGTGGCTGAATTGGTGCGAGCCCACCGCTCGACGCTGGTCTTCGTCAATACCCGGCGTCTGGCCGAGCGGGTGGCGCATCACTTGGAGGAACGCCTGGCCGATTTGGGTGCGGAGGTGGTGGCCGCGCATCACGGCAGCCTCTCGCGCGAGATCAGGCTCTCGGCCGAGGAACGGCTGAAGAGCGGGCGAACACGTGTCGTCGTGGCCACGGCCTCGCTGGAATTGGGCATCGACGTCGGCGCCGTCGATCTGGTCTGTCAAATCGGCTCGCCGCGTGCCATTGCCGCGTGTCTTCAACGCGTGGGCCGCGCGGGGCACTGGGTCGGAGCCATCCCGAGGGGGCGGTTGTTCGCCACGACTCGCGATGAGCTGATCGAATGCGCCGCGCTGATTCACGCGATGCGCTCCGGTGCATTGGATCGCGTCCACGTGCCTCCCGAACCGCTGGATATCCTGGCCCAGCAACTCGTGGCCGCCTCGGCGACGCAGCCCTGGACCGAGGACGACGCGTACGCGCTGTGCCGGCAAGCCTATCCCTATCGCCACCTCGCCCGGAAGACGTTCGAGGCGGTCGTGCGGATGCTGGCCGACGGCATCGCCACTTCGCGCGGGCGCGGGCTGGCCTACCTGCACCACGACCGGATCAATCACCGACTCCGCGGGCGGCGCGGGGCACGACTCGCGGCCATTACGTCCGGCGGGGCGATTCCCGACACGGCCAACTACATCGTGGTGGCGGAGCCGGAGGGGACGGTGGTGGGCTCGGTCGACGAGGATTTCGCGGTGGAAAGTCTCGCCGGCGACATCATGCTCCTGGGCAACACCTCCTGGCGGATCAAGGGCGTGGAAACCGGAACGGTTCGGGTCGAGGATGCGCGCGGCGCGCCGCCGAACATCCCGTTCTGGCGGGGCGAGGCGCCGGCACGCACCGCCGAGCTATCGGCGGAAGTCGCGGTCTTGCGGCAGGAAATCGCGGCAAGGGCGATCATCCAGGCGCCGCTCGCCCCAGCCTCAACCGGCGATCCGTCGCTCTCGGCCGTGGTATGGCTCAGACAGCACTGCGGGCTCGACGGTCGCGGTGCGCAGCAGGCCGTCGAATATGTGCTGGCGGGGACGGCGGTGCTCGGAGCGGTTCCCACCCAGGACACCGTCGTAGCCGAGCGGTTTTTCGACGAGAGCGGCGGAATGCAGCTGGTCATTCATGCGCCGTTCGGCGGCCGCATCAACAAGGCTTGGGGCCTGGCGCTCCGGAAGCGGTTCTGCATGACGTTCGACTTTGAATTGCAGGCGGCGGCGACCGACGAGGGCATCGTGATCTCGCTCGGAGAGAAACACAGTTTCCCGCTCGAATCGGTCTTCCACTACCTGCAGGCCGATACCGTGCGCGACGTATTGACCCATGCCGTGTTGGCCGCCCCGATGTTCGCCACGCGGTGGCGATGGAACGCATCGCGCGCGCTCGCCCTCCTGCGTTTCGCCAAGGGCAAGAAGGTGCCCCCGCAAATTCAGCGCATGAAAGCGGAGGGCTTGCTCGCGGCGGTCTTCCCGGACGCCATGGCCTGCCAGGATAATTTTCGGGGTGCGCGGATCGAGCGGCAGATTCCCGACCATCCGCTCGCCACGGAGACGCTGCGCGACTGTCTCACCGAGGCCATGGACGTGGAAGGGTTGGAACAGGTCCTGCGGCGGATCGAGAGTGGAGCCATTCGGTGCCTGGCGGTCGACACGCCGTTGCCGTCGGTGTTCTCTCACGGCATTCTGAACGCGAATCCGTATGCGTTTCTGGACGACGCGCCGCTGGAGGAGCGCCGCGCGCGGGCGGTCGAGATGCGGCGGACTCTGCCCCCGGAATTGGCCGCACGGTTCGGCGCCTTGGATCCGGCGGCGATCGCCGAGGTCGAGGAGGAGTCTTGGCCGGTGGTGCGGGATGCCGACGAATTGCACGACGCGCTGTTGACGCTGGTGTGGGTTCCGTGCACCTCGGCCGAGGATTGGGAGGTCTTTGCGCCGCGCTTGCGAGCCGAAGGGCGTCTCGCGGATCGGCTGGAGCGGGACCCCGCGACCGGGCAGGCCGTCGCCGGGTGGGTCGCGACAGAGCATGTTCCTACGGTGGACGCCCTGTTCTCGCAGGGCGCCGAGACCGCCGCGGACCTGTTGGTTCACGGTTGGATGGAGAGCCTCGGTCCGACGACGGCCGGCGAATTGTCCACTCGGCTGGGATTGCCGGCGACGCTCGTGACGAACGCGTTGCTGAGACTGGAAGCCAAGGGGCAGGTGATCCGCGGTCGCTTTCGTCCTTCTTCTTCCAGCACCCCTCAACGGCCGGACCCTGTGGAGGAGTGGTGCCATCGGCGCCTGCTGGCGCGCATCCATCGATTGACCATCGGGTCGCTCCGGCGGGACATCGAACCCGTAACCGCGGCCGACTTCATGCGATTTCTCTTCCAGTGGCAGCATGTGGCCTCGGGCGCGCGCCTGCACGGCGAACAAGGATTGCTTGAGGTGATCACACAGTTGGCGGGATTCGAAGCGGCAGCCTCGGCGTGGGAGCCGCATCTCCTGCGAGTGCGGCTGGGGAGGTACGAACCCGCCCTCCTGGATCGGCTCTGCTTGAGTGGGGCGGTGAGTTGGGGACGACTGAGTCCGCGCCATGCGTTTTCCCAGGCCGTACCGACCTCGGGCAGGCGGGTCGTGCCCACGAGCGTCGCGCCGATCAGTCTGTTTCCGCGAGAGGACGCGGCCTGGCTGCTGGAAACGTTCGGCGTCGGCGCCGCGGGGAGCAGTCCCCTGCTTTCGGGTCCAGCGGAGGACGTGCGGCGTGTGTTGGCGGCGCGGGGGGCCTGCTTTTTCGGTGATCTAGTCGCGGCCACCGGACGATTGAACGCCGAGGTGGAGGACGCGCTGTGGGAACTGGTCGCGGGGGGGATGGCGACGGCGGACGGCTTCGACAACCTCCGCGCCCTCATGGATCCTCACCGGCGTCGGGCGGAGGGCCGCGAACGATCCCGGCGTCCCCGACACGCCGCCGGCCGATGGTCGCTCCTGCGACCGTTCGCGGCGTCGAACGGTGCGGTTCCTTCGTCGGAAGCGCCGGGCACGGGACTCGGCGTTCAGCGCGGTCATGTGGAGCGGGCGGCACGGCAGTTGCTTCGCCGCTACGGGGTGGTGTTTCGGGATCTCGTGCGGCGCGAAGGGATGGCCCCATCGTGGCGCGATGTGCTGGTGGCCTACCGCCGGATGGAACTGCAGGGAGAGGTGCGAGGGGGGCGTTTCGTCGCCGGATTCACCGGAGAGCAATTTGCGCTTCCGGAAGCGGTCGAAGCCTTGCGCGCGATCCGGAAGCGGTCGAGGGAGGCGGGTCCCGCGTTAGAGGTCCGGCTCTCCGCCGCTGATCCCCTCAATCTCACGGGCGTGATTCTTCCGGGAGCCAGGGTGCCGGGCATGGCGTCGCGCGTCGTGATTTTCCGCGACGGGTTGCCGGTGGGGACGGAGGACGGCCCGGCGAAGATCGTCGAGCATCCGGCCGTCCTCTTCCAATCGGCGCCCTCGCCGGGCTAACTCACCGGCAACGCCAGGACCGGACAGAGGGCTTGCCGCAACACCTGTTCCGTCGTGCTCCCGTGCCAGACATCAGCCCAGGACGTATGGCCTTCCGTCGCCATCACGATGAGGTCCGGCTGCAGCTCCGTGCTCAAGGCCAGGATCGCCTCGACCACGTCCCCGCGTGAACGGGTCGCCTCCCATGTCCAGCCCGGATGATCCGGCGGACGAATGGCGGGGCTGACGTGGAGGTCATCCACGTGGAGGAGATGGATCACCAAGCGTTCGCACGCGAGCAAGGTGCCGAGCCGGTCGATCGTGTCGGCGGCAACTTGCGCGGTGTCGGCACGCGCCGCGGGGAGCAGCACGCGCCGCAGCCGCAGCGCGCCGTCCGCCGCGGAGACGAAGCCCTCCTGATCCCCGGGAACGAACAACGTAGGGGTGTGGGCACCGCGCGCGATCGGTTCGGCAACGGAACGCCGCAGCCATCGGCTGATTGCTTCCCGGCGATGCGAGGCGAGGACGACCATGTCCGCCGGATGAGCCGCGACATGGTGCACGATGGCTTGAGCGGGCTGCGGCGCGGCCGCGCGGATTTTTTGCACGTAGAGACCGAGTTCCTGCACCCGCTCTGTGGGGCTGTCTTCCGGGAGGAGCCCCCAGCGCGCCAGCAACGGACGCACGCGGGGGAAGTCCGCGAAATCGGTGGCAGTGGCGTCCGGGTCGATATGGAGCAGGGTCAAGTGCGACCGGGCGAGCAACGCCAGTTTGACCGCATGGCGGAAGGCCGGCTCCCCCCAGGGGGAGAAATCGGTCGGATGCACCACGTGGCGATGGGTTAGGTGCAATCCTTGGAGAGTCGTACTCATCGAATGTCCAAGAGCGTAATCCTCGGTCAGGGTATGGGCTGGGCCTGCAGAGTCCGGGCGGAGGCGGTCATGGCGTGCGCGAACGTCGGCAAATCCGGCCCCGGATGGTCCAGCAATTGGAGATGATCCAGCGCTGCCCGCCTGAACGACGCTCGGCGGGTGGGCGGCACCGCCAGCAATGTCTCGAGCGAAGCCAGGTATTCCCCTTCGGCCTGGGCAATGTCTTGCTGCAAGTTCGCCCGATTGGCGGCCACGAACACGTCGACCTTCATGTCTTCCCGAACCAGGCCGTCCTCGGTGAGCCAGGACCGGCCGGATGTGGAGGAGAAGAAGTTGCTCAACGTGTCGCTCGTCGTATCGAGCGTGGCTTTGAGCGTGCACCCGCTGGCGAAACACAGCAGACCCGACAAGACAACGAATCCGATGCGCACGTGAGAGCTTGAGGGCATGGGGCACTCCTCTCGATGAGAGTTTAGCGGCATGATGCGTCAAGAGGTCGGCGAGGGTCAACTGCCGTCGATCACTGCCCGGCGCCGGCGAACGGGCGGGACCGTCGGAGAGGGAGCGGGGTTCGCGGAGGCCGACTATTTCTTCTTATGTCGAGGGGGTGACATGCAGGGTGCCGGAATGTAAAACACGGTGCGCTGAAAGGTCGTGGGGCACGTCAGGATCATATAGACGGGACTGCGGTCGTCCTGGCGGGTGCGACCGCGTTTGGATGCCCCTCTTGCCCAGCGGGAGAACACCGAATCCTGCACGCCGGCCGCGCCGCCTGGATGACCTGTTCCATCGTGACTCATCGGGGTTCCTATCGTTCGATTCTGCGGTGCCCCATGATCCCGCGTCATACATAATGGATCAGGGATGATGTTAGGTATACCACCGGGATCGGGGTTTGTCCGGGGGCCATGCGAGGTGCTGGGCCCCCTGTCCGGATGGACAGGGGGCAAGGGACGGATTTTCCAGCGCATTCAGACAGACGGGGGTCGTCTGAAGTCGTCGCGCGCTCAGACGGTCGGCTATTCGGGCCAGAGCCGATGATACCATTTGGGTTGGGCCGGAGTCGGTCCTTCCAGATTCATCGACCTCCGGATAGAGTCGATGTCCCAGCCAGTCAAATGGGCCAGCGTTTGTGCCTGTTTTTCGTGGCGGGCCCGTAGCTGTTCTCGATAGGTCTTGGCCGCCGGACATGTATCGGCGCCGGTCCACGGATGGCGCAGAATATATCGAGCCTGGAAGTTCGTGCGATCCGAGGTTTCCTGAAAGCTCAAATCCTCGGGAAAGTGCGCTGCATCGTATCGCACGTGCAAGCGGGTCAGAAAGACGTCGTGCGCCAGGCCCGCGCCCGGCTTTCTGCCCGAGCTGCCCGGCTGCTCGTCTTGCCAGAAGACGCCCAGGCCGCGGAGCGCCTCCGAGGAGAGCGGATGAGCGGCGCAGGGATCGCACCAGTTCATGTCCCAGGCATACTCCATGAACACGCCCCGCTGACTCTCGCGCTGTACTTGCTGCGCGAAGAGGTCGCGGTAGAAATCGCCGAATTTTTCTTTCACGTATACCGGCAGCTCCTGCGCCTCCGGGAGTCGTATGGTCCTGTAGTTGGTCGTCTCCACCCGCCCTTGCTTCGTCAGGAAGTAGATAAAGAGCTCTTGTGATCCGTCTGCGTTCACCGTGCCTAATCGGATAGGCAACATGAACTTGGGCGACTCGAAGGCAATCTGCAACGGCCGTAGGTGCGTGGTCCCCAGCTTAGCCTGCTCCGCTAAGTTCACTTTGGCGACGAAGAATTTCATGCCCTGTTTCAAATAGCTGTGTAATACGGTAGAGGCTCCCTTGGGAATGCGGTAGCCGTTTTCGATCAGCCAGGTTTCGAGTCCGGCGCTTTCCTTGGCCGAGAGGATCAGGATGTCGTACTCGCCGACCGTGTATCGCGCCTCGACGGTCACGCCCAAGGCGCGGCTGCGTTCGGGGGATGCGACCGAAGCCGGGAGCCGGTCTTCAAAGGCGCGCATGTTCTTCAACTCCTCCATTTCGTACCGCTGACAGGGATTCGGGTCGAAGTACTCGACCAGGCGCGGCGCCGAGTAGTCGGCCAGGTGCTTGAGGACGGCAGAATCGCCCACGTGGATCTGGCCCTGCTGCAACAGTGTCGGCACAGGCACGACCATCGCGAACTCCGTCACGTCGCTGCGAAAGTCGTTGGCCATCGTGATGACGGTTTTGTGATCGTGGCGCGCGATCGCCACCTCGGAGGCCTTGTTGAAGAGCTTCGTGTCGGCCTTGGCGACGTAGAATCCGCAGAACGCCGACGCCGAGCCGCTCCATGCGAGCCAGCCTGCCAGAAACGCGAATGTGGGAACCGCTAAGCCGCTCATGGAAACCTCCTTTGCCGATAAGGCGATACGGTTGTGGGCACGAACACGGGGACGGAACTCGGGGGCGATGCGGACGCTGGCGATACGGTGGGCGCGCCATCGGCGCCGGCGGGTCCTCCGCTCGCGGGGCGCGACCAGGAATAGCGCAAACCCGGCAGCCAGGCATCGAGCAGCGGGACGAGGGGAGTGCAGGCGATCAGGCCCCACAGGGGACCGTGAGGACGAAACAGGCCGAACTGGAGAAAGAAGGCCGCCGCCGCCACGATCGATGCGAAGACCAGACGACCACGAGGGGAGTCGGGTGTGGTCTTCGGGTCGGAGATCATGAAGAAGGCGAAAATCAGCAGGGCGCCGCTTTGGATCTGGTGCAACGGAATCGTGAGCGGATCGCCGAGCCAGAGGGTCCGCGCGACGAGAAGCCCGATATACGCGCCGAGGAAGGTGAGGGAGACGTCGGCGCGGGCCGCCCGTGTGACGACCAATCCGCCGAGTGAGGCGATCAAGAAACCGAACCAGGCCGCCTGACCCCACTGTCCGGTCGAGACCCAACCGAGGCCGGCCACAAGCATCGAAGCCAACGCCAAATTCGTGGGATTGAACAGGTGCTTGCCCCGCCAGCGGAGGACGAACTTGCTGGCAATCGCAATGAAAGCGGCCAAGGCTGCAACGGCGAGGTCATTGGTGCGCAGCAAGAGGCAGAGCGAGAGAGCGGAAATCAGCGGACTCCTGAGATCGACCGAGGGCAATCGAGCGTAGCGCGTGCCGGCGTACTGGGTCAGGAATGCGGTCATCAACGTAACGGCGATCTGGGAGGGCGGGACATCGAAGTGCAGCCAGATCAGGCCATAGAGCAGCAGGGTGCTCAGGCTGACGATCTGGTAGAGCCGGGGATCCATAGAGCCATGCCGCGACCGGGCGGAGACGGGGAGGCTGTTCTCATTCATCCGGCACCTCCTGAGCGCGAACCCTTGCGGATCGTATTCAGGGTATGGCGCCGGGTGGCGAATCCTTTCGGGGCGAAAAACGGCCAGGGGGGACCAACCGGAACAACAACACGCGGGACAGCGGGGCGGTCGCTACGGCATCGGCGGGAGCCGATACAGCAGCGCGGACTTCGGAGGCACTGCGGCGTCGGCCACGTACGTGATCTGGACGGACTTGCCGCCGGCATGTTTTTCGGCCACTTGCTCGGTCTTGAGCGATTGGGCTCCGAAATGCTGGATCCAGGGGACGAGCAAGGCGTCGAGTTCGCGAGCGGCTGAAGCCGCCTGCTCTTGTGCCGAGGCCAAGGCGAGTGCGTGATCGAGCACCGGCTCGGGGGCGCGTGAGAGGACGATATAGGTCGGGAGGGAGGCCCGCTCCGTCGTCTTGCCCATCAAGATGACCTGATACGGCGTGATCCTTTGCGTCGCGACCGGTGTGGGCGTTCCGTCATGGCGGGTCGTCCCTGCCGGCGACAAAACCGTCCATCCGCTCGCGTCTTTCGTCATCACGTAGAGATAACCCCGTTGGTTCACCTCGATCGTAATCTGGGGAATCGCCAAGCCGTCGGTCGGCCGCTGCGGACCCGATCCTTGCAACGGCAGGTGCCGGCGATGGAATCGAATCGCCAGCGGGACTTCCGCAGTCCCGGCTGCATCGGTCGCCGCCGCCTCGGCAGATCGTTCAGCTTGAACGGCTCCTTCTGAGGCCGACGGCAAGCCGCCCAGCGGTTCCCGTCGTTCCAGGGCTTCGGGCTTGGACTCCCGCGCCGTGCCGCCATCCGATGCGTTCTCGCTCGCCGTTGATTTTGAATCGAGCGGCCCGAAAAACAGCGCGCGTGCGCTGCCGACCGCGGGTCGCTTGAGATGGTCTACGAAGGGAGCTGGGAGCGGCGTCTCTGCGGCCGCCGGTGAGCGCGGAGGACCGACCGCGATGACCGACTCCGGCTCCATTTCGAGGCTCGGCTCCGGTTCCTGAAACGGCACCGATTCGGGACCGGCCGGCGGAGGCGGGTCCAGGCCTTCGGCCAGCGGGGGTGTGGCCGCGCCCCCGAGCGGAGGTGTCTCCTCTTGGGAAACCGCCGCTGCCTCGTCGGCTTCGATTCCCTTGCTCTGTGCCGTCTTCGCCGGAACCCTGGGCAGGACGACCGGCGGCAACTGCGCGGGGGCCGGCGGGAGGTCCTCCGCCCCTTCCAGATCGCCGAGAGGCGGCGTCATGGTCCGTGCGTTCACTTCCGCCGGTTGTGACCGCCGATCTCGTTCGGCGGATGCCGGCGGAGACTGAGGAGCGGGCTTCAGGCCGAGGGGCGGAGCGGCGTGGACATCGTCGGCTTGGCCCTGCGGCGGCGGTTCGGGCCTCGTCGTGGCCGGCGCATCGGCGCCTCGCTCTTGTGTCCGCCCGGGTTGCTCCGCGGGCTCTTGCGAGGCGGCCGAGGGAGGAGCGGGCTTCGCACCGAGCTTGGAACGGACTGTCGGCTCCTTGATGATTTGGGAAAGCGGCGGGGCGGATTCCTCCGCGCGCCTGATCAACTGACTCTCTTCCCACAGCTGCAGCCCCAGGACGGTCGCCACGGCCAAGACCGCCAGACTCCCCGCCACGGTCAAGGTCTCCGGCCGCACGAGCCATCCGAAGACACGGCGGACCCAGTCGACCTGCGGCGCCGCCGCCGGCTCTTTGAGTTTTTCCAGCAAGCGACGCCGCACGGACGGATCGTCGAGGAGTTCGCGCAACGCCTGTTCGTCGGCCAGCAGGTCGAAGAGACGTTGATTCGCCATGGCGGCCCTAAAGAGCGCCTGGTGCTCCGCCTCCGTCAGCGTGTTGGTCGCGAAGCCGCCGAGCAGATGTTCGAGGTCCAACTCAGGCATGGTCCGCTTCCGTCCATCTTCCTCCCAGCAGCTCCAACAGTTCCTTTCGGCACCGATGGTCCCACGTATAGATGGTATTGATGGAATCCTGCCGCATCAAGATCTGGATCTGTGGAAACGACTTGCCTTCGAGCTTCATGCGGATCAGCTCCCGGCATCGCGGCCCCAATTTGAGCAGGGCCGCGGCCAGGCGCTCTTCCATTTGGCGGCGGCTGGCCACGCTGTAGGGATCGGCCCGGGGATCCGCCAGCGGGATCTCCTCGATCGGCACCTGCCGGTCTTCGCCGCGCCGGCGGGCCTTGCGCCCGGCGTCGACCATCTTGAACCGCAGAATCTGAAAGGCGAGCGGGACGAGGTCGTTGAGGCCGCTCACCTCCGGGTATTTTTCGTGGAGGAGCAGGAGGACGTCTTGGACCACGTCCTGGGCTCGGTCCTTTCCTATCCGTGATGTCGCGAAGGCGAGGATCCGTTCGCGTAGGGCGGTCAGTATCTGGTCGCGTGTCATCGGCGCCGCGGCATCCTGGGCGCAAGCGGCGTTGCATTGTACCGAACGCGGGTCGAATCAGGAAGGAGGGCGGAGAGACTCGAAAGACCGGAATCCGAGGCCGAGCGATCGGCAGACGGCCTCCTGCCGATCGAAGGGGTTCTTGGTGACGACGAGATCCCGCAGGGCGCCGGGGCCGACCCGTCCCCAGGCCGCTACGTGGAGGACGGGCAGTGGGTAGTCGGTGCCGAAAAGGAGCCGATCGTGCAGCTCGGGGCGCCGTCGAAGATGCAGGAGCATCCGCATCCGATTGAGCAGCGTCAGGGCCGAGATGTCCGCGTAGAAATTAGGGTAGCGCCGGGCCAGCTCCTGCAGGGTCGGAAGAAACTTTTCATGGACCATCAGGCCGTAGCTGCAGGCATGGGCGGCGATGACGGTCACCCCTTCGTCCAGCGCCACGCGCAGCCGGTTCGGTTCGCCGACGGACTGGTCCTTCCCGATCAGGCTGAACTCATATCCGACATGGCTGAGCAGCGGCAGCCGTCGATCCACCAGCGCGCGATAGAACGGCACATGCGCCTTGCTCGAGGGATCGAATCGTTGGGCGTTCGGTAGCACCTTCACGAGCGCGGCTCCCGCGTCCGCACACCGATGCACCTCGTCCACTGCGTCGCGCCGCTGGGGATTGATGGACACGCCGGCCAGAAAGACGTCCGGGTATCGCCGGACGACCTCCAGGACGTATCGATTGCTCACCAGGAAATCCGTCTGCGCCTGATCGAGCTGACCGTGCGAGCCGTAGACGCCGTCCATGGCCAGGAGCACGGCCTGCTTCACGCGCCGAGAGGCCCGCAGCTCGGTCAAGAGATCGTCCACGTATTTCTGGTTGGCGTGCCGGGGATTGTCTTGGGGGAGCCGGTGCTTCCAGAGGAGGAAGCGAAAGAGCAAGCTCTTGAGCATTCTGGCCGAGATAACACAGCCGTTGTCGCCGTCCGGGAGCGCGGCCAGATGAACGTGGCAGTCGATGAGGGTGCGGTCGCCCGGCGGGGTCGG
Organism: Candidatus Inralta sp.; assembly: GCA_039794185.1. GTDB lineage: Bacteria > Nitrospirota > Nitrospiria > Nitrospirales > Nitrospiraceae > BQWY01. The sequence goes on along the minus strand of JBDIVW010000014.1, from coordinate 18,509 downwards.
CTCGGCCGCGACGGGCGGCTCTTCCCGCTTGGGTGGGCCAGTGGTCACCGGCGTCCTTCCATGGCCCGGATGGCCTCGGTGGCGACACGCTTCAGTTCCCGAAGGTCCAGCTTGCCGGTTCCGAGGAGCGGCAGCGTCTCGACTTTGATCCAAGCGTCCCTTCGGGGAAGGAACAGATTGGACAGCCCGCCGGCGGCCGCCTTGTCGAGAATCTCCGGGATGCGCGCCGGATCGAGCGTATGCAGGACCGCCAGTTGCTCGCCTTTTTTCTCGTCCGGCACGCCGGTGACCGCCAGCACCATCGTGTCCGCCCCGGCGGCTTCATGCAGGGCTTCCTCGACCCGTCCGTGCGGCACCATCTCCCCGCCGATCTTCGAGAAGCGCGAGAGGCGATCCGTGATGAAGAGAAAACCGTCTTCGTCCACATACGCGATGTCGCCGGTGACATACCAACCGTCCCGGACGGCCTTGGCCGTCAGGTCGGGCTTGCCCAGGTAGCCGCTCATGACGTTGGCGCCCCTCACGAGCAACATACCGGGCGTGCCCGGAGGCAACGGCGCAAAGGTGTCCGGATCGACGATCCGGAGGGACACGCCCGGCAACGCCTGTCCGACCGAACCTCGCCGCGACGCCGGCTGGAAGAAACCCGCCGCCCGGAAGTCGGGGCAATTGACCGACACGACCGGGGCGCATTCGGTCGTGCCGTAGCCTTCGAGCGGGCGGATGCCGAACCGGTCCTGGAAGGCTTGGGCGAGCCGCTCCGGCAATTTCTCGGCTCCGGTGAGGACGACGCGCAGGGAGCCGAACTGTTCCGGGGTGCAACGGCGTAAATACAATTGCAGGAAGGTCGGCGTGGCGATGCAGACGGTGAGCCGGTAGCGTGCGGTCATCTCCCCGACGGCGACGACGTCCAGGGGCGACGGCAGGTAGACCACCCCGGTCCCATGGATCATCGCCAGCCACAGCGGGAGCATGTATCCGAACGAATGGAAAAACGGCAGGATGCCAAGCAAGCGGTCCTTTGCGTCCACGTGAAAGATCTGCAGCGCCATTTCGATATTGGAGTCGATGTTGAAATGCGACAGCATCACCCCCTTCGGCTCGCCGGTGCTCCCGCTGCTGAAGATGATCGTGGCGATGTCGTCCATGCTCGGTGGCCGGCCGGCGCCGCAGGATCGTTCCAGAATCGGCAGCGGGGCGAAAAGGCCGAGGCACAGGGCCGTCAGGCGCTGCCGGATCCCGATGTCCTTGGCGAGATCGTCCACCCACAGGATCCTCACGTTCGTGGGGAGCTCCAGCTTGGCTTTCTCCACGAAGAGCCGGCTGGTGACGATGGTCTTCAGATCCGCTTGCCTAATTGCGACTTCCAGACCGGCGCGGCCCACCGTGTAATTGAGGTTCACCGTGGTGTGCCCGGACAGGGTCGAGGCGAGGTTGACCAGGGCGCCGCCCACGCTCGGCGGGAGGAGGAGGCCCACGTTCCGTTGCCCCTCCCAGTGGGGACGCATGGCGCGCGCAAGCGCGACCGCGCCGGCGACGGCTTGCCAGCAGGAGACGTGGGGCTTGGTGGGATCCGCCATGGCGAATCGGAAGGGGTGGCGGCGCATCGAGCGGATGGCGGCCCGGTGCAGCGGCGAGCGGTCGGCCTTGCGCAACCGCCAGGCGGCTTCGCTCAGCTCCTGAATGGCGGCGCGGACCTCGGGGACGGGACTGTCCGGCGGCAGCGGCGCGCCGAAGGAAATGGTGACGGGAAAGGGAATGCGCTGCGGCCACTTGGTGAGAAAGCGTCCGCCGACAAAACTGAAGACGCTGCCCCAGATCCGGTCCAAGTGAACGGGAATGATCGGTGTGGTTCGTCCCTTGACGATCCGCTCGAAGCCCCGGCGGAAGGGGAGCAGGCCGCCGGTCCGTGTGATTTGTCCTTCCGGGAAAATGCACACCAGTTCGCCGCGGTCGAGATAGTCCCCGGCGTCGCGGAGCGCTCGCAGAATGACGCGCGGTCCTCCGCCGGACGCGATCGGAATCGCCCCGGACAGTTTCATGAACGGACGCAGGAGCGGCGCGTTGAAGTAGTGGGCGTCCACCAGGAATCGGACCGGCCGGTCCAGACAGGTCAGCAGTAAGACGGCGTCCAGAAACGAGACGTGGTTCGGGACCAGCAAGGCGCCGCCTTCGGCCGGGACGTGGTCCTGACCGAGGACCCGGACCCGATAGAGCGTGGTGGTGACCAGCAGGAGCAGGGCGCGGACAAAGGATTCGGGCAGCAGCCAGAGGGCGCATCCGGCCCCGATGACGGCTCCCATCCCGGCCACGGAAAAAATGTCCGCCGCATGGAGGCCCAGGTGCCCCAAGAGCCCCGCTCCCAAAGACCCGGCGAGCACGCCCGTGAACACGGCCGTATTTTGCAAGGCGATCACGGCGCCGCGTCGATCCTTTGGCGCCCGCCACTGGACCAGGGCGTTGACAGGGACGACGAACATGCCGCTGCTCAGGCCCAGCACCGTCAGGAGCGCCATGCTGCCCGTCAGTCCGGGGGACAAGGTTCCGATTGCGAGCAGCATGGCGGCCATGCCGAGGACGCCGATCGGAACGAGGCCGACCTCAATCTTGGAGGCGGACAGCTTGCCGGCCAGGAATGCGCCCACGCCGATTCCGGCGGCGAGAACGGTCATGGGCAGGCCGGCCATGGCGTCCGACAAATTCAACGCGCTCTTGGCGTAGATGAGGATGTCTTGGCCGACGAGGCTCGCCAGGGTCCAGAAAAAGATGTTCCCCATGATCGCCAGACGCAGCACCCGGTCGGACCGGAGCGCGGCCCATGCGCCGTGGATCGTCGCGCCCACCCCGCCTTCGCTGCGCGCGGGCGCGACCCGCGGGATGGACCAGGAGGCGACGAATCCCACCCCGGCGACCGCGAGGAGCATCGCGCCGGCCATCCAGGGATGAGGATCCGACACGTCGAGCAGGATGCCGGCCGCCGCGGTGCCGGAGATGATGGCCATGAAACTCCACAATTCAAGGAGTCCGTTGCCGGCGGACAGCCGCTCGTGAGGCAGAATTTCGGGCAGGATGCCGTACTTGGCCGGGCTGAAGAAGGCGCTATGGACACCCATCAGTCCGAGAACGATGAGCGGCAGGAGGTGCGCGGACGGGTCGAACCACAGGGCGGCGGTTCCGGCGGCCATCAGCGCCACCTCGAAGACCTTCATCCCCATGATCACGGTGCGCTTGCTGATGCGATCGGCGAGGACGCCGGCGACGATCGAGCAGAGCATCAGGGGAAGCGTGAACACGACGAAGGCTTTGGTCGTTTGAGCTTGCGACGCCATCTCGAACGCCGGATCGGTTCGAGCCATTTCCAACGAAACCTGTCGAATCGCCAGCAACGCCACGATCAGCTTCCAGGCGTTGTCGTTGAAGGCGCCGCAAAACTGGGCGACCAGGAGGCCGCGCAGCGGGGAGGCGGAGGATGAAGTCGGGGAGGCGGTCATGGAGCCTCGACCATTGAGCCCTATTTGTTCGTGAGGATCAAGACAGGCAACCAGATCGGGGCCGTGGCGATTCCGACCACCACCACCGCGATGGTCGGATAAGCGACTGCGGCCGCGGGGACTTCCCACAAGCGGTGCGCACACGAGTGTCGCTTCTCTGCGGTCCACGAGTCCGACAGAGGAGAAAACAACGACGTGCAGGTGCCGGATTCGGGTTCGATTCGATACGCAGTCAGGTCCCAGTCCCGCCCGACGGCTCGGGCCCTGCCGACGACGGAGACTTGACCCGTGGGACAAGGGAGCTTCAGGACATCTTCGCGGGGAAACCCGCGGGCGAGGGTCGGTTCCGCGCACGTCATGTCGAGGACCGTGCCATCCTGTTCGATGCGTAGGATTTTGCCTTCACGGGTTTCATAGTACTTTCCATGCTGGTCTTCATCGAAATGGAGACGCGGCTGGACAGCCGTGCCGCAGCCGTTCAGCACGAGCATCGCGGCGAGGCACCAACATGTCGTTCGCGTCACGCGGTCGCTCCCGTCCTGTTTACTGCCCGGAAAACTCCAGCGCATCTTGAACGAGGTCCGACGAAAGATCAAATGGAACCGTGGATTCGGACGGCGCCTCAGGCGCTCGCCGCGTGCGGGTCGGCGGACCTCGCGAGATACGGAGGGCACGGTGCAAAGCGGGAGACAGAGACCGCCGGTTCGATGGCGAGAAGCGAGGTCGTCGTGGTGCGCCCGGATGTCACGAGGGTCGAGCCCGTGCCCCGGCGTCCGCGGTGTTCCCGATCCGGAACGCTGCCGTCGGGCAGGGTCAGTCGGATCGAGACCACCGGACCCGACCTTCATCCGAAAGGATGGGTTTCCTCGTTCTGGTGTTCGTGATACCGTGCCGCAGCGTTTCACCCTCACGGTCGGCACCGCGGTCGTCCGACCGTACCGTGCGCCGAAATTTCACGAAAGGGTTTCCCTATGCGGACACCGCGAACCATGCCGATGATGGCCTTGGTGCTCAATGTCGCGATCGGCGCTTCGCTCACGGGTTGTGGCGGCGGTGATGAAGCGGTGGCGCCGGTCGCTGACGTGGCCCCGCCACCGGGCGGCGTCGCCCCGGCTCCCCCGGCAGTCCAGGGAAACGTGATCTTCGGTCGCACCACCGCTGGGAACGACGATCTCTTCCTCATCAAGTCCGATGGCAACGGGCTCGTCACGTTGGCCGACGATCCCGCGGCGAAAGAAACCTTTTCGCGTGTCGCCGGCACCCGCGTGATCTTCCATAAAGGGCCGTTTGGATTCGGTGCTCGGGACATCTGGGGTGTGAATCTGGACGGGACGGGCAGGGGCTCTGTCGCCGGGACCGCCGCCGACGAGTTTGCCCGCGCTGTGGTCAACAATCTGTTGGTCTACGAGGTCTCGTCGGTGCTCGCCGGACAACGGGATCTGGCCAGCGTCGGCCTGGACGGCAGCAGCAGTCGGCTCATCGCCAGCAACAGCGTCGATGACGAATACTATGTGGGGAGCGCGGGCGGCAGAGTGCTGTATGAGCAACGCACGGGTGCGCAGACCGATCTCTACAGCATCCTCCCCGATGGCAGCGATAGACGACCGCTCGGGATCGGAGCGGGAGAGGAATTTTTCGTCGGGGCGGTGGGTGGGCAGGTGATCTTCGTTCGACGCGCGGATCCATCCGGACCGGCCGATCTCTTTCTGATCAACGCCGACGGCACCGGAGCGACGCCGCTGGGGCAAACGCCGCAGAACGAAGTGTATGCGGCGGCGGTCAATAATCGAGTGGTATTCGAGCGCTGCGCGCCGCAGGGCGGCCAGTGCGATTTGTACAGCGTCGCGCTCGACGGGACGGGGGAAATTCCGTTGGCGACCTCCGGCGACAATGAGTTTTTTGCCGGTGCGGTGGGTACGCGCGTGCTTTATACGGCGAATGTGGGCGGACAAACGGATCTCTATAGTGTGGATGTCGCCGGGGGGCCTCCTGTTCCACTCGCGACGAGTCCGATCAATAATGAATTCGCGGAGGGGTTTGTGGGGAACCGCGTGATCTTCAGGCGCGAGATCGGGGGTCAGGCCGATCTGTACAGCATCAATGCCGATGGGTCCGGCGGAGAACGTGCCATCGCAACGGACCCGGTCAGGCCCGAGAGTTTCGCGGGAGCCATCGGGGATCGGGTGATCTTCGAACGAAGATCGGGAACCGGTTTCAGCAGCCCCTCGGATGTGTTGAGCCGGCTTGCGGACGGCAGTGGCGCCGAAGTGCCGTTGGCGGACACGCCCGACGATGAATCGTACGCGGGAGAATCCGGAGGGCGCGTGATCTACGAGCGACGAACGGCGACCGGTCCTCGGGATTTGTTCAGCACCTTGCCGGACGGGAGCGGAGCGGCTGTTCCGCTTGGCCAGACCGCGAACGACGAGTTCTTTATCACGAGTTTCTAACCCGCGCCGGGCGGTCGATTCTCGGTCGGCAGTCCCTCCAGCGCCATGATCCGTAAGGCGTTCGTCGTGGGACAGGGTCCCGGGCGGAGCCGATAGTCGAACGTCAGCCGTCCCTGCTCCACCGTTTCCTGGAAGTGGACGTTGGTCAGCGTCGGGATCGTCTTCTCCAACTCGGCCAGCTCCAGGTCATGCGTCGTAATCAAGCCGAGCGCGCGCGTGGCGGCCAGGGCCACGATGTAGGCCCGGCTGCCGATCAACCGTTCGCGATTGTTGGTTCCTCTGAAAATCTCGTCGATGAGAAACAGGAGCGGCGGCGCGTCTCGTTTCAGCGCCGCGTCGAGCAAGGCCTTGAGCCGCTTCACCTCCGCATAGAAGTGCGAAAGTCCCGCCTCGATCGAGTCCGTCACGCGAATACACGCGCCGAGCCTCGACCACGTAAACTCGAACCGTTCGGCGCAGACCGGCGCCCCGGCTTGCGCCAGGCAGAGATTGACGCCGATGGTGCGCAGGAAGGTGCTCTTGCCGGACATGTTGGAGCCGGTCACGAGCAGGATCCGTCCCGATCCTTCCAGGGATAGGTCGTTGGCGACCCGCTGCGGGGCAGCAATCAGCGGATGGCCCAATCGGGATGCCGCCAGACCGCCGGCCGGCTGACTCTGCTGATCGGTCTCCGAAGGACGCATGCGAGGCCAAGCGTAGGCAGGGTGCAGCCACGCAAACGTTCCCAAGGCGCCGGCGGCTTCCACGTCGGCGAGGATATCCAGCCAGACCGGAAGATGGGCATGGATCTCGCCCTGCAGGCGACGGAGCCGCCAGGTGAACCAGAGATCCCAGGGACCCGGCACGTTGATCAGCACGTGGGCCAGCGGATTGGCGCGCACACTCAATCCGGCCACCACGGCCGCGGCCCGCTTGAGATGGCGCGAGGGTCTGATCTCATGGGCCAACAGCGGTTTGCAGCGCTCTCGGAGCGTGTGAGGGAGCGCGGCCGCGCGGCGTTCGAGATAGCCGAGTACCGCCCCGAGTTTGTGCAGTTCGCCCTGCAGCGAGAGCGCGTGTTCGAACGAATGCGCGCTGCGATCCGTGAAGAGGAAGACGAACGCATACACGCCGAACGACAGGAGCCAATAGTCGCCGGCGAGCCACCCGGCGAGCCTGGCAGACAACAGCGCCGCCGTGGCGATCGCCAAAGCCGATTCGGACAGCAAGAGGGGGAACAGTGCCGGCCATCCGGCTGGCGTGAGCAGCACGGCCTTCAACCGCTCTCCGTCGACTTCCTGTTCGCCGATCAAGACACCTTCCAGCACCAAGCGATCGCGGAACAAGGGGAGCGCGGAGAGTTCGCGCGACATGGCTTGCCGGTGCCGCCACCGGTCCGGATCCGGCGGTTGAATCAAGAACCACGAGGCCAGCCGTTCCCGCCCCGTCGATGAGACCGTGGTGTCGAGCAGTCGGAGCAGGGAGTGGTCCCCCACGAGATCGAGATCGTGGGCATAGGGGTGGTCCGGCAGGAGGGGATGGGGCCGGCTCCGAAGGCAGGACCAGTCTCGGTGCAAACGGGCCACATGGGCGCGCTTCAGAGACTGCCACGCGGCCCAGCGCTGCATCCGTCGTTCGAGCCTGTTATGATAGCCCGCGACGACGGTGAAAACGAGGATGAAACCCACGATCACGCCGTTGCCGAGCGCATACCATTCAAGCTTGAAGCAGGTGACGGCAGCGATCGCGCTGGTGAGAAACAGGGCCATGCGCGCATGTGAATATCGTTGACTGAGCCGACGCCCCCAGGCCCTCCGCCGTTCGGCGTGGTCGATGAGCCGGGTGAGGGTGTGTTCGCGGCAAAGCCCGCTGGGCCGGGAGGAGGACATGCGGTGGTCCTGACATTACTGATTTCGATCGGAAGAGGTCAATGGGGACGGGCGCCCATGGGGGAATTCCGATGACCATCGCGCGCGAGTGGGTGGAGGTGCGCATTCCGATCGCGGAGACGAGCGCAGACGCCGGCGAATTGCTGGGCAGGCTGGACGCGCCGGCGGTCGCGGGCGCCTGGCAGGACGAGGGCGGCATCCGCCTCTACTGGCCGGCGCAGGAGTGGAATCCGGAAGTCGTCGTTCGCCTGCGTGAGGTCCTCACGGCCTTGGGGGCGCGCGACGCGGTTGCGAACCTGACGGTGGAGTCGGTGGCGGCGCAGGATTGGAACGCCGCCTGGGCCCGCACCGTCAAGCCGATTCGCCTCGGCACGCGGGTGGTGGTGCGGCCGCCTTGGGAATCGCTCGAGGCGGCTTCCGGCACGATCGACCTCGTCATCGAGCCCAAGCTGGCCTTCGGAACCGGGCATCACGCCACGACCCAGATGCTCGTCGCGTGGCTGGAGGAGGAGATTCGTGGAGGGGAACGGGTGCTCGATATCGGCACCGGGACCGGCATTTTGGCCATGGTGGCGTTGCGACTCGGGGCACGATACGCTGAAGGATGGGATCACGATCCCCAAGCGATCGAGGCCGCCCGCGAGTACGCGCGCGAGAATCGGTTCGGAGAAGCGCTTGGTCTTCGAGAGGGAACTCTCGATCCCTCGCATCCGGCCTTAGACACCGGCTGGCACCTCGTGGTGGCCAATCTCGATCGAGGCGCGTTGGTCCACATGGCGTCGCAGTTGGGCCGGCTGGGCCGTGGCGGGGCGGTCGTGCTGGTTTCGGGCTTGCTCGTCGATCAGGTCGAAGAGATCCGATCCTTGTATGCCGAGCAGGAGCTCTACGTGACCGCTCGACGCGACCGTGAGGGATGGGTGGCGCTGCGGATGGAGGCGGCCGAGTCGTGCGAGCACGATTCCCGAGCGGCGTTCTGACGATGGCGGCGGAGGCGAGGGTCGTTCAAGTCAATGTGTCGAACGGAGGGGTGCCGAAACGGCCGGTTCCGCAGGCTTACATTGGTTCGATCGGAGTCGAGGGTGATCGCCAGCGCACCCGTTCGGTGCATGGCGGGCCGGAGCGCGCGGTCTGTGTCTATTCGCTGGAGCGGATCGAGGCGTTGCGCCAGGAGGGACATTCGATTTATCCCGGTGCGGCGGGCGAGAATGTGACTCTGTCCGGTCTCGACTGGAACAGGGTGCGGCCGGGCGACCGTCTGCGGATCGGGGAGGCGGTGGAGTTGGAGGTGACGAGTTATACGACGCCCTGTCGCAACAACGCCGGATGGTTCGTCGACGGCGATTTCAATCGGATTTCCCAACGCCGCCATCCTGGATGGAGCCGGCTCTATGCGCGGGTGCTTCGAGCAGGGACGGTGCGCCCCGGTGATCCCGTACGGCATACGGTCGACCGGTCTCGCCGGGAGGAGCGACACTCATGATGGCCCGCGTGCTGGAACCCGAGCTGATGGACGATCCGGAACAGGCCGAGGCCTATGCGCGGGCGGACTTCGAGCGGGAAAACCAGGGATTCGTGGATCGGTTCCTGCAATACTTCCCGGAGATGACCGACGGACACGTACTGGATCTCGGCTGTGGGCCGGCCGACATTCCGATTCGATTCGTGCGTGCCCGCCCCGGCTGCCGGGTGACGGGGGTCGATGCCGCCTCGTCGATGATCGCCTTGGCGGAGCGGGCGGTTGCCCAGGCCGGGTTGGGCGCGCGGATCGACTTGCGATGCGATCGCGTGCAGTCGTTCGCCTTGCCGGAGCCGGCCGACGCCCTGATCTCGAACAGCCTCGTCCACCATGTCCCGAATCCCCTGCAGTTCTGGCACGCGGTCAGACGGCTGACGAAACCAGGGGGGGCGGTGTTGGTGATGGATCTGCTTCGCCCTGAATCGACGGAGGCCGCGCAGGCCCTCGTGGATCGCTATGCCGCCGAGGAGTCGCCGATTCTACGACGGGACTTCTATCATTCGCTGTTGGCAGCGTTCACCGAGGACGAAGTGGCGGTGCAGTTGGCGCAGATGAACTTCTCGCGTCTGTTGATCGACGTGATCGACGACCGGCATTGGGTGGTCGGCGGACGTGTCTAGTCGGCGCGGCAGGGACGGGCGGTCTCCGAAGGTTGCGGTCCTCCGCACTGCGTCCTGTGCACTTCTCATGCTGTCCCTCGCCTGGTCCGCCGAGGCTCAACTCCAGCAGCTCCGCAAGTCGAGGCCGGAGGCCGAGCCACTCGCGCCGCCGACGGCGCCGATGGTCTCCGTTCCCGAGGGCAGCTTCGTCATGGGGCGCGACGGCCGTGAAGCGCTGGAGGACGAGCGGCCCGGCCATGAGGTATGGCTTGATGCCTTTGCGATCGATCGGTACGAGGTGACCACGGGACGGTACGCGGCGTTTCTCCGCGCCACCGCCCACCAGCCGCCGGACTTCTGGGACACGGTCATCCTCGAGCAACACGGCTCGAAGCCGGTGGTCGGCGTTTCCTGGGAGGATGCGCGACGGTTTTGCGAGTGGGAGGGCAAGCGACTGCCCACCGAAGCCGAATGGGAGAAGGCGGCGCGTGGAACCGACGGACGGCGATATCCGTGGGGCAACAGCGCTCCCAGCGCGAAACGGGCGAATTTCGCGCTGGGAGCCAGATTTTCCTATGATCTGGTGCTGCTCCCGGTGGGGCACTTTCCGGCTGGGGCGAGCCCCTATGGCGTACACGACATGGCGGGGAGCGTCTGGGAGTGGGTCCAGGATTGGTATGGAGGGACGTATTACGAGACGAGCCCGAAACGAAATCCTCCGGGTCCTGTTGAGGGGCAGTTCAAGGTGGTGCGAGGCGGATCCTGGTCCGATCTGCCCAAGTATCTTCTCGCATACAGCCGCTTCAAGCTTCCCCCGGACACGCGGAACAGCTTCACCGGCTTCCGCTGCGCGAAATCTTTGCCCTGAGGGATACCGCAATCGTCAACATATGTCCGCCGATCACCGGGGATAGAAGCCGCGTGTGCCCGATCGACGAATGACTGGGGGCGAGACGCGCGCCAACCTCCTGCTAGTAGAGGCTCTTGCTGACCTCGGAAGCCAGGGCGCTCTCGTTACCTGAATGATCGTAGGCGCTGGCGGAGAAGAAATAGGTTTGGCCTCGGGGAAGGTTCGAGATGGTCGTGGTGGTGAGGTTTCCGACGACGAAGGGGGAGCCGGGATAGTCGTACGCGCCCGATCGTGTGCCCACGTAGATCTTGTACCCTGCCAGGTCCGGTTCGCGGTTTGGATTCCAGGTCAGCACGGCGCTCCCCATGACGACACCCGCGGGCTGTGAGTTGGCCGGAGGTGGGGCGGACACGATCGGAACCGGTGCGGTGGGGGCGGGAGCCTGGGGGGATGGCTGACTCGGCGCAGGAGTGGAGACGGACGGGGCGGGCGGGAACTTCAACGTGGGTGCCAGCTCGGGGAACTTCGATAACAGATTGGTGAAGCCGCGACCGGTCGGGGCAGGGGTGGCCCCGGCGGTTCCGGATGTCGCGGCGGAGGGTGGGGCCGCCGGCGCCGTCGGCGCGGCGAGGACGGTTCCCGCCGATGATGGCGCTGGCGCGCTACCCGCGCTTGATGCCGAGGGCGCGCCGGCCGGCCGGTTGGTTTTCGGACGGAGGATGAGACTGTGCCGCTCGGGCGGATCCGGTGCCGTGGTCGAAGGGGGCGGGGCCGACTCCTGCGCCCAACTACAGGGAGCCGGCGCCGCGGTGAGCAGGATGATCGCGGCGAGGGCCGGGATGAATGGCAGACCGATGGCGCGCGACGGCATGGCCGGTGCCTCCCTCTCTAGTTCAGGTTGCCTGGAGTCGAACGGATCTCGGCCTCGACTCAGTGTAGTCGATGCGGGAACGCTTGCAACTACATCGATGATTTCATGCGTGGGCGCTGCGGGCGGAGCATGGGGTGGAAACCGGCGGCCGCTATTCGAGGTGCGCGGTCATCCAGTCGGCGATCAACCCGGTCATTCGATGGAAATGCTCGGCCTTGGAAAAGCCGTGGTCCGCTCCTTCGATGACCTCCAGATGCGCCGGTCCCGTGAGGACGTCCCGCAGCCGTTGCGATTGACGCAATGGAACGAGCTCGTCCCGGTCTCCGTGGACGATCAGAGTCGGGCAGGCGATGCGAGCGGCCGCATCGTGCCCGGAGTGCTGCAGGCAATCCTCGTAGAAGCCATAGTCGAGCCGGACGCGTCCCTCCCCTCCGGTGACGTCGGGGATCGTGTTCGTTCGTTTCCACTCCGCCATGCCCTCAGGGCCGAACTCCAACTGCAACACCTCGGGAAAGTCGGCCACGGGGCATTTCAACGCGAGACCACGCAGCGTCGGGGTGCGGGCGCCGACGAGGATGGCGACCAGGCCGCCGAAACTCGATCCCATCAGGCCGATCTCGCGGTAGCCTTCCGCGCATCCCCAGGCGAGGGCGGCGTCGGCCTGCGCGGCCGCCGTAGTGACCGTGATGGCTTCGAAGGGCCCGTCGCTGTCGCCTTGGCCGAAAAAATCGAATCGCAGGGTGGCGATCCCGCGTTCCGCCAGCAACCGCGTCAGGGCTTTGTTGGTGGAGCTGTTCTTGGAAGAGAGGAAGCCGTGACACAGGACGGCGAGCTTGGTCGAGGCGCCCGACGGCGTCGCGAGGATCGCGGCGACGCGATGTCCGGTCGGGTCGAGGAAGGTGAACGCCCGCTCCGTCGTCATGCGCGGGTGGTCCCTGAGCAAGGCCCCAAATCCGCTGATCGAATCCAAGCTCGAAACCTCACGCGCCTTCCTGCTGCTTGTCCGGGGCCTCTCCCCACGCAATGCCGATCTTGGCCGCAAAAAGGGCGAAACTTGCCAGGAGGAGCGACAGACTGGCCCACATGGTCCGTTGGACCGGCGCGGCGCTCATCGGATGGTGCCAGGTCAACGCCGCCACCGCGGCCAGGCCCATCGTCCCCAGTGAGAGCGTGCCCAGTTGCAAGGCCCGCCATCGGTTGAGGATGGCCCCGAGCCTCGTCGTGTAGGCGTGCCGCTTCTTGTGGCTGGAAACGCGCTCGTGGGCCAGCACCTCCGGCATCCAGGCCGAGAGCCCGCCGTGGATGAGATGCATCACGACGCCGACGAACATCAGGTGCGTATACGCCACGAGATGGAGGCTGCCGAACGGGAACGGGCGAGGCTCATACCACGAATTGGCCGCGACCAAGAGACCCACGGTGGTAGCGAGGATCAGGAAGAGGGCACCGAGCAGCAGATGATCCGCGCGGCCGGAACGACGGATGGGCGAGGCGAGCCACGTGCGCAGCAGATTGTACCCCAGCCCGAGTGCGGCCAGGAGCACGACCGCGCCGGCGCCGAGCTGCACCGGTACCTGGGCCGCGGCGAACCCGGCCATCAGTCCGGTGACGCCGAGCAGGATCCCCGCGCCGGTCAGGCGCGCCAGCCGGGGACTCCAAATGGCGGTCTGCAAGGCCGCAGCCGCCAACTGCTGGAGCAGACCGGCGGAGAGGACCACCAGAAATCCCAAAATCGTCAGATGGACATGGGCCAGGCGGCTCTGGATCACCCACTCGTGCGGCATCAGCCTGAAGCTGTAGACGACTCCGAAGAGGCTTCCTCCCACGAAGGCGGTCAGCAGAAACGCGCTGTACCAGGGCGTTAGGCCGGAACCGAGGAGTCCGTCCTTCGCCAGTCGATAGACCTCGCCGCACAGTGGAAAGAACGGCGTGATGGCGACGATCCCCGCGAGGCCCACGATCGCATACTGGTGGAGCCAAAACCCGATCGCCATGCCGAGTGTGCCAAGATTGAGAGCGAGATAGCGGGCCCATTGGGTCGTCGTTCCGCCGAGGCCAAGCGATCGTCGTACCGCCAGCAGACCTCCGACCAACAACTGCAGCACTCCCCCGATCAGGGCCCCGTGTGCGTGCACCAGCCGGAGGGTCGCCGGTAGGGGTGTGCTGCGCACCGTGCCCACGTACAACGCCATGCCGCTTGCGGCCATGATCAGCGTCCAACCGAGCCCGGTGAGGAGAAAGGCCACGGGGCCGCAACGCGGCGCGGTCATACCTCGGACTCCCCCGGGAGAAAGTAAAAGTGGTTCGTCGGGCCCCGCCCGTGCCCGATGGCCAGACTGTGACGAATCGCCTCGGTCACGTAGGTTTTGGCGGTCTGCACCGCGTCCGCGATGGACCTGCCCCGCGCGAGTTGCGCGGCGATCGCGGAGGCGTAGGTGCAGCCGGTGCCGTGCGTGTGGGGGGTTTCGATGAACTCGCCCTTATACACGGTGAAGAAACGGCCGTCGTACAACACATCCGTAGCCCGCTCAGCGAGCAGGTGCCCGCCCTTGATCAACACGTGTCTCATTCCGAGCTGGGACAGCTTTTTTGCGGCTTGCCGCGCGTCCGCCAACGTTTTGATCTCGATACCCGACAGTTCCTGTGCCTCGTAGGTATTCGGGGTAATGAGTTCGGCGAGCGGAAACAGTTCCGCGACGAGGGCGTCCTTCGCGTCCGGTTTGAGCAGCGGATGGCCGCTCTTGGAGATCATGACCGGGTCGACCACGAGGTGGGCCTGGTGCTGGGCCTTCAGCCGTCTCGCAACGGTCCGTACAATCTCGCCCGACGACAGCATGCCGGTTTTGACCGCCGCCACGTCGAAATCGTCGAAAATGGCGTCCATCTGCGCGGCGATGACGGCCGGGGGAAGATCGAAGACCTCGGTCACTTCTTCGGTGTTTTGGGCCGTGACGGACGTGACGACCGACATGGCAAAGACGCCGTTGGCCGACATCGCTTTGATGTCGGCCTGAATGCCGGCGCCGCCTCCGGAATCCGACCCCGCGATGGTGAGGACTTGTTTTAAGATGGCCATGAAGACTCCATGCGATTACGTACCTGCTCCGGCAAGACCATTATACAAGCCCGGCGGCGTCTGTCCAGCGTCAACGCGGCGTGAGGGAGGGCGTCGCCGGCGAGGCGGCTGATTCCCACATTCGACCGCGGCCTAGTCCCGAACCGCTCCCTCCGCGTCGAACCCGAGGTGAGATTCCGAACAAGGCCGGGATCGCGCAGAGCCCCCGTAGCTCGCGACGCTGCTGCCGCGATCGAAGTGGGCCCAGACCTCGCGATCCGCGCTCGGATGCTCGGTCCGAGCGCGGGTGGCCGCAGCGGTCGGCGACTTGCTGGTGTGTGACGCGGTTGACGTCGTTCTTGGCGTAGCCGGTTTCGAACATTTCGCCGTCCTGCAGCATCGGCGCCTTCGTCACGGAGACCACGAGGCGGGGGATTGCTCGGGTCATGGTACGTCCGCGACCTCCAGCCTGGCGATCACGTTCCCCCGATGGGCAATGCGGACCTGGATGCCCTCGCGGATCACTCCGCCCTGGCTGGACGGTTGTAGCCGCCGGTCGCCAGAAAATCGGAATAGTGAAATCGGGTCCCGCTGACCGTGAACGCCTCGAACCCGTGGCCGTCGTGCATTTCGAACGTGTAATTTTCCACGGGCCCTTCCGTGACGTCGATCCGTTGCGACTCCAGGGCCCGCATTGTGGAGAAGTGCCCGGCCAGAGTCCAGAGCAGCCAGGCGGTCCAGGCGGCCGAAAAAAAGACGAACAGCCGGCCGAGCCACATCCAGGTGATCGACTCGCGGGATTCGCGGGAAACGAGGAGCGCACACCCGATGAGGAGTCCCGCGCCGCTCAGAATGAGCAACTGCCAGGGGTAGGTGCTCCAGGTCATTTCGAAAACGGTGTGATAGGGCATCGCGCGATCCGCGAGGGTTGCGGCCGGATGGTAACAGAAAAGCGCTCGATGCCGCAGGCGGGCCTATGGTAGGAAAGGTCGATGCCTCGGCGCAAACCCATTCCGCCTCGGACCCCCGACAACCTGCTTCCGCCCAATCATGAGTACGAGTACTTCTCGGGCGCGACCGCATGGCCTTTTCGCGCGCGGGCAAACGGTTTCGACCGGGTCAACGCGACATGGCTGGCCGACGCCGCGTTGTTGGCCTACGCCGATGAAGGGTTCGTGCGGGCTCAATGGGAAGCGGCCGGGATGGCGACCCTCCGGTCGTTTCGAGGTTCGAGTACCCAGGCATACGTGGCCACGACGCCGGAGTGGGTCATCGTGGCCTTTCGTGGGACTCAAGTCGTAAAGCCGCTGCCGGGCGAGAGGGATCACCCGACCTGGAGGGAGATGTGGTGCGATTGGAAAACCAATGCCGACGCAAGGTTGGTTCCATGGGTCCATGGGGGGGCGGTTCATCGAGGGTTCAAGGAAGCGCTGGAACAAGTGTGGGAAGACCGGGCTGACCTGTCAGGGCTGCAATCCTACCTGGATGACTCCGGGAGGGCCGGCCGGTCTGTGTGGTTTACCGGGCATAGCCTGGGCGGAGCGTTGGCCATCCTGGCCGCGCATGCGTTTGGGCGGGCGGCAGGCGTCTACACGTTCGGGGCGCCCCGCGTGGGTGATCGAGCCTTCGTAGAGTCCTTCCTGTTGCCGGCGTACCGGGTCGTCAACGCCACGGATCTGGTGCCTCGGGTCCCACCGAAGCCGTACCAAGCCGTCGGCGATCTTCGATATATCGGTTCCGACGGGGTGCTCGCAGCCGCGCCGGGCGTGCTCGGTCGCGCGCTGGATTGGATCCGTGGGACTCTGGGGGGGATCGTGCCCGGCTTTTCCGCCTTCGCCGACCACGCCCCGATCTACTACGCCACGCACCTCTGGAACGCCTGCGTCGACGGTGCTGCGGGCTAACGAAGGACGCGACTGTCGAGATTGAATAGGTTCTTGTGCGCCATTTCCCCTGCATTGCTCAAGGAACCGGGTGGACTCTCGGGGCGGCATAGCTGGACACGGATAACATGATCGATGTGATCGATCGAGATATCCTCTGGATGGAAGGCCTCTACGCGGGGAAGACGCACCTCATTCCCAACCTGGTCCTCCCGAGCTTTGGTCCATGGGGTCAGCTACGGGGAGATCGGTGAAGAGAAGACGAGGAATGCCGCATTTTTGCCGTGAAGGGGTCGAGAAAATAGGGCGCTTCTGGGTTTAGCCTGGGTACAGATCAAGCCCGCCGCAGTGGGAGGAGATGGCCGTCTTGAAGTGCTCAATGTTCCGAAAGCCGCACGCCATGCTCTTGATCTTCTGAATCTGGCTGTTGAGTCCCTCGCTCATCGCGTGGGTCACCGGATGCTGATAGTAGGTCACGATTTCGTCGATGTGCCGGCGAATCGTCTCCGCCGCCTTACGAGTGGGGTTCAGCCGACTGTGTGTCGCCCAGAAATACCACCGCTTCCAGAACTTCTAGCCTGACGCGGGGTAGACATAGTGCCACAGCCGGCGCAGCGCCTCCTTGATGGCCCACGCCCGCCCGACCTTCAATTCTTGGCGCATCAACGTGTTGTGAACTCGTCGCGCCGCCGCGCCGGCACGTTCTCTCGGCTGTACAGCCACAGGTGCTCGCTGCCCTTGAGCGCCTCGTCGCCCGACGCCATCAGGTCTCGGTGCTCCTGCTTGCGCACCGTGTCGACCGCCTTGCCGACGTAACCCATGACGTAGAAGCGGTCGAAGACGATCTTCTCCGCCGCATCGGGGACCTTCGCCAGGGTGGCCTGGATATAGGGTTCCCACATGTCCATGGCCTCCGCCTCGATGCCGTCGAGTTGCTCTTTCGTCAGCCCAGCGTAGTAGCCGTCGAGACTCTTCTGCTTCCGGTCTTCGGCGATGTGCTCCACTGTGCCCTCGTCCAAGTCGCAGACCAGCGTCAGGTAGCGATGGCCCTTGGCCGCCGCCGTCTCGTCCACGCCGATTCGGCGTACGATCCACGCCTTCTTGCGCACTCGGCCGCGCGTGACCGCCCGCTGCATCGGTCCCCACGCCTCATCCCATCTGGCCCGCCAGATCCTCCTGGCGCCGCTCACATCGCATTGACGCAGCACGTCGATGGCCAGGCGTTCAAACAGCATCGTGAACCATGACCGTGGCTCCGCCCACGGCACCAACACCTGCACCACGCTAGGCTCGCCGCAGGCCACGCGGGGAATTCTCGCATGCAGGTATGTCTGGAACTGCCAACTGTCCAGATGCCGCCACGTCCGCTCATCGGCGTGGTCGTAGAGCGGCCGCGTCTCCGTGCAGTGCGGGCACATCCACGTCGCATACTCCGAATGCTCGGCCCACACGTCCACGCGTAACTCTTGGACGTCCAGGTTCACGCGGCTGACGGTCCACGGCGACTGCAGGCCTAGCAGGTACTGATCCAGCGCGGTGTCTAGCATGGTCGGCCCCTCCTTGGCCAACCATACGATTCGTTCACCCTACCCACGGGATACTCGGATGCACCTCTCTCGCAAGTCCCGCCCGAATAACGAGCTACGCTTCACGAGGTGCGTCTCCCGCTTGTGCCATAAGCTAGATGCCATTCGCCATCAGGTCCAGGCGTTTCCCCAACCCTCAGCACTCAGCACTTGGAACTCAGCACTCCTCCCCCTTTGCCCCTGTTCATACATACATTTCGCTACTTCGCTGAGTGTAATCCCAAAATGATAATGTCCGCTTTCACCAAGATAGCAATGTCCTCTTCATCGGTCGACTGCCGGCTTTCATCAGGAGGGCCGGATGGTCGGAGAGGACAGCGTGATCAGGAGTGGGGAGGAG
>JBDIVW010000013.1:0-116587 GCA_039794185.1 Candidatus Inralta sp. | reverse complement strand
CGGGAGGAAGGACGTGACGAACCATGCTTTGTTGCGGCCTCAAGGGACCTTGGAGGGATCGGTCTGTCACGTCCCGTTTGCTTGAGGTCGGCATAGTAGCAAGTAACTTTCAATATACAAGGAGGGATGACTCGTGCCGAATTCTGCCGCTCAATCACACGCGAATCAGTCTGCGCCGAGCCGGTACTGCGATCGTTGCGCGCGACGCTCGACCACGCTCGAATACGACGATCTGACGTTGCAGGAGCTCTGCCCCGACTGCTGCGACCGGTTACGACGCCGGCGAGCCACGATGGGAACTCCGTTGAAGCCGATCCGCTGATTTCCCCGATCCCTTCGCCCCCGCACAGGTCGACGGGCGGGGGGACTGTCCGACACCAGGCTTCGGCGAGCCCGCCCGGGTATACGGCCAGGCTTCCCCATGATAGCATGGAGTGACGGACAGTCCTGCCTGGATCAAGGGAGATGTTTAGGCCGATCCCCACCACCACCTTTTTTCGACGGATCCCGTATCGTCTCATCGCCTCCGTCGTGCTCATCCTGGCCCTCGTCCTCGCCGTGATCCTCCTGTTTAGTCTGGAGCACGAAAAGCTCCTGTTGGAGGGCGTGACGCACGAGAGGTCCGTCCCGACCGACTTGTTCCCTGCGCTCTGGCGGTCGCGCCATGATCTCATCCTCGTCACCCTACTGGTGTTCCTGGTCAGCGCCATCGGAGTCGCGGCGGTGATCACCTTTCTGCACTACGACAGCACCAGGCGGACGCTCGAAGAAGTCAAAGGACTGGCGCGGAACATCCTCGAGAGCATTCCAACCGGTATCTTGACCCTGAACCGCGACGGCGTCATCACAGCCGTCAATCCGTCGGCGGAGGCGGTGCTGAAACGCTCCTCGCTCGACCTGCTGGGCGCGTCCTACGAATCGGTGTTCGCGGAGGGCGAACCCCTCCGGGGCCCGCTCGACGCGGCCGTGCGAACCCATCGCCACCTGAGTCACAAGGATCTCCCCTACGAGAGCCGCGACGGGAACGTGCACACCATTCGCGTCAGCACCGCCGAACTCACCGGGGACGACGGCCGGCCGGCCGGCGTCATCCTCCAAGCTCAGGATGTCACGGAGTGGCTCGCGCTCGAGCGACGAGTGCGTGTGGCGGACAAATTGGCCGCGCTCCACACCCTCTCCGCCGGAGTGGCGCACGAGTTGCGCAACCCGCTGAGCGCGATGGACTTGAACCTCCATCTGCTCGAAGAAGAATTGAAGGAGCACGGAGGGGCGACCAAGAAGCCCGAGCATTACTTGCGGGTCGTCAATGCCGAATGCCGCCGGCTGTCCGGCATTCTCGACAATTTCATGAAATTCGCCAGGCCCGGTCCGCTTGAGTTATGCGAACTGGATCTCCCGAAGGTGATCGGCCACATCGTAGCGCTCATGCAGTTCGAGGCGAAGGAGCGCAAGGTTCAGATCGTCACGACCGTGGAAAAGAACTTGCCTCCGGTCATGGGGGATGAAACACAAATCGGCCAGGTACTGGTGAACGTGGTGGTCAATGCGTTTCACGCCATGCCCGAAGGGGGCCGCTGCGACATCATGGCGAACCAACGCACCACGGACGGGACGCGCTGGGTGGAGATTTCCATTAAAGACACGGGCATCGGCATGACCGAGGAGGAACTCCCGCGCCTCTTCGAGCCTTTCTATACGACCAAATCCAGCGGAACCGGACTCGGCCTCGCCATCGCCTATCGGATCATGCGGGATCATGGCGGCTTGATCCGCGTGTCGAGTCTTCCGGGCATCGGCACGACCGTGGTGATGCAATTCCCGGCCGCGGCGGGGTTCCCAGCGCCCACGGCAGTGAGCAGATGACGCAGCATGCCCAGATTCTTGTCGTGGACGACGAGGTGAACATCCGCGGCGCCCTGGTCACCCTGCTGGAGAAAAAAGGGTACCAGGTTCGCGGAGCGGGCACGGCGGAAGATGCGCTCGAGCAACTGGAGGCGGCCCCGGCGGATCTGGTGCTGACCGACCTTCGAATGCCAGGGATCGGCGGCATGGAATTCCTTCGTCGACTGAAGGACACATGGCCGGACACGGCGGTCGTGGTGATGACGGCGTACGGCTCCATCGACACCGCGGTGGAGGCCATGCGGCACGGAGCCTACGACTACCTCACCAAGCCCATCGACCGCGAGCGCTTTCCCATCGTCGTCGAGAAGGCCCTGGAACGGTACGCCCTCGCCGCCGAGAACAAGCAGCTCCGCGATCGTCTCCAAACTAAGATGCGTTTCGACCAGATGGTCGGCCAGAGCGAGCCGATGCAACGCGTCTACCAACTGGTCGAGATGGTCGCAGAGAGCGACGTCACAGTCTTGCTCACGGGCGAAAGCGGCACCGGCAAGGAACTCGTCGCCCGCGCGATCCACCACAAGAGCTCTCGAGCCGACCGCCCCTTCATTACCTTGAATTGCGGCGCCCTGCCGGACAACCTGTTCGAGAGCGAGTTGTTCGGGTATGAAAAGGGCGCGTTTACCGGCGCGCTCACGAACAAAATGGGTCGGTTCGAGCTCGCCCACGGCGGCACCCTGCTGCTCGACGAAGTGGGGGAGCTATCCCTGAAATCCCAAGTCGATTTTCTCCGCGTCCTCGAAACCAAGGAATTCCGCCGTCTCGGCGGCACCAAGGTGGTCAAGGTCGATACGCGGATCATCGCCGCGACCAATCGCAACCTCGAGGAGGCGGTCAAGCAGGGAGACTTTCGGGAGGATCTGTATTACCGGTTGAATGTCATTCCAATTCGCCTTCCTCCTCTTCGAGATCGCGCGGAGGACATTCTATTACTGGTCGACCGATTCCTCTCCGACTTCTCGACTCAACATCGCCGCGAGCCCAAGGAAGTCTCTCTGGAGGCCATGCGGCTGCTTCGGTTATACGCGTGGCCTGGAAATATTCGCCAGCTCCGCAACCTAATGGAACGGCTCGTGGTCACAGTACGGGACGCTCTGATTCAACCGGAACACCTGCCGGAGGAGATTCAGGCCAGCACGGAGCACGCTCGCACGGTGGTCGTCACACTCGGAACCCCCATCGACCAGATCGAACGAGTTGTGATCGAGCGGACTCTGAAGGAGGTGACAAACCACCGAGAGAAGGCCGCCAGGCTCTTGGGCATCAGCCTCCGCACGCTTCAGTACAAGATCAAGGAGTACGGGATTCGCGACTAGCGTTAGATGCCGGTGGCCTGGCGGAACCGCCTCAAGATTCGGTCCTCTGCCCTCTCGGGCGCCCGCCTCATTCGACCTCCCACGTAGGCCGCAACCCCGGCACCCTGCAAAAAATGCAGCTGTATTGCATGGCTTTCCGAAGAAACCCGCAAAACATGCGATACCATCATCCGGCACACCAAGATTTCCCCGCAGCCCACGCGACTGACCGACTCAAACCCTTCAATTTTCCAGTGTCCCTTTGCCTCCCCATATTTCGGCACTCCTCATGCATAACACAGTTATCGTCCGTCGCTCACACGGGCCCCTCAGATGAGTTGCCCTGCCCTGGAGGGATTTTCGGCTTGAGACTATCAGGCAAGCAGATCAGCCAGATGGTTTCCTCTACAAAATCTCCCCGGGACGGCGCGAGGGAACAATTCCGCTAGGAGCGTGGAGCAGAAAGGTCCCCTCATGAAGCCACTCGACGAACGAGTTATCGATGTCGGCCCGGCAGGGTTTCATCCTCCCTCGGCGATGGAGTTGGGGGTTACTCATCCCGATTCTGGATACGGTTTGAGGTATGGGCGGCATGCTCATGAGGATGAGGTCATTGCCGAGTCGGCGGCACAACTGTTGACCAGGAAGAACCCAACGATTTTTCCGGGTCCGCTCTATCTGTGGGCATGGCACCCCGAATGGATCGCCAAAGGGCACGCCTTGTTGAGATTAGCCGGCGAGATTCCCGGGGTTACGATCATTCCGATGCCCGATTACCGTCCGAAATATCCCAAGATCGACCCCGAGGAAGGGATCAATCCCAATCATCCGAACCTCACGATCTGGCATAACAAGATCGAAGCGGCCCTGTTCATTGGTATTCATTGCCATTATGCCAACCTAGCGCTACGCATGGTGCGGGCGGGGACGAACTGTCTGACCATCGCGTTCTGTCACGATATCCATGAGGACGCCATGCTGAGCGTGCAAGACCTCGATGTAAAGAAAATGGATCACATCATCGACATCGTCCGCTTGGTGAGGCAATCACTAGGAATACCGACCCCAGCCGATGGAAAGACCGTCCGCCTCACCGGCACCCAAGTCCGCGCCAATCACGGTGTAACGCACGTGCGGCCTTGGCCGGTATGATGTCGGAGACCCCATCGCCACTGACTTATTCCCCGAGGGAAAAGACAATGTCGACCGAACTCGTGCCTTGGGGCGACGCTCCCCACCCAACCCTGACAGCCTCCTGCGAGGGGTGGATAGCCCGCCTCGCGGCTTTGCATGATGCGCTGTCTGTCTGTCCGCTTGATGTAGCGGCACGGAGCGAATTGGCCATGCTCTTGGAACGACTGGAACAGCACGAGGAGGCCGTGTTCCATTGGAAGACGGTCCTCAGGTACGACGTCAATAATCTCGCTGCCCGTGAAGGGATGGCGCGTTGCCTTCCGCAAGCCGGCCGCCCGCTCCTTTCTCATGGATGAGCATCTGCCATGCCGACGATCTCTGGGCGATTAGTACAGATTGACGATACGGGTCAACAGGGGCGATGGATCCAGGTGCGCACGATCCTGCCTCGAGGCATACCGGTTCGCATCCGCGCCTTCATCGGCAGGGACGTGCCCATCGCACGAGGATCCGATCGTATCCCCCTCTCGGCTCTCCGAGAAGGAGAACTGGTGGAAGTCAGCTATCACCACGGGCGAGCCGGCCTAGTGGAAGCCGAATCGGTATCAGCCTGTGAGGGCACCACGGTGCTCTCCTTCGCATGACGACGGACACGTGACACGGGCGAATGAACACGCTGAGGTGGGCGCAAGGCCTACCCCGGATTGAATCGGATCGCGGCATGCAACAACCCTTGGATGGCCTGGCGGCATGCCCACGCTGGACGCCCACCGCCCCCGAACAGAGACGATTGGGCACTGTAAGCACGGCGAAACGGATGGAAATGCTGGTCATTCAATTGCCCCGTGGACGCTCCGCGGTCGTACAGTTCGACCCCGCTCGTTCCACGACCGTGACGGATCATTGTGGCTTCCGTGCCCTCTTGGAGTACGGAATCCTAGACTGGAATGGACATCGATGCTTCCCCGCCGACGGTCATCGATTCTTTTCGGCCCTCTATGATCACCTTTTCCTGAGCGGCTATCGGGTCCGCTGGCTCACGTGGACCCCAGCCGCCAGACCCCGAACGTGGTGATTCGAGAGCAAGGGAGGATGTGGTAATGGCCCCGTTGACGGCCTGGCTCCCGGTTCGTGCCGACCAGGAGTGTGATGTCGTGATCGCGTTCCTGGGACGAAGGGTGGCTGAGCTGACTGACGAAATTGAATTCTTCTCCAAGGCGCTGACCGACCAGGGTTTGCACGTGCTGTCCCGCCTGAGCGCCCCGAAAGGGACCGTGGGAACTGCAGTCCTACGGCTCCGAGCGGCCACGCACCCGTTGCATTCGGTCGGACATGGTTGTGACGTGTTGGTCTGTCTGGAAGACGATGTTCCGAACTTTTCGGGCTTTGGGCTCCAGCGCGGGAGCGTGCTCCTTTGGGATGCACCCGACCCTGGTCAATTCCATAGCCCTGTGCCCGATGGTGTCATCACCTATCGCGTCCCCCACAGAGCGCTTAGCCTCTCGCCCGGCGGACAATACACCGCGCGAGCCCTGGTAGCGCTGGGGGCGCTTTGTCACCTGCTCGGACTCGGCGTGGAAGCCGTACGACATCCCCGAGCCCACGGCATCGATCTCTGGCACTTCGACACTGGCGTCGAGTTCGCGCGCCGGCATCTCGTCAAGCGAGACGTCTTTTACTTGGCCCCACCCACCCGTACGCAGGCCCGCCACCTCTTGCTGACTATGTCGCAGGCGGTCAAACTCGGCCTGGCATTCGAGCATTGCGACTGCGGCAGCGACTGCCTGCACAGGCTCGCCTCCTCCACCAACCAATGGCTCATTGATCACCTGTCGAGGGCCGATCACCTGGTGTCGCTGTTGCAGAGCGGATACCACCCTGGAGTGCGCGTCTATCGAGGCCCGGAAGGACGTGTCTTGGCGCTACTCGGTGGAGACGAATCGATCCTCACCTCGTGCGCTGATCAGAGCGGAGAGCCAACCGTCTTGGTTGCCAGCGGGGTGGCAGATGCGGTGCGGTTGCTGATAGCCGGGCGGCGCCTTCTCCGCGCGCACCCAGAGTGGACGGTCGGGATCGTGATCGAGGACTGCCTCGCTGCCAGCCAAGAAAGCATCGCCGAGGACCGGCTTGCGGATCTGCTGTCTCGCGCATCCCTCTCCACCCGATCCTGCAATTCCGCCGTGCCGCCGACAACGGCTGATCTGTTTCCGTCCCAGCGGGAGGGCGATCCTTTCGCCGACATCGGGTACGTCGCCTGGGGGGCCGCGCAAGGTGTCGTCCGCGAGGCCGTGGAATTGTGTCAACAGTTTGGTCTTCCAGTCGCCGCTCTGTATCCGTCAGTACGCCACCCGTTCCCGACCGCGGAGTTGGAAACCTTTTCGAGAACCGTCCGGCGTGTGGTGGTCGTGGAAGGAGATCGGGCAGAGGAGTATTCGCGCCGCATCGCCCGATGCTGTTCGTTTCAGCCGGGGACTGTTCGACCAGATCCGGGACACGCGTTATCTCCCATGGATATCTTTCTGCGTGAAGGCTTGGGCGCACCCTGATACGTATTGAGCCGAAAGGAGGCAGGGCAATGGAATCGTATCGAATGACCGTCGGTCCGGAGGGATATCTCCCCTCGGCCGTTTCCACCCACGGTGTCGTCCTCCCCTCGCGCGGGGAAGGTCTCGTGCTAGGAAAAATCGTGCCGGAACAGTCCGCGATTGATGAGGCCGCCAAGCGGCTGCTGACCGCCAAGAATCCAACCATTTTCCCCGGACCACTGGTGCTCTGGGCCTGGAACGACCAGGCGATTCGAGAGTCCGAGGTCGTGAAAACCTTGGCGGAGGCCGTGCCCGCCAAGCTTATCCCCATGGCGGATTATCGTCCGAAATATCCCAAGATCGTGGCGGAACGCGAAATCAATCCCAACCATCCCAATCTGACGATCTGGAAGAACAAGATCGATGTCTGCCTTTTCGTAGGGGTGCATTGCCACCAGTCCAACATCGCTCTCAAGATCATCCGGGGCGGCACCGATTGTTTTACCATCGCGCTCTGCACATTCAACGGAGACGACGAGGCCCATTTGACAATCCGGGACTTGACCGCGGACACAATTCAGCGCATCGTAGACTCGGTGCATCGACAGAAACGAACACGCCCCTCCTGACAGCCACAGGCCTCAGGCTTGATGCTAACCTCAGCGGAAAGGAAAGTGGCATGCGATATCTTCCTTTTGTCTTTATCGTACTCATGACGGGCATGAGTTCCTCTGCCTGGTCGTACGAAGAGGTCTCTGTGACGGATGGGGGCCGGGTGGTCGGCACCGTGACGCTGGAGGGGAAAGTCCCCAAGCCGAAGGGGTACAACCTGACGACGTTGCCAGACCAATATTATTGCGGGCGCATTTCCGATGGCCAAGGCTGGCGCATTTTGCAGCCGTTCCAGGTCGGGGCGGCGGGCGAGTTCCGCGATGTCGTGGTCTATCTGGAAGGGATCGACAGGGGCAAGCCCTTCGAGAAAGGGGGCATGCCGCAAATCGAAGCGAAAGACTGTCTCTTCGTCCCCTTCACAACGGTCGTCCGGGACGATCAAACCGTGACGGTGGTCAATATGGACCCCGTCATGCACGACATTCAGGCCTATGAAACCTCACACTTGGGTCCGCGCGTGCTGTTCAACGTGCCGTTGCCCATGAATCCGCAGCATCCGCGCAATTTGAAAGACCGCTCCGATGCCGGGCTGTACCACAAGCACATGGCTGGCGCGCCGATGAAGCAATTGGTCAATCTCAGCCGGGGTCGCCGGATCTTCGTCATGCAATGCGGCTTCCATGCGTATATGGAGAGCTGGGGCCTGGCGGTGACCAATCCCTACTTCGCAAAGACGGACGAGCATGGCCGGTTCGCCCTGACGGATGTGCCGCCGGGTACCTATAAGCTGGTCATCTGGCATCCCTATGTCCGTAGCGCGATCGAGCGCACCGTCACCATCGGTCCAAAAGGGACGGCGGAGGCCAACGTCGTGGTCCCGGCCCCGACCGGACGACTCTACGCCAACGAGGTGCTGGACCATCCGTACATCCGTTACAACGTGTCCGAGGAAACTCAGAAAAATATCGATCCGTTGCTCCACAAGCAAGGGCACTAAGCCTAACCACAGGCATGCGACGTGAAGAGCGTGAAGACCGAGTGGTGAGTGCTGGGGGGCGGATCTCGGCCGGGAGGCTCCTTGCTCAGAACCTGGTAGCTCGCACTGAGAACCGAGCACGAAGACCGGTGAAAGAGCCCGAACACGAGGTGCGGGGGAACCGATCTCATCAAAGCACTCGATCGAGTCCCGACGGCAGCGTTGATCGCAGCCGCACTCAGCATGGGGAGCGTCGGCTGGGGCCGGGCAGAACGGTGGACCGGACGCTGACCGCCGAGCAACCGGCGACACAGATTCCGCCGCGACCGTGCGGCTCTTTGCCGGCCAACCGAGAAACCAACCGTCCGGGCGGTACGGCATCAGGGGCAAGTTCCAACATCCCATTGTGCCGACGCTCGTCCGCCAGTCGCCGTAGGCCGACCCCCGCCTGATGCACGCACTCCTGCTCTTGATGTTCGCGAGTTACACGGCCGGCATCCTAGCGCCGTTGTGTTTCCCGTCCAAGCCAGCCACGCAAAACAGGCTGGCTCACGGCTTGGCAGGGGTGGCAAGTGGAGCCGGGATTCTGCTCGGCATGGCCGGCTTGCTCGCCCCTGAACCGTGGAGCGCGTCGACCGAGTCCACCATCCCGCTGCTCGCCTTTGCCGTTCGTCTCGACCCACTCGGGTCGTTCTTCGTACTGACGATCTCCCTCGCCGGCCTGGCTGCATCCATCTTTGCACTGGGCTATGTGACCGAGTTCTTCGGGAGGTCTTCCATCGCCGCAATGGGTTCTCTCTACAATGGGTTCCTGCTCTCGATGACGGTCGTCGTCATGGCCGACAATGGCTTCTTTTTCCTGGTTGTCTGGGAGCTGATGTCACTGCTCTCCTATTTCCTGGTCGTCACGGATCACCGGAAAGCTGAGGTTCGCTATGCCGGCTTGTTTTACCTCATCATGGCGCATGTGGGCACGGCCTTCATCATCCTGGTTTTTCTCATCTTCTTCCAAGGGACCGGATCATTTGCATTCGAAGCGTTCCGTCATCCTCAGCATGCGCTTCCGGAAGGCATGAAAACTCTGGCCTTTCTCGCAGCCTTGATCGGATTCGGCACCAAAGCGGGCATCGTGCCGTTGCACGTCTGGCTGCCCTATGCCCATCCGGCCGCTCCGTCGCATGTCTCAGCGCTTATGTCCGGCGTCATGATTAAAACCGCCATTTACGCATTGATCCGAGTGTATTTTGATTTCCTGGGCGGGGAGTTCCCCTGGTGGTGGGGATTTACCGTGCTCACCATTGGGGCCGTGTCGGCCTTGTTGGGCGTGATGTATGCCCTGATGGAACACGATCTCAAGAGCCTCCTTGCCTATCACAGCGTTGAGAATATCGGTATCATCCTGTTGGGCATCGGCGCAGGGATGATCTTTCAAACGTATGGATTGAAAGAATTCGCCGCGCTCGGGCTCTTAGCGGGGCTCTATCACACGATTAACCACGCGATGTTCAAAGCGCTGCTCTTTATGGGCGCCGGCTCGCTTCTCTATGCCACCCACACGCGCAATATGGAGGAGTACGGAGGCTTGCTACGAAGGATGCCCTGGACAGGCATATTCTTTCTGATCGGTGCAGTGTCGATTTCCGCCCTGCCTCCCACGAACGGGTTCGTCAGCGAATGGCTGGTCTTTCAAAGCCTGTTCCTGAGTTTCCAGCTCCCGGATCTTCTCATGAAGCTCCTGCTTCCGCTCGCCGGAGCGATGTTGGCCTTGACCGGCGTCCTGGCCCTCGCCTGTTTTGCAAAAGCCTTCGGAATTTCATTCCTCGCGTTACCGAGAAGCTCCCATGCCCGGCACGCACAAGAGGTGCCGATACCCATGAGACTCGGGATGGGCCTGCTGTCTGGCTTGTGCCTGTTGCTGGGACTGCTGCCCATGGTCGTGGTACCGGTGCTGGATCGCGTCGTCGGGCCCTTCGTCCATGTCTCGATCGCCGAAAATATGGTGGAGCTCGACGGCTGGGTCCTGGCACCCGTCAACATGGAGTTTTCCAGTCTCTCCTCGCCCGCGATTGCGCTGGGCTTGATCGGTTTGGCGATGCTCGGCCTCTTGTTGGTGGTCGTATTCGGCGGGCTGGCCAAGGCGCGGTATTACAAGACCTGGGGGTGCGGGATCAATCTGAGTCCTCGTATGGAGTACACGGCCACCGGCTTCGTGCAGCCGATTAAACGGGTGTTCAGCATGATCTATCAGCCCACCGTGAAGTTGGAGACGGAGTTGCTCGAAGAATCTCGTTATTTCGCGAAGCGGCGGCGGTTTGAATTCCACGTCGAACCTGTGTTTCAGAAGTACCTCTACGATCCGGTCGTGACGTTCTTCTCGACGATGGCGGAGCGGCTGCGTGTCATCCAAGCCGGAAGTCTGCATCTCTATCTCACGTATATCTTTGTGACGCTGGTGGTGCTGTTGTTGATTGCGACCTAACCTGTCGGGCGAGAAGCTAGAGGCAAGGATTACGTTCATGATGTGGGCAGTTCTTCTCGTCGTTGCTCAAACGATCGTCTTGGTGGCCGTCTCGCCATTCATTGTGGGACTGATCCGGAAGGTGAAGGCGCGTCTCCAGTTGCGACGGGGCGCGAGCGTCTTCCAGCCCTACGCAGACCTGGCAAAGCTCTTTCGAAAGCAGCCGGTCATCTCGACGACAACATCATGGATTTTCACGGCGACCCCGTACATTGTGTTTGCCTCCTCGCTCGCCGCCGGCCTCCTCGTCCCTGTCTTCACTTCCAGGACCCCGCTGAGCTTCGCCGGGAACATCATTGCGTTGGTCTATCTGCTGGCGTTGGGGACGTTCTTTCTCATCTTGGCTGGGCTCGATGCAGGATCTGCTTTCGGGGGCATGGGCAGCAGCCGCGAGGCGATCGTCGCCTCGCTCACCGAGCCGGCGATGATCATGTCTATCTTCGCCATTGCGCTGACCGCCGGATCGACCAATCTCAGCATTATCGTCCATAAAACGGCTTTGATGGAAGGTGTCGTGACGGACCCGTCGCCGCATCTGATGGCGCTGGCGGCCCTATTTATCGTGGCTATTGCCGAAACAGGCCGCGTCCCGGTGGACAATCCGGCAACCCACCTTGAACTCACGATGATTCACGAAGCCATGACCCTGGAATACTCCGGACGTTATTTGGCACTGGTGGAATGGGCCGCGGGGCTCAAGCTCCTGGTGTTCCTCACGCTCATCGCCAATGTCTTTGCACCGTGGGGAATTGCGACCAGCATGGAACCGGCCGCATTGGGGGTCGGCCTCGCGAGCTACCTCGCAAAAGTCTCAGGGTTAGCCGTGTTGCTCGGCATTGTCGAATCGATGTTTGCCAAACTCCGTTTGTTCCGGGTGACGGACTTTCTGGGAGTGGCCTTCATTCTGGCCCTCCTCGGCATGATCTTCTTCTACGTGTTGCGAGGGTAGCATGTCGCTGTTGACTCCACACCTGGGATCGCAGTTGGTGGATTTAGGATCGGCGCTGCTGCTCCTGACCTGTTTTGCAATCGTGGCGCAGCGGAGACTGTCCGCCTGCGTAGATCTTTTCGCCATACAGTCGGTCTTCCTCGCGGCGACGGCGGCGCTTGTCGCGTTCCTCACGGGTATTCATCATATTTACATTGCGGCCGCTCTGACCGTCGTCATCAAGGCGATCGTGATCCCGAGCATACTTAAACAGGTGATCGAGCGATTGAACGTGAAGCGCGAGCTCGAAATGAACGTGAACGTGCCGATGGGGCTGCTGATCTGCGGGGGTCTGGTGATGCTCGCGTTTGTCATCACCCAGCCCATCATTCCCCTCGGGTTTCTGCTGACGCGGGACTCGCTTGCCATCGCCCTTGCCATCGTGTTGATCGGGTTCTTCACAATGATCGCCCGCAAGAAAGCCGTGACGCAGGTCATTGGATTCCTTGTCATGGAGAATGGCCTGTTCCTGGGAGCTACGGCCGCCGCCTACGGCATGCCGCTCATCGTCGAGCTCGGAGTCTTCTTTGACGTGCTCGTCGGGGCCCTTATCATCGGCATCTATACGCACCGGCTGCAAGATACCTTCGACAGCGTGGACACAAGCAAGCTCACGATTCTGAAAGAGTAACTGGTGTGGCCAATGCGGGGCTTGTCGCCAACCGCATTGGCCTTGTGCAGGGATGAGCTTAGAGGTGGGGGGACTGCGATTGGCTTGGCCTCTGGTCGTTCTGGTCGCGGCACCTATTCTCACCGGGCTTGGCAGTCTGCTCGTGAGAGAGCGCCGGGCCGTGGACGCGCTGCAGTGTGTCCAGGCAGGCGCGCTGCTGGCAAGCGCATTGCTGGTCTTCGAGCAAGTCGTTGCTCGCGAGAGTCTGTCGGTCGGCATCCTGCTGCAAACCGATGCCCTGAGCGCCTGGTTGGATCTCATTATCGGTGTGGTAGGGGGTACCGGCACCCTGTATGCCGTGGGGTACATGGGAGAACAATTCACCCGTGAACACCTCACCCTGCAACGCTACGGCCGGTTCTTCTGTCTGTTTGATCTGTACTTGGCTGCTATGCTGACTGCGGTGAATCAGGATAACATTGCGATCATGTGGATCGCCATCGAAGGCTCGACGCTGTCTGCCGCTCTGTTGATCGGCTTCGAGCGGAGCCAAGCAGCATTGGAGGCCGGCTGGAAATACGTGATCTTGAGCGCGGTCGGTATTTCGCTCGCGTTGTTCGGTACCATCCTCATTTACTATTCCTCCGAACACGTCTTGGGTGTCTCGAACGAAGCCTTACGCTGGTCCCAACTGTACCGGGTAGCCGAACAGTTGCATCCCGGTGTTATCAAGATTGCGTTTCTCTTCGCGCTCATCGGCTACGGGACGAAGGCCGGAATCGCGCCGATGCATACCTGGCTCCCGGATGCGCATGCGGAAGCTCCGACGCCCGTGAGCGCGATGTTGTCCGCGAACATGTTGACCCTGGCGGTCTATGCAATTTTGAGGTTCAAGATCATCACGGATCGCACGGTGGGACCGGAATTTGCCGGTACTCTGGTGGTGGGGTTGGGGTTGCTATCGTTGACGGTCGCGGCGACCTTTTTGCTGGTCCAGCGAGATTTCAAACGGCTGTTCGCCTATTCCAGTATCGAGCATATCGGCATTGCGCTATTGGGATTCGGCATCGGAGGTGCGGGAACCTTTGCGGGAGCCTGGCACTTATTGAATCATGCGCTCGCGAAGTCCACCGCATTCTACGGCGCAGGATTGGTCTTTCTTGGTCACGAACACAGGATGCTCGATCGGGTGACTGGCCTTCTGGTTCACATGCCGCTCGCAGGAACCGCGATCCTCGTTGCCGGTCTCGCACTGGCCGGGATGCCTCCGTTCGGGCTGTTCACCAGCGAAGTGCTGATTGCCGTGGCGACCTATGCCGTGAGGCCGGAGATTGCCGGAGTGTTCTTGCTCCTCCTGACGCTGGCCTTTGCCACGTTGCTCTACCAGGTGTTTCGAATGATTTTAGGAGTTCCAGCCGAGCCAGGGAGGCCGCTGGGCAGGCAGTGCTGCCTCTTCGCTGGTACCGCAATCGCTATCAATATGGCGGTATTGGGAACGATCGGGCTCAACATGCCGCCGGACATGACCGTAGTGCTCGACTCGATTGCAAGACTTTTTAGCCGGGCGGCGGAGATCCCGTGATAGGAACAAGCGTGGCTCCCGTGGCCATCATTCTCGGAATGCCGATTGTGGCGGCGATTCTCAGCTTGGCGACAACACGCGCCCCCATACTGCATGGGTTGAACCTCGCCACGATGACGGCACTGGTCATCTCCGAACTGGCCATCGTGCAACAGGTATTGGCTCAGGGATCATTCACGTCGCTCTGGGACTTCGTCTATCTCGATGCCCTCTCGGCGTTCATTCTCCTGATTATCACCGCGATCGGGTTTCTATGCTCGTTGTACACTTGGTCCTATCTCGATGACTATGTGGCTCGCGGCATGATCACGCCTCGGCGTGTGAGCCGATTCTTCTTCTTATTTCATTCGTTTCTCTTCGCCATGATTGCCGCGACGACGGCCAACAACCTCGGCGTCCTCTGGGCCGCTATGGAAGGTACCACGTTAGCGACCGTCTTTCTTATCTCATTCTTCCGCAGACGTGAGGGATTCGAGGCAGGATGGAAATACATGATTCTCTGTTCCGTCGGCATTGCGCTCGCCCTCTTTGGCACGGTCTTGACCTATTACTCGTCGGTCCGGGTGCTGGGGGATGTCAGCGCTGCGCTGAACGTGACCACGTTGCTGGACATCGCACGTCAACTGGACCCCCACGTGCTGAAGCTGGCGTTCATCTTCATCGTCGTCGGCTACGGAACAAAAGTCGGACTGGCGCCGATGCATAGTTGGCTGCCGGAGGCCTACAGCGAAGCGCCCGCGCCGGTGGTTGCGATGTTGGCCGGCGTGCTCGAAACAGTGGCGGTCTATGCGCTGCTCCGGAGCAAGGCCATCGTGGATCAAGCCTTGCCGGAGTACTACACGGGCAACCTGTTGCTCATTTTTGGGCTCCTCTCGTTCGTGGTGGCCACCTTCTTTATCCTGATCCAGCGCGATTACAAACGGCTGTTCGCTTATTCGAGCATCGAACACATGGGGATCGCGATGGCGGGGTTCGGGGTGGGAGGAGTGGCCGGCACATTCGGCGGCCTGTTTCATCTCCTCAACCATGCCTTGGCCAAGTCTCTGGCGTTCTTTTCGGCTGGCAATGTGCACCGCCGCTTCGGCACCCGCGAAATCAACGACGTGCGAGGCCTGTTGACAGTGCAGCCGGTCACGGCGATCGCTCTGTTGGTGGCGGGCTTGGCGCTCGTGGGGATGCCCCCTTTTTCCATGTTCCTCAGCGAATTGATGGTCGTGTCGGCGCTCGCCACGCAGAGTTTTTCTTCCGACACCCTGCATATCGGACAGTTTCTCACGATCGTTGTCGCGCACGATGTGCGCAGTCTCGCGATTGTCACCGTGTTTCTGCTGTTTGCCGTAGCCCTGTTCGGGGGATTCACGTATCGGCTGGTCTCGATGGTATGGGGCACGCCACCGGACGGCGTGCAACCTGGCGAGCACTGGAACGTGGGACATGTACCGCTGATCGTGACCGGCGCCGCATTGGTGGGATTTGGTCTTGCGCTCCCGGAGTCCCTGAGGGGGCTCATGGACCGGGCGGTCAACGTGCTCCTGGCGAGGTGACGTCATGGCGAATGCAGCGGCGGCAGCGCAGTTGCTTCAGCAGGAATTTCCGGCTGCGGTTCTTGAATCCGCGATGTTTCATGGTACCCCGTTATTGGGCATCAAAACCGATCAGATTCCACTTGTTGCACATTACCTCCATACGAAGCCGGACTTGCGCGGCAGCCTGTCGCTCCTCTGGGCGGTGGACCATCGGCCGCGCGAATCTCGCTATGAGCTCTACTACCTCTTCACGCTCGCGGAACGCAAAGACTGGCTGCTGCTTTGCGCCGACCTGCAGGGCGAGGACCGTCTCTTCAAGTCCATCACGCCTCATATCCATGCGGCGAAATGGTATGAGCGGGAGATCCGCGACCTCTTCGGACTTATCCCTGTCGGCCATCCTGACATGCGCCGACTCGTCCGCCATGAGCATTGGCCGAAAGGCTCCCACCCACTGAAGAAAGATTTTGCCTGGGATCAGGTCTTAGGACGACAACAGGGAGAGTACCGCTTCCGCCACATTGAAGGGGAAGGGGTCTTCGAGGTCCCAGTTGGGCCGATCCACGCCGGTATCATCGAACCGGGGCATTTCCGATTCTCGGTGGCGGGCGAGCCGATTATGCAGCTTGAGGTTCACCATTTCTGGAAGCATCGAGGGGTGGAGAAGCTATTCGAGCAACAACGGCTCACCGAGGCTGTGCCATTGGCCGAACGGGTTTCCGGCGATACAACGGTTGGCCATAGTCTCGCCTACTGCCAAGCGGTTGAAACACTGATGGGGATCGACGTACCGCGACGCGGCCGGTACCTCCGCTCTCTATGGCTCGAATTGGAGCGGCTGCACAATCATCTCGGCGACATCGGGGCCATCTGTAACGACACTGCGTATGCCCTCGCCCATGCGCATTGTGGGCGGATGAAAGAGCTGGTCATGCAACTCAACGACCGGCTGACGGGATCACGTTTTCTTCGAGGAGTGAATCGCGTCGGCGGTGTCGGCATTGACTTGTCCAACGAACAACTGACCCAGACCGTCGCAGAATTGGATTGCATCGAGTCCAATTTCAGGGAAATTGAGAAGATCTTATTTGCCAATGCGTCTTTGACGGATCGTTTAGAGACCACCGGAATCCTCACGGATCGTACAGCGTGGGATCATGCGGTGATGGGCGTGGTTGGTCGGGCATCAGGGATCGATCGGGATATTCGGCGCGACCATCCTTTTGCGGCCTATGACGAATTACAGCCACAAGTAGTGCTCTATCGATATGGGGACGTCCGGGCAAGGATGCGGGTGCGAATGGATGAGATCCATGAGTCCATGCGACTGGTCAGGGAAATCCGACGACGCATTCCGCAAGGGCCGATCGTGGCCCAGCCGACCGGAGAACCGGTGTCGGGAAGGTGGGCCCTGTCCGCAGTCGAGGGCTGGCGGGGCGAGATCCTCTACATGGTGATGGCGGGTGAGCAGGGGAAGATTCACCGGTGCAAAGTGCGCGACCCGTCGTTTGTCAACTGGCCAGCGATCCAGTGGGCCGTGGTCGGCAATATCATTCCCGACTTCCCGCTCATCAACAAGAGTTTCAACCTTTCGTATGCGGGCAACGACCTGTAACCAGGAGGACGCGTATGTTTCGTATTCTCAAGAAAAGCCTGCTGACCGGAGTGGTGACCGGCCGGTACCCGGAGGCCGCGCAGCCGTCGGACGTGCCGGGGCCGGAGGCGCGCGACAAGGCCAAGCCGTTCCGTCGATCGTTGACCATCCGAGAGGTGGACACGGGCTCGTGTAACGCCTGCGAAATGGAAATGAATGCGCTGACGAATTCCGTCTACGACGTCGAGCGATTCGGGGTGCACATCGCCGCTTCGCCTCGTCATGCCGATGCCCTCGTGGTGACCGGCCCCGTGACGGTCAACATGGATCGTGCCCTCAAGGACGTCTACAAGCAGACGCCGGATCCCAAGGTGGTGATCGCGTTGGGTGACTGCGCAATCAACTGCGGGGTCTTTCGAGGAAGCTATGCGGTCACCGGGCCGGTAGACCGTCACATCCCGGTCGATCTCCACATCCCCGGGTGCCCTCCAAGACCAGCCGAGATTCTTGCCACATTGGCCAACCTCAGGGGAAAACACGGTTAGGAGGCTGCAGCCTTCCCTGCCGGAGCGAGCTTTCTCTTCTAAGGTTGCTCGAATATGAAGGTGGCACTCCGAGAAAACGCCACAGTTGTTAGTTTTTTGCAACATGACTGCCGGATCGGGATAAATCGCTATTTCATTTTATCTTTCCGTATGTTACATATTCATATACCGTGCATTCCTGATTGGCATGGTAGTTGTATAAACCTACACGGTCCTCTTATGCGATACCAACACACAATAGCGGCTCCAATCTCATGCTCCGGAGTGGGTCTGCATTCTGGACAGCCGGTCACGATGACCTTGCTTCCTGCTCCTCCGGATACCGGGGTGGTGTTCGTCCGCAAATCGAGCGGCACGTCCGTCCGGCTCGGTGCGAGCATCCGAAATCTCGTCTCGACCGAACTCTGCACGGCCATTTCGAGCCAGGGTGCCCAGATCAAGACCATTGAACACGTCTTGGCCGCCCTGTCCGGACTGGAAATCGACAATGTCTTGATCGAGATCGATGCCGGGGAAGTGCCTGTCCTGGACGGGAGTTCGGGCCCCTTTGTTCGATTGATCCGTGCGGCGGGCGTGGCCGCTCAGAATCGAGCGCAGCCCTTTTTGAAGATCACCCAGCCGATCGAGGTCGGTGACGGGGTTCGCCGCGTGGTGATCGAGCCCTCACCGACGCCGCGCGTGACCTACATGATCGCCTACGATCATCCGCTCATCGGACGTCAGACCCGCGATTTCGAGTATTCGGCCGGGGCATTCGAGCGGGATATCGCCGACGCCCGTACGTTCGGCTTCCTGCGCGAAGTGGAGGCGCTCTGGTCCAGAGGACTTGGAAAAGGCGGTTCTCTCGATAACACCGTCGTCCTGTCCGAAACCGGGGTGATGAACGAGAGCGGCCTCCGGTTTCAGGACGAGTTCGTCCGCCACAAGATCCTCGATTTGATCGGCGATTTGGCTCTGATGGGCATGCCCTTCATCGGCCACGTGAAAGCCGATCGTTCCGGACACGCACTCCACACGAAACTCGTGTTGGAAATCCTGCGACGTCCGGAGTGCTGGGTGATGCTCAGCATCGACGAGCATGCCGCCCACGCGGAGCTGTCCGCCACCTCGCACCAGCCCTATCATCCCGCGGCGTCCGTCGCCTCAGCCGCCTGATCTCCGCCTCTTCGACAAGGCTGTGGATGGTCCGTGAGCGAGTACCGCTCTGGTCCGGATTCATCTCGTATAAAAAAAGCACGCCGGACGCGAGTGGCCTCACGTCCGGCGTGTGGAACGAGGCGGGAGTCTTACTTCTTCTTCTTCTTTGCCGCTTTCTTCGTTGCCAACGCCCTCACCTCCCTTCACACCGTCGCTCGTCAGACCCCGATGGCGTCCCCGACGAGATTTCTCCACATCGTTTTGCTACAGTCCGCGACGGCAGGCCCATCCCGCCACACGCGGCGACAAAGGAGCCGCCCGTCTCGACTCGACCACTCAGACGGATATCGACGACGAAATGCATCGAATGGACCATGCGCGGATAAGAACCGCCGGCCTGTCGAACCATCGTCCGGAGCCACACGTTCGAAATTCGCAAAGCGCTTGTGTAGGATTTCTCGAGGAATTCCGCAGCTGGGGAGGTGTGCTTTGAGTTCTTCCACCAATCGGATCTCACTCAAAGATCGCTCGCTTTATAGCAACACTGCGCGCGGAGATCAACAAAAAAGTATTGACATCCAGTTCGGCGACGGTTCCATGGGAACGCCTGTCTGGGACGCGGCGCGTCCGGATCGACGATCGGACGGGCTCGTGACCCTCCACCGAACGCAGGTGCCATATGAGTGACGACTCCGCCGGAGACCGCTACGCGCAGTATATGGAGACGGCGGTCTCGGCCGCTCGTCTGGCCGGCACAGCCTTGCAAACCCGCGCGCGCGAGGGCTTTCGAATCGAACAGAAGACGACCGTGGTCAACCTGGTCACCGACGCCGATCATGAAGCCGAGCGGATCATCATCGACCGCATCCGGAGCGAGTTTCCATCGCATCACGTCCTGGCCGAGGAAGGGGGACGCGAGGCACGGGGCGAGTCGTCCTTCCAGTGGATTATCGATCCACTCGACGGCACGACCAATTTCGCGCACGGCTTTCCCTGCTATTCTATCTCGATCGGGCTCGAACACAACGGATTCTGCGTCCTCGGCGTCGTGTTCGATCCGACGCGGGACGAGCTGTTCACGGGAATCGCGGGCGGCGGGGCGCGCCTCAACGGCCGCCCGATCGCGGTGTCGTCCATCGCGGCGCTCGACGAGGCGCTGCTCGTCACGGGATTTGCCTACGACATCCGGGAAACCGCCGACAACAACCTGGACCACTTTTGCCGCTTCTCGCTCCGCGCCCAAGGAGTCCGGCGAACCGGATCGGCCGCCCTCGATCTCTGCTATGTCGCGATGGGGAGGCTGGACGGCTACTGGGAGGTCAAGCTCAGTCCGTGGGACGTGGCGGCCGGCGCCGTGATCCTGCGGGAAGCCGGCGGGCGCGTCACCCACTTCAACGGCGCGCCCCATACGATCTACGGCAAGGACCTGGTGGCCAGTAATGGTCATCTCCACGAAGCCATGCTCGGCGTCCTGGCGGAATCCTCCGGCCGACTGGGCGCCCGGTGATATACAGCCGACGAGCCGATCGGCTATGATGCCGGACTCATTGAGAAGGAGACTCCATCATGGCATCCCGTATTCCGAATCAGCCGGAAGCGCCGGGCCAGCAACCGGTCACCGTAAAAGAAGTCGAACTGCTTCGGGTGCTCGTCAGCCGCACCGGGCAGGCCGTGTCCGCCGAGTGGGCGATCCATCCCCAACTCAAACATGACCTTCGCCCCGAGGAGTGGAAGGAGGTCGTCGACCTGATGGGAAAGGTCACCAACCTGGTCGGGAACCGATTCAAGCAAGTGCTGGCCAGGGTCGAACCGGATCCACCGGGCAATGCGTAAGACAGGCAGGTTGAGATTCAGGCTGAGGCTCAGAAAGGACCGACCTTCAGGCTCACCCTGAGCCGCGATCTCGGCCTTCGTCTTTGTTGAAGGAGCGGCTATGGACACCTACTACCATCCCAAAGACCTGGGAAAGTTCGCCGACATGGGACAGGGCAACAAGGAGCTGTGGGAGAAGTTCATGAGCTACTACAACGCCGTCTTCTCCGAGGGAGCCCTGACCGAGCGTGAAAAGGCCCTCATCGCGCTGGGGGTGGCCCACGCCGTGCAGTGCCCGTACTGCATCGACGCCTATACCCAGGCCTGTCTCGAGAAGGGATCGAATACGGAAGAGATGACCGAAGCCGTACACGTCGCTTGCGCGATCCGAGGCGGGGCCTCGCTTGTACATGGCGTGCAAATGCGGAACGTGGCCGAGAAGCTGTCGATGTGACGCCCACCCCACACCCATCGAGGGCACCACGCGGGGTGGCTCCTTGGCCCGCATTATTCACGATGGTTCGTCGCGAAATCGTGGAGTCGCGTTGCGAGACGGGCAAGCGCCGCCATGAAGGAGGGAAGCATACGTGAAACAGTCTGTTGACCGACTGAATGGCGAGCACGCCCGCCGCGAGGCTTGTTGGAGCAGCGAATCCGTGATTGCAGCAGAAGCGTTCGTGAATAATGCGGGTTAGTCGCCCCGCTTCTGCAGGAACATCTGCAGCGGCACCATCCCCAGATTAAACACGCCTTGCATCGATTGCTGATCGTCGAGCACGTCCAGCACGATCGTGCCCATACCCGACGCGTTCAGGTAGACCATCTCGATGTGTCGCCCCTCGATTTCGCCTTCCGCATAGACCCGGGGCTGTGATCCCAACAGGGGGTCGGCCATCACCTGCGTCATGGTGACTTCCTGGCCCTTCTGCTGAAAGACATAGTGATAGCCGGGCTCTCCCGGCACCATCCACGTTCCCGTGACGTCGACGGAGGCCCTCGCAGGGCCCTGCTGCCCTGTCGGGGATCGCGTGCCCACCCTCGCTTCGTCGGCCGGCTCCATGAACTCTCGTCCGGCCACGCCCGTCTCGCCCTCCTCCTCGATCGGCACCCGCGAGGCATGCAAGA
This sequence comes from Candidatus Inralta sp., assembly GCA_039794185.1. Lineage (GTDB taxonomy): Bacteria > Nitrospirota > Nitrospiria > Nitrospirales > Nitrospiraceae > BQWY01. The sequence continues at coordinate 94,706 of JBDIVW010000013.1, read as the reverse complement.
ACAATCGGAGCGTCGCGGCAGGCTCCGCCTGACCGAATGAACCGGCGCTCTGGGTGACCACCCCGACGACGCGGCCGTTCAGCAGCAGGGGTCCCCCGGAGTTGCCTTCCTCGATCGGCGCCTGGATGGTAATGTGGCGATTCTTAATGCCGCTGATCGTCCCGCTGGTGACAGCCCAGGCCTCGCGCCTCCGGGGAAATCCGATGGAGGAGACGGCTTCCCCGCCGGACAAGCGAGTGGCGACATCAACGCCCAACGCCACAGTCCCCTTGGGGATCTTCATTTGCACGATGAGCGCCGCGAGCCCATTGTCGCTTCCCCCCTCCGTGGCGATCACCTTGGCCTTGAAGCTTTGGTGTGGTTTGGTGAAGAACTCCACCGCCGGCTGCGGATCGCTTCCGATCACGTGCGAGGCGGTCACGATGTAGGCCGCCTCCTCCTCCGCCCACACGACGAAGCCGGTCCCGACCTTGGGTTGCTGGCCCTCCACGTGGGCGACGATCTTCACCACGCCCTTCTTGAGATCCTCGATGCCCCCGGCGGAGAGTCGGGGCGGCCACAGGAGACCCAGCGATAGCGCACACAACAGAAGAAGCCCTCTCTCCCACCAGTGCCTCATGGTTCGGTCCTTTCCGGTCGAAGCCTCACTGCGGGAGGGGCGCGTCTCGCACGCAGCGAAACCCTCTGCCGGACGCCACGTCCCCCGCGTTCGCGTACATGCGAACGGCATACGCCACGTCCCCCTTGACCTCCTGGATATTCAAGGCGCGGAGGCTTCCCCTGACCACCTTTCGTGCCTGGTCGTCCGGTTTGGCCTGGCTGAGCCTCGACTCCTGGAACGTGCTGGCCGTCCATTCGGACAGGTGCTCGTTCACCACTCGCCCTTTCGTATCATGGGCAGCCTTCTCCCATTCGTTTTCCGTCGGCAAGCGCTTCCGGACCCATCGGCAATAGGCGGTCGCATCGTGCCAGCTCACGCCCTCCACGGGAGTATCGGGATCGGGCGAGGTCCCGGGCTCACCCCAGATGCCGGGAGGAAGACGACCCGTCGCCTCGACGAACGCGCGATACCGCCCGACCGTCACCAGCTCGGCGTCGACGTAGACATCGTCGGGGAGGTACAGGTGGAGCGCAGGGCCCTGGATCTCTTCGACCAGCCCTCCCGCATAGACGCCCACCCGTTTCGTCGCCAGACGTCCCGACGTGATCAGCACCATCCTGACGCCGTCGGGACCGGTCGTTTCCCGAGACACCATCGACTCGCTCGGGCGCGGCTCGATGCGCCAGCCGGTCAACGCCACGGCGAGGATCGACGCCGGCACCGCGTACCCCAGCCGATCCCGCGCGTCGCTCACCACGCCGATTACCTTGCCCTCCAAGAGAATCGGCCCGCCAGAATGACCCTCTTCCACCAAGGCCTGAAAAGCCAACGCCGGGCCTCTGACCCCGCTCAGACTCCCTGTCGAGACGGTCCAAGGCGGAAGGCCGCGGGGGAAACCGATGAACGTCACGGCCTCCCCGCCGGCCACACGGCTCGTCTGGTCGAGCGCCAAGGCCACGACTCCGTCTGGGATGGGCCCCGGCACGCGTAAGGCCGCAAGCCCCTTCCGGTCGCCGCCCTCGCTGCCGACCACCTCCGCGGACGCGGGCTGTAGGGTCAGAGAAAAGAAGGTCACCTTGGGGTGGGGATCGCCCTCGATCACGTGCGCGGCCGTCGCGATGTAGGCCGCATCCTGGTCGACACGGACGACGACCCCGGAGCCGGTCTTCGTCTTGCCGTCGACCTGCGCCGTAATTTTTACAACTCCACACTTCAAGCAATTCGTCGCAGGCACCGGGGTAGGCGTAGCCATCACCACCGCAGCAACGTGGCCGCTGAGCAGGGACATAACAAGAATCGACGTAACGAGCGGCAAGAGCCAGCGGTTCACATCACTGTTCCTTGAACAGTTTCCGAGCGCCGATCAGCGTCGGAACCACCCAGCCGAGAATGGCCAGTAGGCTCATCAGGCGGGGATTATGCCACAGCCGGTCGAACTGTGTGAGACGATGGTCCCGGGAAAAGTCTCCCGATCTCGTCGCGAGGCGACCCGCGACTCCGTCCAAGACCAGACGGATCCCCGGGGCCTTGCTCGACCATTCCACTTCTTTGATGGCAAATCGGTCCAGCTCCTCGATCGCCACGACATCGGGATGCGAAAACCGAACTGCGGCCAGGTCGGGGAATTCCGGATACCGCATCACCCCTTCCCGGCCCTCCGTCAGGCCGGACACGCGCCCTCCGGTGCTCCCTTGCTTGAACAGATCCAGGGCGGTCACCGCCAGGGCCTCATCGCCTTTGAACAGATCTCCGCTCCCGCCGAGCGGACGAATCGTCATCGCCAAGGCCCCCTCGTCCCCTTCGACCTCGACGGTCGGCTGGCTCGTCTTGAGCGACACCCGGTAGGTCAGTCCCTCCGATTCGGCCGGGGACCGATCGACCACCCCCTCCAGCCTCGTATGTTGCGTCGCCGCCTCGAAGACGGTGGTCGGGGTCAGCCGGATCCCCGGCCGCTCGGCGCGAATGCTCATCGTCAGGGACGCCCCGGACCCGCCCGCCCGTTCGAGCACCACCGAGGAGCCGGTCGCGAGCGCGACCGCATCGAGACGCCCGCCCTGCTCCGAGCCGGCCTCGCCGCGAATGGTCACGGCGGGGTGCCGAGCGGCGTCGCCCGCCGTCAGGTGCACCGACGGCTGCGCGAGGGTCACCGGTCTCCAAGCGGACGCGGGGTAGGTGTCCTTCTCGAAATCGTATTGTTGCGGATCGGCCACCGAGATCGAGTGGGGGACGAGTCGCGCGCGCGAAAAGTTCCGGATGGTCAACGATTCAAAATCGAGTGCGCCCAGCAGATTCTTCCAGCCGCCGTCGACCTCACCGACCGTGAACTCGACTCGGTCCACCGTGAGGTCGATCTGAACCCGCGTGGGAATACGCCAGGCCATGAGGCCCAAGACCACCATCAGGACGAGCAGCGTCGGCAGGATCAACCAGAGATAGCCGAAAAGGCGGGCTCGGCGAGCCGGGGCCTTCGCCGAGAGCAGGGGCGGCGGGGCTTTCAGCACTCGCGCGATGTCCACGAGCAGTTGGTCATACCCGCGATGCGGCACGCCGTCCCGCCACCCGACCAGCGACTGAGTCTGGCGGCGGCTGAATCCGAATGGCGGGCGGGCTTCGTCGATGCGCACGGGCAGCAGTATGTGGCGCCGCTTGGCCTCGCTGGCCTCTTCCTTGACCCACTCGCTGCCGATCGAGTGCGTCGACCACACCACCACCACGCAGGAGGCCGCCTGAAGCGCGCTCCAGATCACGTCGTCATAGGTATGGCCCGTGGGGATGTGCCGATCCCACCAGACCGACCATCCCTGTTTCTCCAGCGTCTTGGCGAACGGCTCCACCCAGGGCCGATCCTCGCTGGCGTAGCTGATGAAGATGTGGCTCACGGTATGCGCGACTCGACCGCCGAAGACCCGACGCCGGCTACTGCACCGCCGGCTGATGGTAGAACTGAATCGCTTGCGTGAAACGCTGGTTGTTATCGAGAAAGAATCCGGCCACGACCAATCGATAGGAGCCCGCAGGGGAGGCCCCGGCCTCCCATCGAACCGTGAAAGGCTGATCGCCCGCAGCCATCCGGATGTGACGTGTCCAGATCGGTTTGTCCGTTCCCTCCGCGAACACCTCGCACTTCAGGCGCGCATCCCCGGCCGGCTTCATCGTGAACAGATAGGCCTCGACGCGCGAGGGCAGCGTCGAGTGATAGAGAATCGCCGGCGCCACCCATTCCACGGCGGACGGGCGGTTGCTGTGCAGACGCACCACGGCGCCCAGGTTTCCGACGGGAAAGGCCGGGTCGACTTTTCGCATCACGTCTGCGGTGGGCCAACTGAACTCGTTGAATCCGGCCTGCCACGGCGGGGAGGGGACGACGCGATCCAGCCAATAGTAGTGTTCGTACCGCTGCTCTCTCACGGTCAGGTACACGGGGGTCGGTCCGGTCAAGAAGAAGCGCAGGCGAAGGGTCTGAGGCAGCGTACTCGCGGGTTCTTGATAGTCTGCCAGGACGGAAATCACCTCGAGATCGAAGCCGCTGACGGGTTTCGGCTTGATGCCCTCCGAGCGATTGCCTCGCTCCTGGTAATCCTCAGGCGCCAGCGCAAGCAGTCGGTCAGGCAGAGAGAGGCAGAGCGAAACGACGAGAGCAAGGCCCCATGTAGTGAGCGGTCTCATAATCAAGGAGAGAGGCTGCGAGACGAGCGGCCAGCGAGGGTTTTCCCCTCAGAACGCCCGGAGTGTAGCCGAGGGGTGAGAATGTGTCTAGGGAATCCTGGCTAGCCCGCATTATTCACGAGAATTCGTAACCCTTCGACCTACTCAGGGTCCCGAGCCCCGTCGAGGGACGAAACCGCGGAGACGCCAGGCGCGACGGACATGCGGAGTCGCGAGAGCCCGAGGCAGACTTGAACCAGTCTGTCGAGGGACCGAGCGGCGAGCCTGCCCGCCTGGATGCCAACAAGCCGCATCCAGGCTTGTCGCAGCGGCGTCTCGGCGGGTGCAGGAGAAGTCATCGTGAATAATGCGGGCTAGGGGGGGCGGACAATCGGAAAAATACACGCATGACAGGCAACTCGTGCTCAAGACGCGTGAGGAACCATCGGACTGGAATCTATTTCAACATAGTTCAGATCAACAGAGACGGGAATTGTCTTCGGTTCCGGAAAAGCCGCCTGGCGAGGGGCGAGCCGCTCCAGCCTCGCCATGGTGCGTTGATGCCTGACAGCCCGCTCCAGTCTGCGGGTTGGTCGGTCGCCTCAGGCAGATCGTCGGATCGGCGAGCGGCAGCCTATCGGCCTTACCACGACCCGCGCCCGCCATAGCGAAGGCTCGCGCGCTCATCCCCTCCAGTCGCGTAGGAGGGACGGAGGACGGGGACAAACCGCTTGAAAGTTCATCCCCGCTCGGAGCCCGGCGTGGATGCGTTCCGCCCTTCAGACAAGCCCGAGATAGGTGCTGGTACTAATAAAAGGCGTGCTCGGGGATGGCCACCGTGAAGTACCGCCCGCGCTCCGCGTAGAGGATTCGCTTGGCGGTCAAGTCCGCCAGCGTGTCCGCGAGCCCCCCGGGATCGAGCGGCTGGTCCGGATGCGCGGCCGTCCAGGCAGCGCGGATGTGCTCGGCCGAGCGAGGCTGTTCATTACAAACCTCGATCGCACAGGCCGCCGGTCCGTCGAATCGATGGCGCATCGGCCGGCCCGCGATCCGGCCGTCGTAGACGGTGATGTAGCTCGGCGCCTTGGAAAAATAGAGGAAGGGCCGGTCGTCCGACGCGTACCGTCGCTGCCACTCCTGGATCGTGGCGACGAGTTCCTGATAGACGTGCGGATCCACGGGCCAGTCCTCGAGCTCGTATTCGAAGTCATAAGCGATCTTGTTGAGATCCACCTGCCGTCCGTCATACGCATATTCATACGCCATCCCGGGCCCCGTGATCCGCACACCATACTGCTCCGGCCTCGTGAAATAGGGGCTGAAGCGCTCGAGCCAGAACTTTCCCGTGGCTTCCGGGGGTTGCAAATGGAAGAGAGTGGGGATCAGGTCGATCTGACGGCGATAGTCCTCGTTGGTCTCACCCGGAAACCCCAGCAAAATGTTCCACGACACCACGACCTTGTAGTAGTAACACCACTTCAAGCACTGAATGTTCTGCAATGGGGTGACGCCCTTGTCCATGGCCCGCAGTTGGCTCAGGCTCAAGCTCTCCAGACCCGGCTGCATACACTTCACGCCTCCGGCGGCCAGGGTGCGAATCTGCTCTTTGTGAAGATTGCTCTTGGTCTCGATGAACACGTCCAAGTCGCAACGGCTCTCCGCAAACTTGCCGAAGAGCTGGTCGACATACTTCATGTCGACGATGTTATCGACGAGCCGGAAGCGCGTCGTGTCGTACCGGCTGGAGAGATACCCGATTTCGGCGAGCACCTGCCCGGGAGACTTGGCGCGGAACTTCATGCTCTGGGCGTTCAGGCCGCAGAACGTACAATGGTGCTTCTCGCCCCACCAGCAACCGCGCGAGCCTTCGTACAGCAGCACCCGGTCCAGTCCGGTGGGGCCGGACGTGCCGAGCTCGGCCAACAGATGATAATAGTCGTCGTAGTCGGGCGGGCCGGTCTTCGCGAAATCGGTGAACAGCGCCCGGTTCGGTTCGAAGGCGATACGCCCGTCCTTCCGGTACGCCACTCCGTTCGGGAATCCGTCCGTCTCGCCCTTCAGGATGCAATCGACGAGTTCCAAGACGACGTGCTCGCCTTCCCCGACCACCACATGGTCGATGAACGGGAAGGCCCGGAAGTACTCCAACCCCATCTCACCGTCGTAGTTCGCGCCGCCGAAGACGATCTTGACGTCGGGATAGAGATCCTTGATGAGCTTGGCCATCGTCAGGCTGGCCACGTTCTGATCGAAGGTCGAGGTAAACCCGACCATCTGGTACTGGCCCCAATCGATGGCGGCCATGGCCCAGGTCAGAAACTCCGGGGCGATGCGCGTCGCCATGGTCTCGAAATATCCGATCGGCTGCCCGCTTTCCTGGGCGATCTGTTCGAAGACCGGCTTGAACACGCGAGGATACTCGGCGCGTTTGGGGTTGTCGCGGAACAGAAGATAAGAAAACAGCCACTCGCCGAAGAGCGCCCGCTTCTCGCAAATCCGCTCGTACAAGGGCACGCCGATCTTGTGCGCGAAGCGGACGTTCAGGTGGTGGCAGTCGACGCCGATGCCGTTCACCTTCAGCAACGCGGCGAGCGTGCCGAGTTGGATCGACGGGTACTTCGACGAGCTGAACGGCATGTTGACCAGCGCGATCTGCGCTTTCGGGTTACCCATGTAGACCTCGGTTTGGACTGCGCTTGGCGAGGGCCGAGCCGGCACCGCTCGGGGGCATCGTCATGAGAGAGGCGAGACCGAAGACCGCCGTAGGTGGTCGCAGCGAGGGCGCCGCAGGCGTAGTCAATGCGCTACGTCGAGGAGACCGAGGGAGAACGCCCGGGCCGGTCGAGACGATCGTCTCTCGCGATAGGTGCTTCATGAATGGTTCCGGCTAGGAACTCGCCCGGAAAGGCTCGAATTCCCGGTCGGCCTTCGCCGCCAGGTAGAAGTCGCTTTCGGTCAGGCCGTTGATTTTGTGGGTCCAGATCTCGACCTTGCACTTACCCCAGGCCACGTACAGGTCCGGGTGATGGCCCTCGGCCTCGGCGACCGCCCCGACTTTGTTCGCAAAGGCGAGCGCTTGGGCAAAGTCCTTGAAGGTATAGAGCCGTTCGAGATGGCCGCCGGTGTTGAGCGACCATCCTCGCCCCAACTCCCCCAGCAACGCCTGCGCTTTCTCCGCCGGCAGAGGCGGCACGCCGCCTTTGCAGGGCACACATTTATTATCCGCCAACCCCATGGTTTCCCCCCCTCGTTGTGTCACGCCGCACTGCTCCGCCCAACCTCACCGCCCCATCGAGCCGGCCAGCCCACCGGCCCTCACCTCCCCCTGCGCCCGATGGCCTGAGACAAAAAACAGGCCCCGGTTGATGTCTCCGATACTGACCATCCCGACGACCCGGCCGTTCTCGGCCACCGGAATTCGCCGGAGATTCCTGAGCCCCATATACGAGGCGGCTTCCAACACCGGCGTCTGCGGGGAAACCGTCATGGGATTCGGGCTCATGATGGCCTCGACCTTCTTCGCCAACACCTCCGGATAGCCCTCTTCCATTTCGACAAAGTCCCGGCTGTGGACGTTGTCATGAATATAATCGCCGTAGTTGGGATAGAGCGGCAGCATGACGTCCCGCAAGGTGACCATTCCCACCAGACGGTTGTTCTCCTCCACAACGGGAATGGCGCCGCAATGCCGGCTGAGCATCTTCACCACCGTCGAATGGACCGTATCCTGCCTCCTGGCCGTCACCACCCCGGTCGACATGACATCCTGTACAAGCATGGCAGCCTCCTTTCTCCTAGAACACCGTGTTCGTGTCTCAGGGCTCCAGGAAACCAACCGCCTATTCGCTCTCGTCCATGCCCCCTCCCGATCGCGCCAGATCTTCTACCTTGATCTTTCCCACATCCAATTTCGCCGTGGCCGTCATCATCCGATCCACCGTCTCGTCGAACTCGGGCGGCGCGGCCTCCTTCGGACGGAAGCGGATCGGATTGACCCGCGCCACCACAAAACTCTTGAGATACGGACTCGTCAACCCCTTGGCTTTCAATGCCTCGACCTGCTGCACGATCACATCGTCGAGCTCCAAGACGATCCTGGCCCGCTGCTGCCGATGCGTGATGGCGGTGTGCAGCGGCTCCTGCAGGAACGTGTCGACGCGCTTCAGCACCGGGTGATAGGCGCCCCCGCTGAAACGGGGCCGCTCCTCATAACACAGGCCGAGCGTGATCAGGGCCGGCTCCTCGAATTCCAACGCGTACGCCTCCTCGGAGACCTCATCGAGCCGGGCCAGCTCCTTGTACATGCGGATGACCTCCAGCGCCTTTTCTCGAAGGTTGTGCGCCTTCTCGGTATTCAGCGCCAGAATCTGATAGGCGGCATGGGCTTCCGGCACGAGGATGGCCGTGATGCTTTTCGCCCCCAGCCTCTTCATGGCCGACAGTCGGTGATGGCCGTTCGGAGTCCAGTATTTAACCCCGCCTTCGGCATGGGCCCCGGCTCGGACGGCAATGATGGGATCGAGAAATCGGCCGAGTTTGCCGATTACGGTCTCAAGCTTGCGCGCGTGGGCATCGGACAGGTTGCGTTGATACGGAGTGGCCGCGACCAGTTCGATCGGCAACGCCGCGAGAAGGAGCCAGCGTCCTCCGTAGGGGTCGCGATACCCGGCCAGCACCTTGCCGCCGTCCCGCTCCACCTCTCGGTGGAGGTCCGCCACGTCTCCCGGCGGGGCCGCCGCTTGGAGTTCGGTTGCGCCCAAGCCCACCGACGCGCCGGCCGGCTTCCGGCGGCGACGGGCGCCGGCGGCGACTCGCGGCTTCTTGGATTTCTTTTCAGCCATCGTCTCACTCGCGCGCTTGACGATTCCCGCCGGGACAGCCGTGGAGATCGCGTCCACCTCGGGCCGGCCCGAGGGATGCGTCCGCCGCCGTCTGCTCTCTTACGGCAAGCGGCAACGGCGGCGCGAGCCTCGCGTGCTATGGTAGGCCAGGGTGGGGCCGGAAAGAAAGCCCTCCCGCACGCCCGTCCTCCTCGCATGGCGCCGCATGCCGTGGTACCGCCGGTCGCGCGCCGACCTTGCGGGGAAGCCTGCTCCGTCCTATCCTGAGGATCCCCCGCCCGGGAGAGCGGCTGACGAGACAACGGGGAGCGGGCAACGGAGGTGGGGCATCGAAACTCGGCCGGGCGGGCTTCGACGAATCGGCTGGTTCACAGCCGTCTGCGTGTTGGTCAGCAACATCATCGGCGGCGGAATTTTCACCACGACCGGGTTTCTGGCCCGGGACGTCGGGGACCCGACGATCATCCTCGCGCTCTGGCTCTTCGGTGCCTTGGTCGCCATGGCCGGTGCGATGGCCTATGCGGAGCTGGGGGCGGCCCTTCCTCATGCTGGCGGCGATTACGTCTATCTGCGGGAAGCCTACGGTCCCTTGGTGGGTTTTCTGAGCGGATGGACCTCCTTCACGATCGGGGTCAGCGCGGCGATCGCCGCCTCCTCCATGAGTTTCGCTTCCTATCTGCTGCGTGTATTCCCGATCGCGGAGGAGGGAAGCGGGGTCGCCGCCGGGATTGCGCTCGGGCTGCTATGGAGTCTCACCGCGTTGCATGCGCAGGGGCTTCGCGTCGGGAGCTGGGTGCAACGCATCGTCACGACGGCGAAGATCCTGGCGATCGCCGCCTTCGTCCTCGGCGGATTCTGGGCCACCACTGGGCGATGGGAAGGGACGACGCCCGCGTCGGTTCGGCAACTCGAGCCGGGAACGGCGGCCGTCGCGTTCATCTTCGTGGTGTACTGCTATCTCGGATGGAACGTGGCCGGGTATATCGCCGCTGAAATCGACGATCCCGCGAGGACCCTTCCTCGCATCATGATCGGCGGAACCGCCTTCGTCGCCGCCCTCTACGTCATGTTGAACGTGGTGTACCTCTCCGCCCTATCGGTCGAGGCGCTCGCCGCCCCTCCGATCCTTCCGGTTGCGGAAAAGGTCGCCGTGGTCTTGTGGGGGCCGACGGCGGCCCACCTGTTGGCAGGGCTCTTGGCCCTCTCCATCGCCGGCGCCGTGAGCGCGATGGTCTGGGCGGGACCGCGGGTCTATTGGGCGATGGCCCGCGACGGAGCCTGGTCTCGCTGGTTTGCCGCCCTGCACCCACGCTCCCAGGTTCCGGCGCGGGCCATGTGGCTGCAGGCGCTCTGGACCTCCCTCCTGATCATCAGCGGATCATTTGAACAGCTCGTGGTGTACAGCGGCGTGGTCCTGGCGGGATTCACGGCCTTGACGGTCGGGGCGGTCATCGTGCTCCGCCGAAAGTTCCCCGACCTCCACCGGCCCTACCGCGTCCAGTGGTACCCCTGGCTTCCCGTGACGCTCGTCGTCGGGGCCCTAGCGCTCGTTGCCTACAGCGCGGTCCAACGCCCCGCGGAAGCGGCGTGGGGCCTCGCGACGGTGCTCGCCGGCCTTCCGCTCTATTGGTGGTGGCGGCGATCATCCAAGCCGCTCGCCTGAAACGGTCGCGCGGCAGCCCGTGTACGGCCGCTAGGCGCGGTCCTACAAACGGGCCATCTGGGGAATCGGCGGAGTCTCGGCTGTGGCCTGGAGGGTGATCGTGAGGCCGGCACGCCCGGCTCGGGGGTCCACGGCCGCCGCCATGAGCTTCACGCCACGACCGACCACGCGCTCGATCTGGGCCTTGAGCGCCTCCTGGCAGGACCGAAAGATGGCTCCGTGCACTTCCCGCAGCAGGGCTTCCCCTTCGGCGGATTGCGCCAGGAGTTCTTCGGCGGGAATCGGTGCGCTTCGGGTCAGCACCACATCGATCACGTCGTCGAGCATCTGAACCTGAACGTGGCTGAAGTTGGACTTCATGAACTCCGTGTGGAAGTTCAGAACGGCCAACATGACGGCATATTCGATCTCGGCTGTGCTCTGAGCCTCGCGCATGATGTGCCTCTCGCAGGTAGTGGGCTGAAGTGGCCGAGGGCGCTGATTGCGCGGCGTGTATCGAAAGCGATCGACCAAGAACTCGTGCGCGGTCAATCGCGCAGGATCTTTCGTCGCGCCGCAGATCAGACAGTGCGCCGCATCCACACTCATGGTCCGTACCTCCCGGGACTCACGCCTTTCATGCACATTGATCCAGCGCCGTCCCACGCACCCGAGCCCTCCCGGCTCCGGCCCGCCCGATCGTGAACGCCGAAGCCGAACAATGGACGGATTCGAGTATGGTAACCCCGACCTTCCACGCTCCTCGGCGTGACAACTCGCTGGATTTGCAAAACGGGTTCCATCGCGTCTCGTCCGGACGGCCTCGCCCTTCGTTCTCGAAGCGGCTGAAAAAACATGAGAACCACCGGATGCCTCCTCGGCAACCGGAGGGGACGTGTGCCCACTCAGCGCTCTCCTGTGCGTGGGCACACGAGCTGTCGCCGCCTCGTGCGTCTGCGCTCGCCTCGCGGAATCATCGAGGAGCGCGGATATCGTGCTGATCCCCGCACCGAACGGCTGAGTCGAGGGTGAAATCAGGAAGCCGGCAAGCGTAGCGGCGATGGGCCGCGTGCCATCTCGGCCGGTCCATCGCCGCACGCAGCACAAGGCCGAATCTGTCCGGCTCCTAGCCCGCAGGAAGAGACAGGGGTCGGTTGGTCACCATGTCGGCGACGTGCAGCGAATCGAAGCTCGCCGCCGTGGAGCCCTGCACGACCAGGCCGACCCGTTCGATGGCGGGGATGATCTCGTCGGGCGTCACCGCCACCTGGTGGCCATCGACATAGGCGGCAAGACGAGGCCGGTTCACATGCGCGTAGTTGACACGCCGAACGCGAAGGGAGTGCCACCGATCCTAGCTCAACCGCACCGCCTCGCTGGCCAACAACTCGACCTGCGATTCGCGGGCGTGAAAGAACTTGACCAACTTGGCGGCAGGGTTGAGCACCACCGCATACGCCGTCGGCCCGTCACGTTCCCACATCACGATTCCGGCGCCCCCATCTTCGGCCCCTTTCGTGACCACGAGTGGGACCGTCGCCCCCCCGCGCCACACCCGTGAACCCCGACGGAACTTGACCAGGCGGCTCCTTGTCGAAATCCCACCGTCTGATGATGTCTTGGCGCGGGGGACGAGCATGCGCCTCGACGTTCAACACTTCATCTGAACGGGTGGGCGTGGGCAGCCTGACGCGCTCACCCTCCGGCAGCAGAGATGTGACCGTGTCGTTTCCGACCAGATAAGGCCACAGGCCGGTGACCCGCGGAAGCCGAGCATGGCTGTGCTTGATGGCCTGGAACCGCGCCTGCACGCTCCCGGGCGTTCTCGAGAACGACAGCGCTTCGGCGACCAGCAAGACCTCCGATGCCATCACCTGTTCGAGCGGTGCGTCGGTCAGTTCCTGGGTCTGATGGCTTCCGACTGCGCTTGCGCCAGCCAAGGATGATCATACCGGCGATTCCAATTCACCCATTGAATGCGGTCCCAGGCCACGTCGGCCAAGAGCCTGCCTTGCTTGGCCCAATCCTCCACGGGCATCTCGCCTAGGCGCGTTTCATGGAGCGCGAGCGCGTCCTGCACGTTATTGTTCCACCGGTACAGGAGTCCCACGAGACGCCGGCGCGCGACGGCGCCCTTCCCGGAAGAAACCGCCGCTCGCACGCGGAGGCTTCACCAGACAACGCAAGGGCGTCTCGATCACCGATTGCCTCTTGGCGAGGGACGGATGCCTCAGCGCGACCCTTACTTTCTTGCCCGTCAGCGGGTCTTCCAGCCTCGTGCCGAAGCGATCGAGGAGGAACGCCTCAAGCGGCGGCGTCATGGTAGGAGCCGTCCTGGCCGCGCGGACCGGAGACGACTGCGGATCGCGCGCAGCCTCCGGACACACGGTCGCGTCGTCCGCATCCTCCAGCGACGAGATGGTCATCGTGCACCTCCCGCTTCTTGTTCCTGTCCTCCGGCGGCCGGTGCGCGACGGGCACGCCGCGCACCGGCCACGCAGAGAGGCTAATACGCCTTGCTGAACCCGGCCTCCCCGTCGTAATTCCACAGCTTCTGCGCGGCGGACCATTCCCATTTCTTGCTGAGCTGCACCAAGAAATCGCTGACCTCGGCGTCCTGCACGTCCCTGGTCGCCAGGAAGCGACACCGGTACCAATTCACCATGAGCAAGTCTGGACTCACGAACCCGGGCCACACCTTGGTGCCCCGATTGGAGATGAACTCGCACTTGAAGGGGCCGAACTCCCCATCGGTGAATTGGGGGATGCCCTTGTCGGTGATGATGTACAGATCGGCTCCCACCAGCTTGGCGGTCTTCTTTTTCTTGGTCTTGATCGCTTCTTCGGTAAATGTCGGCATCGGGTCCTCCTGTTACTTCAGACTCTGGTGCATCGTGTCGATGATGGCCTGCGCGTACTCATCCGTCTTGGCGGTGCCACCTACGTCGTACGTGATGCGCTTGCCCTCGTCCAAGACCCGATACATCGCCTGCTCGATACGGTCGGCGGCCTCCTTCTCGCCCAGCCACCGAAGCATCATGACCCCGGAGACCAGCACCGCCGAGGGGTTGACCTTCTTTTGGCCCGCATACTTCGGGGCCGACCCGTGCACCGCTTCGAAGATGGCGCAGTTGTCACCGACGTTGGCCCCGGGAGCGAAGCCCAGGCCGCCCATCAGCCCCGCGCACAGATCGGTCAGAATGTCGCCGTACAGGTTGGGCAGAACCAGACAGTCGAACTGCCCTGGGTTGCGGACCAACTGCATGGAACAATTGTCGACGATGATGTCGCCGGTCTCGATATCCGGATACTTCTTCGCCGCCTCGCGGAAGGCCTCCAGGAACAGGCCGTCGGTCATTTTCATGATGTTGGCCTTGTGCACGCAGTAGACCTTCTTGCGGCCGTTGTCGCGCGCCCACTTCAAGGCAAAGTCGGCGATGCGATAGGACCCGGGCCAGGTAATGACCTTCAAGCACTGCGCCACTTCGTCCGACACCATATGCTCGATGGCGGCATAGGAGTCTTCCGTGTTCTCGCGGAAGTTGATGATATCCAGCTTGTCCCAGGGCCGTTTGAGGGCGGGAATCAGGCGGACCGGCCGCACGTTGGCATACAGATCGAACACTTTGCGCAGCGTCACGTTGGCGCTTTTGTGCCCAGTCCCGATCGGCGTCGTCGTCGGCCCCTTCAGCGCCACCTTGTTCTTGGCGATGCTTTGAATCGTCTTCTCGGGCAGGAGCGTGCCGTACTTGTCGAGACAGTCGAGACCGATGTCCTCATATTCCCACTTGATATCGACGCCGCTGGCATCGATCACCATCCGCACCGCTTCGCAAATTTCCGGGCCTGTTCCCTCCCCCGGAATCATCGTGACGACATGCTTCGCCATCCTGAACCTCCCCTAAGCAGCAAGGGTGATCGGACCATCCGCTCCCCTTTCGACACCTGTGTCGATGCAAATCAGGTTCCCGTGATGGAGACATGAAGCGCTCGCACTCCCGTCAGCGAAACGGCAGAAAAATAGTGGCCGTTCCCATCCATGGTGCGGCCGCCTCACGACGACGACCCAAAACTGTGACACGCCCCGTGCGTCCGGTCACGCCCCGCACCCTGCGCTGTGCACCGGTGCTCATCGAGGGCTCATCTCATCGGAAGGCCGGCGCGAAAACGGACGATCCGGTCCCGGCCCATGACTCGTGCCCGGCAATAGCTTCCCATTTGCGTGGAACCCGTCACAACGACGACGCCGTCCGGTCCAGCGGACTGCACGGCCCGCTCAAACGCCGCCCCCGCGTCGTCAAACACTTCGGCCGGTGCGGTTGTCCCGGCCCTCCAGTGACCGGCCAGTTCCTCCGGGTTGACGGTGAGGCCGGAGGGATATCGGGTAAAGACAGCGCGGTCCGCATGGAGCTCGAGCAGATGACGCATCATCGGCCCCACCTCCTTGTCGATCAGGATCGATAGGAGCAGGACCAGCCGGCGTCCCTTGAACGCCGTGCGCAGAACCGGTACGAGATGCCCGAGTGCGGGGGCGTTGTGCGCCCCGTCCACCACGACCGTCGGAGTCCCCGGGATCACTTCGCAACAGGCCGGCAAGACCAGTTCCCCCCAGACCGTCCGGAGCACCTCCTCACCGAGAGCCGGCGCCAGCCCTCGTTGCCGCAGGACATCATAGGCCGCCAGCGCTTGGGCGGCGTTCGTCGCGGCAAAGGGCGCGGGAGAGCGGAGCGGGATGTCTCGCCACCGCAGTCCCCCCACGCGCACGGCACACCGCCCCCGCACACCTGCCGGCTCGGCATCCAGCACTTCATAATCCCGGCTGAATGCCAGGACCGGTGCCTGAAACGTGGCGGCCCGTTCTCGAAAGACCGCCTGCGCCTCCGGGGCCATGGGCCCCAAGACCACGGGGGTGAACGGCTTCACGATGCCGGACTTCTCGGTGGCAATGGCCTCCAGCGTCTGCCCCAATACCTCCATATGGTCGTGGGCGACGTTGGTCACGACCGAGACCTCGGGCGCTAGGACGTTGGTGGCATCCTGGCGTCCACCGATGCCGACCTCGATCACCGCATAGTCCACCTTCGCGGCCCGAAACGCGAAGAACGCCGCCGTGGTCAGAAATTCGAAGGGTGTCAGCGAGACCCCCTCCCAGTCGAGGAAGACCTTCACACGGTTGCAGGCGTCCACCAAGTCCTGTTCGGTGACCGGTTCGCCATTGACGGCCACCCGTTCGCGGAAATGAGCGACGTGCGGGCTGGTATACAGTCCGACCGTTGCACCGGCCGCCTGTAAGAGCGCCGCGATCATCCGGCAGACGGTGGTTTTGCCGTTGGTTCCGGTGACATGAATCGAGCGAAAGGCGCGATCCGGCCGCTTCAGTTCGTGAAGACACCGCGCGACCGCTCCCAAGCTGACAGTTTCTTCCGAAAAATAGCCGCAGCCGGCGCCCGTGGGGCCCAATCCCTGAAGAAAGCCGCAGACATCGTCGTAGGTCGCAAAGGGGACTGCCTCGTAGGCCGGATAGCGCGCGCGTTGACCCCGTTCGAGCATGACATCCTCCTTCTCGCCGGGCCGCGTTTGTCCCCGGGACAGGCTACGCCCGCAGCGCGGCGGCCTCCTGTTTCATGCCTGCGTTCACAGGCGCGAGCTCCCGCCATCCCTCTGCGCCTTCATAACGGTAGGATCGCTCGGTGGCCGGATCCCGTACGATCAACCAGACCCAGCGATTCTGGAACATTCGCTGGAGCAACGGCTGCCGCCCAATGATCTCCGTCACTCGCTTCGGCGGCGTTTCGATGAGGGCCGTCAACCGCATCGGTTCGTGATAGGGGCGGGCGCCATCCCAGACGGCCTGCGCCGGCAATCCCATCCGCAGATCGCTTTGGTTGCCCGCCATGACCCCGATCCGACCGACGACGTTGTGATAGACCTTGCTGCCGCTGCCGTAGACCTCCTGGTCCACCGTGGAAAAGTAGTATTCGAGGTTGATCCACTGGGCGACCACCAGCGGGGCCGTCATGATGGCTTCCAACAGCTTTCCATCCGCGTCCGCCGAGTGATCGTAGGAGTGCAAGAACGACCGCCCACGAAGGTCCAATCCATGCGTCAACCGTCGACTGCCTATGATGAACAGGTGGTTGCCCGACAGCCCCCACTCCGGACGAACCTGCGCCCAGTCGAGGCTTCGCAATTCCACGGCCTGACGCGCACGAGGGGCGTCCGTGTCCTCCGCCGCGCCGGTCAGCTCCCGGATGCGCTCGGCCGCCGCCAAACCGCTGGCCGTGCGAAGGTCCTCCAACACTTGCGCCAATTCCCGTCGGTGGGTCGCCGGCACATCTTCGAGATCCGCGATGGTGATCGCATCGGTCGTGGTGTCGTGCAGGGCGGCCACGAAGTGTGTGTCGGAAGGAATCACCAGGCCGCGGCGGGCCAACGCCTCGCGGACGGAAGGACGATTGGCCATCATCGCAAACGCCCGGGCATTCGGCAGCCCATGACTGCCGCCGCAGGCACCGCAATCCAACGCCGATTCATAGGGATTGTTTTGGGACGTGCTGCCGTGCCCGCACAGGAATACCAGCCGTGCGAAGGTGGACGTCAGTCCCATCAGCCGCAGGGATGTTTCGATGTAGTAGGCCTGCTCGGTGTCCGTAAACCCGGTGCGGGTGGCCTGATGGACACGCGCCGCGGTCTGCCGAGAGGTGAGCCTGCAGTCGCGCCGCAGGGCGTCCAGCAGCGCATCTTCCTGTGCCTTGGCGACACCCAGCAGGGAGCCCAGCACGCCCGGCATCAGGCGCGAGTCGGGTTCCGCCGCCAGGGCCTGCTGTCGGATGCCGTCGAGCAGTTCGGGGGAGAGACGAAGCCCGGCGGTGTCCGGATGGGTCCGCAGCCATCCCCGTAGACGGATTCGTTCCTCGGCGGCGACCATTTCTTCCGCCTCGCGTGTCGAAAGCTTGTCCACGGTCAACGTCGTCGAAACGGCGGGGACGACCACCCGTTTCCACCATGTCGACAGACGCTGATACCAGCGCGGAAACAGCGTCTTCCCCAACAGGGGCCAGCCGAAGAACCACCCCACCGCTTCCACCATGACGTAGGGAGTGATCACGTTGTGCTTCAGGTCATGCGCCAACTCCTCGGCGACCTTGGCGGCCTTGGCACTGGCTTGGCGCCATTCGGCCCTGGTGCCTTCATAGGTGCGCGGGACTTCACGCAATACATGCTTGGGCCGGAGCAACACCGGACAGAGTTCGGCCTCGTGCGGCTCATCAAGCGAACGGTAGGACACCGGCAGACCGAAGAATCCGGCGAATCCGTACGTTTCGTACCCGCCCTGCCGCTCCAGCGCCCTTCGGAAGACTTCCGAGCGTACATCGATGCAGAATACGAGCTGCCCGATGGGCCGCACGGACTTACCCGAGTCAAGCCCGAGACGTCGGCTCGACTCCACCCGTTGCAAGACCTCGTGTTGCGCGGTCCGCTCCAGCGCCTCCAGCCACTTGAAGCGCTGCACCCGGGACGGAAATGCGCGCAGGCGCTGAAAGAGGCGGGACAGATCCTCGTGTGGGGTGGTGACGAGGCTGCTCGAATCCATCCCACAGGCTCTGGCCAATCGCACCAACACATCGGCATGCCTCGTGATCAGCGCCTCTCGGCAGCGAACGCGCTGCTCGGCATACCATCGAACGCCGCACGCCTCCCACTCGGCGGCCTCCCCCGATTTTCCTCTGGGCAATCGGCGCGCGTCCTCGATGGCCGGCGCCGGCAGCCAGCCGCCCGTGAGCGCGCGCCTGAACCACACGGCATGCGGAAATTGTCTGGCGTATGTCTGAACGGCTTCGAACGAGCCCTCATACCCCAGGACCGACCGGCAGGTGTGTTCTACCAACTCACGCTCGTAAAACGCGCGCACCGCAAGATATTTGACCAGATCGATCCGGTATGCCTCCTGCCACGGGTGGCCCGTCTGCGCTTCGCGCCACTTGATGAACCCCGCCCATCCGGGCAACGCCGCAAGGTGAGACGCGAGATAGTCCTGCCAGGCAACCTGGGGCACCCGGAGCGCCTCAAGCGACTGCAACAGCGCATCCTCCGGCCGATCCGGTAGCGCACGCACCTTCGGCCCGATTTTCCGGATCCCCAGCCAAAAGAGGCTGAGGTCGTGCTGCGCCGCGGCTTTCCAGGCTCGATAAAACGTGCGGTCACGGTCCGGCATGGCCCAGGCGGACTCGCCTTCATCGCAAAAGGCTCCGCACCATTTGATCATCTGGCGATTGAGTTCAACCGTGAGGGACGTACCCAGGGTTCGATCGCACCATCGGGCCACCGTCTCGCCGTATGGCCATTCGTCCGCGGCCGTCGCTTCTTCCGTATCCCAAAACTCCGGTTCCAACACAGCCTTGAGCCACTGCGTCAGTTGTTCGGTCTCCCGATCCACTCCTTCGGCGTCGGCGCACGCACCCGTGAACGCCTCGTCTTTCGTCGGCAACTGCAACCCTTGCGTCATGGCCATGCGAAGCAGGTCCACTTCGTCGAGGGCGCGATCCCCAAACCGGATCGGATCGCGACTGGTCCCGTTTCGCAAGACTTCGTCGAGGCGTTCCGGACTGATTCGCCCCTGTCGAAAGGCCTCCCGATAGTGATCCTCGGGCAAACTGCCGCGCCCGCCAAACAGGTCCTCGCCTCGGCGAACGGCGGCTTCGAATGGCCGGTCTTCGAATCCTTGTAGAGGATTCCGAGAAATGAAGGTGCGCATCGGCCAGAGGGGCGCAACCACCTCCCCGGCTAGACTGACATGGGAGCGAAGCTCCATACGCTCGGTATCGGTGTAGTGTCTCTCCATGCCCCGTCCTCCTTCCGCGGTTGACTCTGGTTATGAGCAAGAACGAGGCCCGCATGAGCGGCACGCACAACGCTGCGGGAAGTGGGCCGTGCTTCGCCGGAGCAAGGTGGCCGGCATGGCTCGCGAGCTTGATTCGGCGCACGCGAACCCGGTGCAATCACACACGGACCGTGCGAATGCTCACGGCGAATCCTAACGGTTCAGAACAATTCTGGTGGGAAGAGCGGGCACGAAGCCCCCAGCTACATGTGCCCGAGTTTCCGCAGCGTTTCCATCCCGCGGCCTTGATCCTGCGCGCGGCCTGACCGTTCGGCAACTGTGGTGACGCGCAGTTCGGAGATGATCTGCGGGATGGTGGAGGCGCAGGAATTGATGGTGCCCGTACATGGGACACAGCCGAGGCTGCGATACCGGGTGCCGTTGCCTTGATCGAAATACAGTGGGGGCAACGGGATTTTTTCGAGGTCGAGATATTCCCAAATGTTGAGTTCGGTCCAATCGAGCAGGGGATGCACACGCACATGCGACCCGGCCGGAAAGCTGGTCTTGTACTGATCCCACAGCTCGGGCGGCTGATCCCGGAAATCCCATTCGCCGTGTTTGTCGCGCAGGGAAAAGTATCTCTCTTTGGCGCGCGTGCCTTCCTCATCCGCACGAATGCCCAGGATGACGGCCGTCCAGCCGTGTTCCGCAATGGTCTGCTTGAGGGCGTCGATCTTCATGGCTGTGCAGCAGGTCACGCGGCCGCGCTCCGGTCCCATGCCCGCCTCTAGCGCCGCCTTGTTCTGCCCGACCACCAGATTTAACCGCCATTCGCGGCAGAGACGATCGCGGTACTCGATGAGTTCGGGCATTTCATAGCCGGTGTCGATATGGACGAGGGGAAACGGGACGTGCCCGAAAAACGCCTTCCTGGCCAGCCACAGCAAGACCGTCGAGTCCTTACCCATTGACCAGAGCATCGCTACGTCATCGAAGTGGTGGTAGGCCTCTCTGAGGATGTAGACACCTTGGTCTTCAAGTTCACGAAGATGGCGCATAGACATCCCGCGTTGAGTGGTGGGTCAGGGGCCGATCACCGGCATCACGGCCGGGTCGCTCCGCAGTGCCATGGAGCAGGGCGCGCCTCGCGCAGGGCGGTTCCCCATGCCGACGGCGACGATCGACGCCTGACCCATATGAGGTGTGGTCAGGCCGCAACCGGCTACCGCACACGAGCGGTAGACCGTTGCGGTTCCGACCGGGGTTGGAGATTCTGGAGGACCACCGGATCGGCAATGTCTCCGCAGACGACGCCAAGCATCGCGGCAAAATGTTGCCCCTGTGTCTCCAACAGATCGTCTGGATTTCCCGAAACATCTGGTTCTGACATCGCAGGCAATTTATCGTTGGCCTCCGAGCTGGTGAACGCATCGCACCGCACGTCGTACGAATCCCTTCGACCTGCAAATGTCGGACCGCTTGCCGGTTTGGGATCACATATGACTGGCGTGAAGACCAAAGTGGCGGCAACGAAAAGAGATGGAGGCTGTCCGTCAATCCTCTCGCGCATGGAGCATGGGGAGGAGACGTCTCGGAGACGTGTGCCGTCTCACTGCCGCACGGCAACTCGTGCGCGCTCACACGCGCACAAAGGGTCCTGAGGGGAGCGAGTTGGGCAATGAGAGGCAGACCCGAGCCCGCCGCTCTCGAGGAGGGCGAACTCAGAAAGTACACGTTGAACGATTCGCGGTCTACCGACGCTTAGTAGGCGGCCGGGGCCGACATGGGACGATTGGTCACCATGTCCACGACGTGCAGCGAATCGAAATTCGCCGCCGTCTGTCCCCGCACGACCAGACCGACCCGTTCGATCATCGGAACGACGTCTTCTGGCGTAAAGGCCACCTGGAACCCATCGGCATAGGCGGCGATGCGCGGCCGGCTGACGTGCGCGTAGTTCACTCGCTGAACCCGCAGGGAATGCCACTGACCGGACTTGAGGCGTACGGCCTCACTTCCCAGCAACTCCGCCTGTGCGCCGCGGATGCGATAGAACTTCACGACCTTCGCGGCTGGATTCAGCACCACGGCATAGGCCGTCGGGCCGCTGCGCTCCCACATGACGATGCCGGCGCCGGTCTCTGGATTCTGGTCCGTGTGGAGCACCTGCACGGTGGCATCCGGGAATGCAAAGTCCAGGGTTTCCCCGCCAAGCAAGGAGTAGCACGCATCGATCGTGCAGGGCGATCGCTGATGCAAGACGTTGGGCGGGCTATAGGCCAACGGATTGTTTTGGACCAACCAGGAGCCTGCCGCGGCCCCTTGGGCCATGGGCGTGAACCCGGTCGGGGCCTGATCCACCGCATCCTGATCGAAATCCCAGCGGCGAATGATGTCTTGGCGAGGCGGCCGCGCATGGACTTCCACGTTGGTGACTTCCTCAGAACGTGTCGGCGTCGGCACCGTCACTCGAGCCCCTTCCGGCAGCAAGGCCTTCACCGTGTCGTTGCCGACCAAGTGCGGCCACAATCCGGTGACACGGGGGAGGCGATCGTGGATGTGCTTGACGGTTTGGTAGCGGGCCTCCATCGTCGCCGGCGAGCGTGTGAGGCTCAGAGCCTCCGTCATCAAGAGCGCTTCCGCAGCCGTCAACCGATCCAACTCCGACGCGGAGACCTCCAGAGCCTGTGTCGCTTCAGCCTGCGCCTGGGCCAACCAGGGATGGTCGTACCGCCGGTTCCAGCTCAACCACTGGATCCGGTCCCACGCCATGTCCGACAGGTACAGCCCCTGTGCCGCGCGGTCACCGGCCGGTACCTCTTTCAACAACCCTTCATGCAGGCCCAACGCCTCGTCCACGCTGTTATTCCACCGGTATAACAACCCCAGCCGCCGCCGCCGTTCCGGTGCCCCATTCTCCAGGGTCCCCGCGGCCTCCAAACCACGGATAGCGCCGTAGAACGCTTCGGCCGCGGAGGAATGGCCTTGCGAGACTTCCGTCAACTCTTGTCTCCAGGTTTGGGCCTGAAAGTTCCAGTAGATCTCAGCCAGGCGAAGCTTCATCTCCTCGTCCCGCGCGCTGATCCCCCCTTTGCTCAGCCCTTCGCGGAGAAACGCGTCAAATTCCAGATCGCCCCACAACCCGTTGACGTACGGATCGGTCGGATCCACTCGCAGCAGCGCCGCGAGGCGCCGGCGACGCTCCGTCGGATCCGCCACCAATTCGGCTAGCTTGAGGGCCGTGGCGTACCGATCTTTCGCCGTCTCTCGCGTCCACCACTTGGCGGAGCCGACCACGAAGTGGCCGCGCACGGCGGGTTGCAGCGACTCCTCCGTCGCATGCATGCCGTAGGAGGTCGCGGCAATTTGCGGAGTATCCCCGAGCGCTTCATTGACCACGGCCAGCTCGACCGGATATCCCAAGCGACGCAGCCCCCCGACCACCACGAGGCGGAGAACGACGCTGTGCACCGGTTGGTACCGTCGGGAAGTCCCGCTGGCCCACCAGACCTGATCCGGCGCCAGCGCCAGGGGCGCAGCGAAGGGATCCGGATAGTGCACCAGGAGTTCGACCATCGTGCCCGGTACCATGACGAGTTCGCCCGCCCCCTGGCTGAGCGTCACCGACCGGGTCGGGGAGACCGTTTGCAGGGTCACGACCGGCGCGGCGCCGGGGCTGGTTTGCACCACGGCCGGCGACAAAAAGATTCCGGGCGGATAGGTTTTCCACTTATCGGCGCTCCGGTGCGTCGGAGCCAGGAGCCCGAATCCACGGCCGCGCCCGCTCGGTCCCAAGATCCCCAACTCCGGCTCATCCGCAGCCATCGCCCGGTGCGCGTTCATGGTGTCGGTCCAGCACCGCTCGACTCCCGGGAGCTTTCCGTCGGAAGACGAGGCGTCCGCCTGACGCGCACGCGAGAGGCAACCCAGATCCAACCGAGCCCAGTCCTCCACGCGACTCGACGCCAAGGATTCCGCATAGCGGACGGCCACAGTCGCCGGTTCGGGTCCACGCGTCGTTTTCCCCCCCTTCGCCTCGACCTCATACCCTCCGGTCGACAACGTGTACAGCACCAGCATTCCCATCGAAGCTCTCATGCTCTTCACGGTATCTCCTCCCTCTTTCCCCTCGGCAGCCGGCCTCGGTCGCCGCGCGACCAGGGACGACGGCATCGCATCATGCTTTACGGCGGCGATCCAGCATCCACCGCGTGATTCCCAAGTATTTCGCGGCCTGCGTCTTGTTTCCCCCCGACCGCCGGAGCACCTCCGCGATGATGCGGCCTTCCAGATCGGACAGCGTGTCTTCTCCGACTCGGAAGGCGAGGTGCACCGTCAAGGGATCCATCGAAGCTTGGGGTTCCGATCCGCCCCTTTCAACCTTGGCAGGAACGGCACGGATGGCCGCCTGCAGGTCCATGGGAAAGTTCGTGGCCTCCAGCGTGGCGCCGTGACAAAACAGCACCGCGCGCTCAAGGAGATTGCTCAATTCACGAATATTGCCCGGGAACGCATATTGACTCAACAAGGCGCGGGCGCTCTCGCCGAGACCGCAGACCGGTTTCCTCATGGCCAGCGCGGCGCGGACCAGAAACTGTTCGGCGAGCGGGATCACGTCCTCCCGACGCTCCCGCAACGGAGGCACCGTCAGCGTCACGACGTTCAGCCTAAAATAGAGATCTTCGCGAAATTCGCCTTTGGCGACCGCCTCTTTGAGGTCCCGATTGGTCGCCGCCATGAAGCGGACATCGATCGGGATATTGGCGGAGCCTCCGACCCGCCGCAGCGTCCGCTCCTCGAGGACGCGGAGCAATTTGGCCTGGAGCGGAATCGGCAGGTCCCCGATCTCGTCGAAGAGGACCGTCCCTCCTTCGGCCATTTCGATCAGGCCGCACTTCCGACCCGCCGCGCCGGTGAACGAGCCTTTCTCGTGGCCGAACAACTCGCTCTCGAACAGCTCCCGCGGAATCGAGGGACAATCCACTTCCAGACAGGGCTTGTCGGCCCG
This sequence comes from Candidatus Inralta sp., assembly GCA_039794185.1. Classification (GTDB taxonomy): domain Bacteria; phylum Nitrospirota; class Nitrospiria; order Nitrospirales; family Nitrospiraceae; genus BQWY01. Next base: position 70,145 of record JBDIVW010000013.1, on the reverse strand, counting down.
CGAGCTGTTGAAGTGGATCACCCGCCCCATGTACTGCTTCCCCGTCCCCGTCTCGCCCTGGAGCAGGACGGTGACTCGGTCGTTCCGAGCGAGTTCACGAACCTGGTCCAGAAACGACTGCGTGACGGGGCTCTTGGCGATCACGCGGTCGAGGGCGTAGCGGGCGACGTCCTGTCCGCTGTGCAAATGCACCTGCCGCCGCAACGTCAGCAGTTCCGTCGCCCTCCCGAGGGTATGGAGCAGATCGTCCATCTCGATGGACTTGGCCACGAAATCGAATGCGCCTAGCCGCATGGCTTCGACCGCATCTTTGACCGTCCCTCTGGCGGTCAACACGATCACCGGAAGGGCGGGGGACGACTGTTTGACTCGGGCCAGGACGTCCAGCCCCGAGAGCTTGGGCATCACGAGATCCAGAATGAGGATGTCGGGCTCCGACGCGCGGAGAAGGGTCAAGGCCTCGTCGCCCGATTCCGCGGTTTGCACGACGTAGCCGTGATCGCGCAGGCGAAGCGCGAATGCCTCCCGGATGGACTCCTCGTCTTCCACCAGCAACAATTGCCACGCCATGCTATCGGACCTCCGAGCCGCGCCCAGTGGATTCGAGCGTGGTGCACAGAAGGCCATGGGACGACGCGCAGACCGGCGCCTCGGGGCGGGTGGGTGAAACGGAAGGGCGCTTCGACGCGAGCCTGACGGGCAGCGAATCCGCAGTTACAGGTGAGGCGTTCATGACTAATCCGCTAGGCCTCGTGTGCGAGCGGCAACCACACCTCGACGAGCGCGCCCTTGCCGGGGGGGCTCGTGATGGTCAGATTCCCCCCGTGTCGCTCCACGATGTCATGCGTGATCGTGAGGCCCAGACCCACGCCTTTGGCTTTGCCGTTCGTGAAAAACGGTTCGTAAATGCGCTCGAGAATCTCCGGCGGAATTCCCTTTCCGGTATCCGCAAACCAGAGCAGCACGCCGGCGCCGTGCCGACGCTCCTCCTTCATGGCGACGGTCAGTTCTCCCCCGTCGGGCATGGCCTCGATCGCGTTCATAACCAGGTTCAAGCAGACTTGCTGTACATGAGCCCGCGAGACTTCAACCATCGGAAGGTCCGGCGCGATCATCCGCTTGATCACCACCCGATGCTTCGACAAATTGGGGCGCAGCAGCATCAGCGCGTCTTCCACCACACCCGGCAAGTCACAGGGTGTCATCTCAAAGGGACGCGGCCGCAATTGTCCCAGATGAGATTCGAGCAAATCGTCGATGCGGGCAGCCTCGCGGGCGATCAACCGACATCGGTCGCGGGCCTCGGTTGGCAACGACTCCTGCGCGGCCAGGTGCGTGGCGAGACTCCCCAGCCCGATCAGCGGATTGCGCACTTCATGCAAGATGCCTCCGGCCAGTTGCCCGACGAGCTTCACCTGCTCGGTGTGCCGCAGCGCCTCCAGCATCCGCTCGCGCTCGCTGAGATCGGTCAGCATGGCCATGAAATACTGGACCGTCCCGTCGGAGGCCTTGACAGGGCTGACGCTCTCCCAGACGAGGAATTCGGACCCGTCCTTTCTCCGGTTGACGAACCGTTCGACAAACGGGTGCCCGGACCGGATGGATTCCCAGAGTCGTCGATAAAACTCCGGTGGATGTTTGCCCGATTTCAGGATCGATGGGGTCCGCCCCAGCGCCTCATCCCGTCCCCAACCCGTCATTCGCTCCAAGGCCGGGTTCCACTCCAGGATCCGGCCCGTCGTGTCGGTCAGCATGATGCCGTCCTGGGCGTAGAGGAACAGGCGATGGTAGAAATCCATCTGGGTCTCCTCGTGACGCCATCGCTCCAGTACCGTCCCGACGGTGTTGGCGACCGTGCAGAGGAATTCCTGCTCCTTCTGATTGAACCGACGGACTCGTTGGGAATGGGCCGTCATCACGCCGTAGACTCGGTCCTCCACCAGCATCGGCACGCACATGCCAGCGACCGCGCCATGATCGGTCAGCAGTTTGGACGGCGAGAATCTTCGCTCCTGGCGAAGGTCCTCCACCACGATGGGAACGCGCTCACGAATCGCATACCCGGCCTGTGAATGGGTGCCGCCTTCGATCGTCAGCTTGCCGATAAGGTCGTCCCGTAGCCCCACGCCGGCCATGATGTAGAGCTGCCCGTCCGTTTCGCGCGGGACCAGAATCTTGCACAACTCCACGTTGAGCGCCGCAGCGGTCTCTTTGACGGCCTCGTTCATCAAGACCTGTGCGGAGACTCCGCTCACCGCCAGCGTCCCGATGTGAGCGAGCACGGACTGGAACCGGGCCACCTGGGCCGCTTCCTGCGTGAAGAGCGTGCGCTCGGTCACGTCTTCCAGCACCATCAACACCCCCCGCTCACCGCGATACGGCACCACGTTGAAGCGACATTCGAAGTAGGAGGGCCGATCGTGGCGATCGCGCACCCGGTATTCCGCTCGCTTCGTCGCGCCCAGAGCGCGCTGGTTCCAATCCATCGCCTCGTCGAGCAGGCATCGGCGCAAGGTCGCGTCGCCGCCCTGATCGAGCGGCCGCGCGCTCTCCACCAGTTCTGCAAACTGGGAATTCTCGAAAATCAGGATGCCGTTGCACACGAAACAGAGCCCCCCATGGATGCAATCGCTGACCCAGGCGAGTACCTCGGCGGCCGCCACTTCGGAGTTGACGGGGCGGGCGGAGCTGGGGCGGACGCGACGGGAGGAAGCCATGTGTGCCGAGTGTACCGGATACGGAAGGCGCCCCGGTCGGGCGCCATCGGTTTCTGTGGCCACTATACCGGTCGTTTTTGGACCTCGTCGAGAACCCCGGCCGGCGCTGGGGCGCTGCGCGCCTCAGCCCGTGACGAAATGATCACGGCGTGTGACCGCCACGTCGCTCACGAACATCGCCCCGGAGTGCTTGTTGAACAAGGGGCCGAGGCCGGCCAGGATCGGCTCGATCCGCTCCTCCGGCACCACCGTGAACACGACGACCTGGCTGCTGGTGTCGTTGAACAACAGATGGCCTTCGTGGAATCCATGATGGCCCTTGCCCGACACGTTGTTGATGATCGTGTACCCGGTGGCGCCGACCCGATCGAGCAAGTCCGTGACGATCCGGAGGTGGTCGCCTTGCACCACGATCTTGATTTCTTTCATGGGGTGGAGCGTGAGCATACTGGTCATCCCTCCCTCGTCTGTGGTCCTGCCTGCTTCGCCGCCGGTGCGCTTTCGCTAGACGCCGACCGCGGCCTCCATATCCGGGAGACGGTTCTCGGAGGGTGGGCCGCTTGACCGTCCCGGCGTGCGATCGTCCGCCCCGCCGCGCGGCTTTCCGCGCACCGGTTCCCAGCCCTTCATCATATCGTACCGATAGAACCCTCGATCGACGGGATCGAGCGCCAACAGCGAGACCCATTCGCGATCGAACAGCCGCTCGAGCACGGGGTGTTTCAGGATGATGCCGCGAATCCGCTCCCGCGGAGCTTCCATCACCGCCAACAACCGCATCGGCTCATGATAGGGATGGGTCCCGTCCAGGACGGTTTGCGCCGGTAGTCCAATCCGTAAATCGCTGCTGACGCCGCTCATGACCCCGATTCGGCCGACGACGTTGTGGTAGACCTTGCTGCCGCTCCCATAGACATCATTGTCGACCGTGGAAAAGTAGTGCTCCATGTTGATCCACTGGGCCACGACCAAAGGAGCGGTCATGATCGCCTCCAACAACCGGCCGGACGCATCTTGGCGGTGATCGTAGGAATGGAGAAAGGAGCGTCCCTGGAGGCTGAGCGTGCGGGTCAGCTCCCGGCGCCCGATGACCATCAGGCTGTTCCTCGAAAGACCCCATTCCGGGCGAATTTGCGCCCAGTCCGCACTCCGCCGTTTCGCCCGCGTCTGCGCAACCCGGGCTTCCCGTCCCCCTGTGCCGGACTCCAGGGCCGCACCCCGCTCGAGCGCCGCCCCGATACCGGCCGTCTGGAGATCCGCCAACAACCGGGCGAGATCCTTGCGGTGCGTCGGAGGCACGTCCTCGAGGTCGGCGACGCGCACCTCGTCGCTGGTCGTGTCGTGATGGGCCGCCACGAAATGCGTGTCGTTCGGAATTTTGATCCCACGGTTCATGAGCAGCTCGCGGACTCCCGGCCGGTTCGCCATCGCCGCAAACGCCCGGGCGTTCGGCAGTCCGTGATTGCCGCCGCACGCGCCGCAGTCCAATGCGGATTCATAGGGATTGTTGTCGGAGGTGCTCCCGTGGGCGCAGAGCGCGATCAGCCGGGAAAATCCTGAGGTCAACCCCATGAGCCGGAGCGCGGCTTCCACCCCGTAGGCTTGTTCCGTCACCGACAGGCCGTTGCGAGTAATGCGATCGAGTCGATGGGACAGGCCTCGCGGCGTCAGTTTGAGCCGCCGTCGCACCCGGTCATACAACGCCTGTTCCTCCGCCGCCGCCAACCCCAATCGACTCACGGCCTGGCGCTCCACGGACGCGTCGCCCTCCTCCAAGACGCGAAGCCGAACCGCCTCGATCAAGGCCGGGGTCAGATCCGCATCCCGAAGGTGTTCGTCCGCCCGCAGCGCCTCCCGAATCTGCGCCCGCTGGTCGGCGGCGAGGATTTCCTCCGCCTCCTCGCGGGTCAATTTATCGATCGTCAAGGTCGTGGCCACCGGCGGCACCAGGAGATCCTTGAGCCATTGCTTCACGCGGGCATACCAGAGCGGGCACAGCGTCTTGGCGAGCAGCGGAAGGCCGAACAACCACCCCAGCGCCTCCACCATCACATACGGCGTGACGACGTTGCCCTTCAGATCGTGCAACAGGCTATGACCCGTCTTCGTGAGTTGAGCGACCACCCGATGTCGCGCGACCGCCTTGCCTTGGTACCCCCTCGGGATCTCCCGAATTCGGTTCTTCGGCTTCAGGAGCACGGGGCACTGGGCGACGGTGTGCTCCGCTCCGAATGGCTGATACTCCAGCGGAATGCCGAAAAAGCCCGCGAGGCCGAAGGTTTCGTACCCGCCCAACTGCTCCAGGTGACGCCGCAAAACCTCCGACCGAACGTCGATGCAGAAGACGAGCTGAGCAAGGGGTCGGGGATCCGGCCGCGCCCCCGGCTGGCGGTCCGCCTCCGTTTCCTCCGCGACGGCACGGGAGAGGTGTTCGACCACTTCACGGCGGTGATGCGCTTCAAACGCCTCCAGCCACCGCAACCCCTGCTGCGAGGGCGGGAATCCGTCCAGCCAGTTGAGGAGCGTGGTGATCTCCGAAGGATCGGTCTCGAGGATGGCCTCGGTCGACGCGTCGATCGCGGTGGCGAGGGCCGCCAAGCGTTCAGCCGTCGCCTTGAGCGAGGCGGCCGCGCGCCACCCGGCGGTGTCCTCATGCACCTGCTGTCCGATCGTGTTCCACTCTTGAACCGGTCGTGGCACGGCGCCGGAGGCCAACGACCGCACCAGCTTGGCGGACGGGGCCGGAAGCCGGCCGCCGACGAATTCCCGCCTCAGCCACCAGGCGAACGGCGCCGTTTCCATGTAGCCGCGAATGGCATCATAGTGGCCGTCGATCCCCAACGACGCGCGACAACACGCCGCCACCAACTCCCGCTCGTAGAACAGGCGGACGGCCAAATATTTCACTAAATCGACGGGATACCGGATCTGCCACGGGTGATGGACCTCCTCCGACCGCCATTTGACGTAGCCCGTCCATCCCGGCAATGCCGCAAGGTGAAGGGATAGGTAGGCCTCCCAGTTCGGCTTCGGAATTTTCATATCGGCCAGGATGCGCAGCAACGCTTCATCGGCCCGATCCTCGAGCGCGGCGATGGCACCGGCCGCGTCCTTGATCCCCAGGAACCGCAAACCAACGTCGTGGGGCGCGAGCTTCTTCCACGCCCGAAAGAACGTCTCATCCCGGTAGGGCATGGACCACGAGGCTTCGCCCTCGTCCAAAAAGGCGCTGCACCACTTGATCATCTGTTCGTTGATGATCGAGACCATCGACGTGCCGAGGGTCTCATCGCACCAGGCCGACAAGGTCTGGTGCGATAAGAGATCCACCGGCTCTTTGAGCGCGAGCGGGCCCTCGGTCCCGTGACGGACGTCGATCGAGGAGGCGGCCAGCCAAGCCCTCACGTGTTCTCTTGACTGGCCGGCTGAAGCGGCGGGCTCGCGCGGGACCGATTCCTGTTCCGTCAATCCATGGATCATCGAGAGCCGAAGAACCTCCAGATGGGAGAGCTCTCGTCCGGCGAACCGCACGCGCTTGTCGGTGGCCAATGGAGCCAGCGCCTCGGTCAGATCGTCGATGCGAATCCGCCCTTGGGCAAAGTACCGCCGATACTCCGACCCCGGGAGATATCCGCGTCCCCCTAACAGACGTTCCCCCCGCTTCACGGCCTGATCGAAGGGGAGCTCTTCCAACCCGTGCAGGGGATTGTGGTGAATGAAGGTGCGCATCGGCCAGTAATGCGCGATCGCCTCGCCGGCGAGCTGCACGTAGGAACGCAACTCCATCCGCTCGGCATCCGTGAAGGTGCGCTGGGTCGTCGTCATGGCATATTCGGATTTGCCGTCGTCCACGGAATCTACCCTCGATGAGCAGGACTCCTCAGCGCGCGCAACAGGTCCTCGACATACAATCCGTTGAGAAAGGCCACATAGGCTCTCGCCCGCATCCGTTCCATCCAGCGGGGCATGAGCAGTTTCACGCCCTTGGCCTGTCCGTAAATCAGTGCCCACACCGCAACGACGACCAGCGCCGACAACGCCACGAAGGCATCGAAGAGGAGGCGCGGCCATTCTGCCGCACGAAAATAGCGCGCCGATTCACCCTCTCCGGGATAGAGCAAGTGGGTGAAGGCTTCTCCGGCCCACAAGTAGGTGAGCCCGATGAGCGCCAGGGCTCCAAGCATGACCATCGACACCTTCCAGGAACCCACGGCCCGAACCCGATAGAGACTGAACATGACTTGGGAGGAGGTGACCCAGCCGAAGAAGAGAAAGATAATGGCGCCTTGGCTCTCCACGAGCGGAATGCGGACCACCCCGTGTGCCGCCAATAGAATGAGCAACGGCAGCAGGAGCGTGACGGTCAAACCGGTAGCCCACGTCGTGGTGGAGAACACCGCGGCCTCCGGCTTCTCCACGACGGGAGGCAACTTGAAGTCGGTCCTGGCCTTATGGATATTCGCCCCGGAGTTCAGAAAGAGCGTGGCCTTGAACAAGCCATGGGCGCAGAGGTGAAACACCGCCAGGGCGAAGGCGCCCAAGCCGCATTCCATGACCATGTAGCCCATTTGGCCGACGGTCGAGTAGACCAAGGTGCGCTTGACGCTGGTCTGGGTCAACATGGTCGTCGCGCCGATCAAGGCCGTGACCGCGCCGACGACAAACATCAGATGCAGGGTCGTCGGCGCGAGGCCGAACAAGGGAGCCAGCCGGTTCACCAAAAATCCGCCGGCATTGACGATGCCGGCGTGTAGGAGCGCCGAGACGGGCGTCGGGGCCTCGATCGTGCCCGGCAGCCAAATGTGGAACGGGAATTGGGCTGATTTCGTCATCACCGCGACGAGAAAGCAGAGCGTGGCGAAGGAGACCGCGTCGATCCCCGTGCCGAAACCCGTCCAGGCCGGCGCCTGCGCTGGACCTCCCCCGATTCGACCGAACAATTCCCGCAAATCGAGCGTGTCGTAGCCGAGATACAGGACGACCGCGCCCAGCGCGAACGCCGCATCCCCGATGCCGTGAATCCACAAGGCCCGCCGGCCCGCATCCCTGGCTGCGCGACTAGCCTTGTTGAAGGCCAGCAAGGCGGCAAGCAGCCAGGAGATGAGATGCCAACAAACCAATATCACCAGCAAATTGCCGCTGGTCACCAATCCCAGCAACACGGAGGTGAGCACACCCAAAAGAGCAAAGAAGCGAACGAACCCCGGATCTCCCGTCATGTACCGGCCGGAGTACACGTGAATGACCAGGCTCACGAGGCTGATGAGCACCATCATGACCCCCGCGAGGCGGTCCGCCACCACCGTGATGGGGAGGTCTCCGAGCTGGAGACCCCACTGAATGACCCCGTCCCGAACGACACCTGCGAGAACCACGAAAGACAGGATGGTCGACACCCACAGCGCGGCGACGCCGATTCCCGCACAACGCTCCCCCAGCGTCGGCCCGAAGAGCGCGATCAAGCCGCCGGCCAGGACGGGAGCGACGATCGCAACCATGAGCAACCACGGATCCACGGGCACCTATCTCCCAATTTCACGTGCCGAACGGGCATGCGATCCAGCAAGAATGAGGCCGTCAGCGGACAGGGTCAAGAATGATCTGAACTCGTTGAAGAAAAAAGACATTCGGTCGAGTGCAATGGGAGGCCGGTCGCTCTCCCTCGCGTGAGGTGCCGATTCATCGTGCGCAGGCGCACGGCGAGCATCGGCGCACACTCACGTGGTTTTCCAGGGATCGTTCTCTCAGTAGGACCAACCAGCACGCCGGCGCGACGATCCGTCGGGATGATGGTCCACCCGGGGACGCTAGCGGGACAGGCGCTGAGCCATCACCCAACGCCGAGGGACATCGAACGAGTAGCGAAACTGGAGTGCGACGTATTTCTGGATCAATCCCCCGCGATCGAGCGGGCGGTCTTCCTCCAGATACAGGCTCATCTCCGTGTCACGATAGCGCACCGCCAGGCCCACGATCCAATCCAACTCCGTCGGATTCGCATTGTTTCGCGCTTTGCGATCGGTGAAGAAGTTCGCATCGGCGTAAAGCACGAGCTTGTTCTTGTAGAGATCGAGATCGGCGTGCGCCACATACCGGAAGAGCGCCTTGCCGGTGTTGTCCGGGCGCGCGAAGTATTGGCTGTTATGAAACAGCCACCCGGCCCCCGCATAGGCCGTGAGGTTCTGTTGTGGAAAGGTGCGCCGCCACCACCCGGCGTCTTGTACGGCGACGAACCGCGCCGTGACCAACACATCCGCATACTCCTGCGTGAGCGTCCGCCGATCCAGCCCCGCATCGCGCTCGTACTGAAGTCTCCACCCGAACCGATCGATCGATCCGGTGAACGCGTAGGTGCTGTCCCACTCCGAGAGTCGGATCCAGCCGTTCTCTCGGTCAGAGAAAAAATTCTGGTCGGTATAAAACTGCAGGTAGTCCTTATAGAGATCGGTTTCCAGGTGAATCATGTGGCGCAGTCCCACCAAGCCGGTATTATCGGGGCGGGCGGCAAAGGTTGGATTGTGAAGGAAGGCTGCGGTCAAGAGATAGCCGCTGACCAGCGGCTCCTCGCCTTCTTCTTCACGATGGGCTCCCTCGGGCCCTTCCATCGACGGCAGCGGCCTCCCATACTTCTCGAGGGCCGAGGCAGGTACGGCCATTACCATTACGATGACAAGCCCGAGGACCAGCCGATGGACCAACACCGCGCGCATATCCTCCCCATGAGGAGACCGTGCCCATGAGCGCTCGGCCGAGAGGCTTGAAGCAGGATCTATACCGTACAAGCCTTCGTTCGAAGTCTCACACCACCCGAGGGCGACCTTTCTTATCAGAAAACGACACGGGCATCGATCGAGAATTGGTTACGGCGCAGCGTCGAAACGGTCGTCGAAACCGCCGGAGTGAGAGAGCCCGGGCAGATGACTTGTTCGTCGCACGTGTCTGTTGGACAGGAGGAGCCGCCTGAGGGGCCTATTCAACATCCCTACACAGACACGGGCCACCTTGGCGACTGGCGGGAGGTGGCCCGTGTGTGGCGCTTAGGACGCCCTACATACTGTCTTGTGTTGTTCAGACTCGCGCGAAGACCGGCGAGTACAGGCTTCCGGCTTGGGGGAGACCGCATGGTCGATCCCAGGCGCTTCTGTTCCTCATGCGAACGCCGGCTCTCCGAACTCTACGTGTGATTGGCTGACATGAGATTCGTGCCAAGAGGCACAGCCAAGGAGAACCGGTTGGCATGACCGAGCCGAAGCCTAGCCCTGACTCGGCGAGCCGACCTGACCAGGTGGTGACAGATCGCTCATCGCGCACCCCCTTTCGATCGTGGTGTTCTCCAGGGGACTGCCAAACAGGCGCGCACTGTTCCGTCCCCTGAATGTGACCAGAACCCGGGACGCAAACCCTATCTACTCCTCTCCCGCCCTTCTGTCAACGAGGCAAAGTGCCCCTGTCGGTTCCCTCCCTCGCCGCTCCGACAGGACTTCCCGGACCTTCGCGAGGTCGGGACAAGCTCGGAGCCCTAGGGCATTGCTAACCCTTCAGGATTGTGACGCTTCTTGCCCGGCAAGCTACTCGCGTCGACATCGGCCGGTTCCGCCTTCTGTAGCGGCGAATCACGGTCATCGAACCCACGGTTGAAATGATCGCCGACACCAAGGGTTCGAGGGCGCGGCGCACGCATCGCGTGCGCATCGATTGAGCTGCCCTATCGATCGGGTTATAGTGCGGCCGCGGGCCCCCTCGACCTACCCCGAGCGGGGCCAGACAGTCGAATGCCTCGTCCCACGCTCTTCATCGGTTCATCGTCGGAAAGCCTGCCGGTGGTGAGGCAACTGGCAAAGCGCCTCTCCACCCGCGCGACGGTTCGCCTCTGGAGCGACTCCGGGTTCTTCCGCCCGGGCCTGTACTATCTGGACAACCTCATCCACGAACTCCCCGAGTTCGATTTCGCCGTCTTCATCTTCGGCCCTGACGATATGGTGACCAGCCGGGGCCAGCTCCAATCGGCGCCACGGGACAACGTGATCTTCGAGTTCGGCTACGCGATGGCCAAGCTCGGACGCGAACGCGTCTTTCATCTCGTGCCGAAAGGGCCGGGGATCAATGTCAAGGTCTTAAGCGACCTCGCCGGCATGAAGCCCTGGGAGTATCAGATGCCGACGGGCCTGTCCGGCACGCGCGCCCGGTTGTCGCGCAAGGTGCTCAACAGCCTGGACCGGGCATTGGAGGGCCCCTCCCGCTATATCGGCGAAACCATCGCGCGGTTGGGCCCGCGGACCCGTTTCGATCGGGGCGTGGCCGAAGGCCCGCAGTATGTGTCAGACGTCTACGAGAGCATTGCGCGGGAATTCACGTCGAGCGGCACGAACGAGGTCAAGAATCTCGCGCTGGACATGGAACAAACCTGGCCCGCCATCCGGGACCGGTTCCTGCTCGCGCCCCGCGGCGCGTCCCTCCGCTGGCTGTCCCTGATCATCGATCCCCGTTCGACGCTGATCAAGCGCGTCGAGGGGCCGTCCTTCACGACCTCGATCGCGGCGGCGATGATCGCAAATATGACGACGGTCTGCCGGTCGGAACGCGCCCGCCTCGCCAAAGGGCCGGTGTCGTACCACTGCCGGACTTATGACGCCCTTCCGGGGGTGCATGGGTTCCTCGTCAACGACCGTGTGGCCTACGTGAGCCTGTGCGGCCTGTCTCAGAAATGGTCGGAAGGGACGGGGAGCCCCTATCTCCGATTTCAGCGGGCCGCCGGCATTGAAGCGGCCGATCACATGATTCAGAGTTTTCGCGCCCTCTTCGACTATCACTGGACTCACGGCCGCGCCGTCTGGCCCCCACGATGAGAAGGAGTGCACCATGCTTCTGAGGATCGGCCATCGCGGGGCCCGGGGGCATGCGCCCGAAAACACCCTGGCAGCCATCGAGAAGGGCATCGCCCTGCATGCCCATATGGTGGAGTTCGACGTCCAGCGCACACGAGACGGCCAGCTGGTCCTGCTTCACGATGCGACCGTGGATCGGACCACCAACGGCCATGGTCCCATCGCCCAGCTTTCATGGACCGACGTCCGGAAATTGTCCGGAGTCGGAGGGCAGCCGATCCCCCTGCTCGCGGACGCCCTCCGCGTCGCATCGGGTCGAACCGGCGTGATGATCGAGATGAAAGCGGAGGGCATCGCCCGCGACGTCGCTCGCCTGGTGCGGGAGTCGCAGTTCAGCGGCCCGGTGGTCTATGCGTCGTTCCTCCACGATGAGTTGGTGGAGATCCGCCGCAACGAGGCGCAGGCCCACACCTTGGCCTTGATCGAAGCGGTCCCGGTGAACCGGACGGCCTTTGCCACCGATGCCCAAGCCACGCACGTCGGCGTCGCCTTCGAAACACTGACGGCGTCCTTCCTCTCGGCGCTCCACGCCAAGTCGTTTCGGGTTTTCGTCTACACCGTCAATGAGCCGGCCGACATCCGGCTCGCCAAGACATTGGGTGTCGACGGCATCATCTCCGATTATCCGGACCGACTCCTCTAGCCGGTTCCCCGTCGGCAGGGCCCCGTCACGGAACGCCCATCATTTTCAGCTAGAAGCGAGAGGCGGGGAGGTCGACGTCCGCTCGCGCCCAGGCCGACCGGAATCGTTGTTGGGCCACGGCAGCCGCCTCGGGCTTGCGTTGGGCCGTCAACGCCTGCGTCAGGCCGAACAACGACCAGCCATTATGGGGCTGGCGGCGCAGATCCTCCCGGTAGACCTGCTCGGCCTCCGCGGCCCGTCCGAAGGACAGGTACACGGCGCCCAGTAACTGACGCACCGGGAGCGCCCAGGCCGGCGGCTCCTCGTAGGTCAGGCTTTCCTCCACGGCCAGCGCGGTTTCCAATTCCTGCACCGCCAATTCTTCCTGATCACGCGCGGCCGCCAGCTCGCCGACCAACAGGTGCTCCGCAACCTCGAGCAGCGCCCTGGCGGAATTGGACCCGACCTTCCGGGAGGCGGGCATCTGGTCGACGACGATCCCAAGAAGCCGGCGTTCCTCGTCCGCCTGCTCAGGTCTGTTCAAGCGGGAGAAGGCGAGGCCCCGCGCAAAGTGCCACATCCCCGTCGCGTAGCGCAGGGCCGGCGGCGGTGCGGGTTCGTCGAGCACGGCTTGCCACCGACCGAACCGGACGTGTCCAAACCATGAGGTGGGCGAGAGGAGTTCCAGCTCCGGCCGGTCGGCGACCATGGCCGGGGTGACCGTTTTCGTGATCTCGGCTGCGGCCTTGGCTGCCTCGCGGCTTCTCCCTTCCATCAGCAGGGCGGCCCAGAGGAAGTGTAGCGTATGGGGATAGTAGGACATCCCGTAGAACTCGCCCGCTCCGCGATCCCTGAGATAGGTGATATCGACGTGTGCGGCATGCAGATTCCGCTCGACGGCCGCGGCGTAACGGCCGAGCCGCATGTAGATATGCGCCGGCATATGGACGAGGTGTCCGGCGCCGGGCATCAGGGCCGGGAGGCGGTCGGCACAGGGCAACGCTCGCTCCGGCTGCGGCGATGCCTCCACGGCATGGATGTAGTAATGACAGGCGCCCGGGTGATTGGGATTGTGCTTCAAGACGCGCTCGAGCGTCGCCACGATGTCCAACGTATGCGGCTTCGGCCGCCCGTCGCGCGTCCAGTAATCCCAAGGACTCAGATTCATCAGGGCCTCGGCGTACAGCGTGGCGGCATCGAGATCCGATGGGCGTCTGTGGGCGAGGACGCGCATCGCCTCCGCGTACTTCTGGTCGAGGGCCTTCCGATGATCACCGATCGCCTCCGAATAGCGGTAAGACAAGGCGGCCACATACTCGCGCTCCCGCCGGCTGAGTTTCTTGGCGCCGGCTCGCGCCTTCGCGAGCGCCTGCACCGCGCGCCGTTCTTGAGCGGGAGTCATGCCCGCGTTGATATTCGGTCCGAGGGCGTTGGCGATCCCCCAATAAGCCATCACGGCCGAGGGGTCATGGCGGAGCGCTTCCTCGAAGGACCGTATGGCCTCGGCGTGATTGAAGGCATAGGTGAGCCGGATGCCCTGATCGAAATACCGCTGCGCCGGCTTGGAGGCGGTCGTGATCGGAAAATGGTGTGTGCCGAGATTCGTCTGGAGCGCCACGTTGGGCGGGCGGGGCGTGGGCTTGGTCTGAGACTTCGCCTCGGCAACCCCCGCAACCAACACAAGGCCGGACAGGACGGCGACCAGCGCGCATTCGACGGCTGGGCGAGACGGGGGATTCATTCGATCTGCAGGCGATCCCAATCCACGTCTTCCGACGGTTTCGGCCGCGGCAGTTTCATGGCTTCGAGGGTCGCCGCCACGATCTGCGCCACCAGCAGGTTGCGAGACCATTTCCGATTCGCCGGGATGACGTACCAAGGCGCGTGCTCGGCGCTTGTCTCGGAGATGACGTCCTCGAACGCGCGCATGTACTCGTCCCACAGCTTCCGCTCCTCGAGGTCTCCAAGGCTGAACTTCCACCGCTTGTCCGGATCCCGCACGCGCGCTTCCAGCCGCTCCCGCTGCTCGTCCTTCGAAATATGCAGGAAGAGCTTGATCACGGCCGTGCCGTTTTCCCACAGCAGCTCCTCGAACTCGCGGATCTGCTCGAAGCGTCGGCTCGCGACCTTGTCCGAGATCATGCCGTGCACGCGGGTGATGAGCACGTCTTCGTAGTGCGAGCGGTTGAAAATGCCGATATGTCCCTTGGGAGGCACCTCCCGATGCACGCGCCAGAGGAAATCGTAGCTCCGTTCCCGCGAGGAGGGCGTCTTGAAGCTCGCCACCGTACATCCCTGTGGATTCACCCCGGACATGACGTTCTTGATCGTGCCGTCCTTCCCGCTCGTGTCCATCCCCTGCAGGACGATCAGCAGGGCGCGGTCCCCGTTGGCGTACAACCGTTCTTGAAGCCCGCGGATGCCCGTGATGAGGGCCTCCGTCCGTGCCTTCGCGCGCGCCTTGTCGCGAGTGGTCGTCCGGAACGAACCCGTGTCGGCGGGGTCGAACCGTTCGAGCCGCACCCGCGTCCCCGGTTTGATCCGATAGGAGTCCGGCGACATGCTCGCTCCTCCCGCACACCCTTCCGCAGTCGGTCCCCGATCGACTCGGCGTGGAGGCTCCGCCCGTTCAACCCCACGTCGAACGCGCCCTCACGGAGTATCGCGTCCCAACCCGACCTCCTCCATGTTCATCCGTCGAAAGCCGGCCGGCGGAGCAAAGAGCCGATCATCCAGCGGTCGGCGTTCGATCTTGGTCGCCTCGAACCGCGAGAGCTCTCTGCCCGACGGATCGCGATCGATGCCGCGGAGCGGAAACCCGTGCTCCTTGCCCAGGTCGAGCAGCCAGGGCGGCACGCTGATGCCCGCCAGCCCCGCCAGCGCGGCGTTCCCCAATCCCGCGGCGAGACACAGCTCGCTCGTGCTGCCGTCGCCGGTGTCCCGCTCAACCACGATGTCGCAGGCCTGTCCCGCGACCGTCCCTCGTTTTCCGGTGCCGGTTACGGCGAGATCCATGGCGTCCTGCTTGGCCTCCTCTGGCGTCCGGGCGTTCCACCGAAGCGGAACATAGACCTGCTCGTCGGGGTCGACTACGAAGCCCTCCCGATTCTTGCCGTCCAGGATCGTCGCTCCGCCGTCCGCAGTGAAACCGATGTCGTCGATCCGAAGCCGGTCGCCCTTGAGGGAGTACCGCTGGACGGTGACCTCGTCGCCGGAGACGGCTTTCATCGTGATGACCCCTTCGAAGCCGGCTCCCGCCACGGCCGCCCGCATGCGCTCACCACACCCCATCGTTCGAGGACTCCGCCGTGGAGGCGCCGTGCCGGCGCCCGGCTCGACGCCTGCTCCCGGTTCGGGAGCGACACAGCTGCCTTCGGACTTCCCGCCTGCCACCTGCCCGGGTCACCCCGGCCAGGCGGCCGAGGAAGGACGCGACAGGGATCCTAACCCGCATTATTCACGAGAATGCGTGACGAAACCGCGGAGACGGCAGGCGAGACGGGCATGCGGAGTCGCGAGAGCCCGAGGCAGACTTGAAACAGTCTGTCGAGGGACCGAGCGGCGAGCCTGCCCGCCTGGATGCCAACAGGCCGCATCCAGGCTTGTCGCAGCAGCGTATCGGCGGTTGCAGGAGAAGTCATCGTGAATAATGCGGGCTAGCCGGCGCTGTGCGCCGACGTCTGCTGACTGAGTGCGCGCACCAACTCCTGGAGCAGGATCGTCATTTCCGCCTGGGATCGAAGATAGAATTGCGCATGCGAGGCTTGCTTGATCCCGACACGAACGGTCAGGAGGCGCGTGTCGGGGAGGGTGAATACGTCTTCGTCCGTATCATCGTCCCCTACGTACAACGCCTGCGAGACGTTCGCTCGGTGGATGAGCGAGAGCAAGGCGGCGCCTTTGTGAGGCATGCCCGGCGGGACGGCATTGACCACGGCCTTGCCGAGCACCAGCCGGGGAGAAGGCGTCAGGCGCCCCACCCACTCGAACAGGACGCTCCGGGCGCGAGGTTTCTGCGCCGAGAGACGGTAGTGAAAAGTGAGCGAATAGCCTTTGTCCTCGATTTGGACGCCCAGCTCCGCGAGTTGCTCCGCGGCGCCTCCCTGAAGCTGCTGCTTCCAGCTCTCACACACCTGTCGGGCGTGCAGCCGCACCTCCGTGGGAGTCTCTGGGTCCTCCATCCCGTGATTCCCGACCAAATACGGAATGTCGACCGCGACCCGCCGGCGCAAATCCGCCAGGGATCGTCCGGAAATGACGGCCGTCGGCGCCAGCCGGCCCAGGGCGATGAGACATCGCCGGACCTCCGGAGCCAATCGCGCGGCCTGCCGTTCACGAACGATGCGGGCGAGCGTCCCGTCAAAATCGAACGCGTACAACGCGGGCTCATGGGTGAGCGTCTCCAACCTCGCCCGCCCTTCGTCCGAAAGGAGATACTTCATCGCCACGTCTCCGAACCCTGGACGGGAGCGGCCTTACTGACCTGCTTCAGCACACGGTGCCGCTGCCGCATGCGCGCCGCGTCGATCAGCATGCGCCCGGCCCACCGATAGACGTTGAATTCTTGAATGAGGTTGCGCATGCTCCGCATGCGCGCGCGTTGCTCGGCGGCCGGCATCGTAAGCGCAAGGTGCAGGGCAGCCGCGCTCTGATCGATATTATAGGGATTCACGACCAGCGACTCCGGCAGCTCGCGCGCCGCCCCGGTGAATTGGCTCAGGATCAAGACGCCCTGCTCGTCGTCCCGGGCCGCGATATATTCCTTGGCCACCAAGTTCATCCCGTCGTGCAGGCTCGTGACCATGCAGACGTCGACGCCGCGATAATAGGTGAAGATCTCCGCCGGATCATGGTGTTCGATCTTGAGATAGATCGGCTGATATCCCTCGCGACCGAACCGGCGATTAATGGAATCGGCCAGCGTCCGGACCTCCTTGTTGAAATGCTGGTACTGATCGATGATCGACCGGCTGGGAGCCGCGATCTGCACGAACGAAAAATGGCCGATCCATTCCGGTTGCAGCTCCAACAGCCGCTCGACCGCCATCAGCCGCTCGAGAATGCCCTTGGTGTAATCCAGTCGATCGACCCCGAGGCCCACCTTCCGGTCGGGAGCGATGCCGTTGATCGCCCGGATGTGGGTCCGGCACTCCTCGAGAGGACGCGCCGCCTGAGTCCAACGACTGGGCCATTCGATCGAGATCGGGTACGGATTCACGGCCGTCAGTTTCCCCCCGTAGGAGATCGTGGAGCTATGGCGATCGATCCGGGCCTCGAGGACGCGATCCACGCTGTCGAGGAAATTATTGCAGTGCACGCGGGTATGAAACCCCAGAATGCTGCTGCCCAGCAGCCCCTCCAGGATCTGTTCCTGCCACGGGCAAATGCCGTACAGTTCGCCGTTGGGCCACGGGATATGCCAGAACGTGATGATGGTCGCGTTCGGCAACCGGTCCCGGATCATTTTGGGCAGGAGCGCGAAGTGGTAATCTTGCACGAGGACCACGGGGTTGTCGGTCTTGGCTTCCTCGTGCACCACGCGGGCGAACCGCTCATTGATGTCGACGTACTGCTTCCAGTCGGACGAGCGGAAGACCGGCCGCACATGCGCGACATGGCAGAGCGGCCAGAGCCCTTCGTTGGCGAACCCGTAGTAATACCCCATCTCTTCTTCCGGCGACATCCACACGCGGCGGATATCGTACGACGGCGACTCGGGCGGGACGCGCACGCGATCGCGCTGGTCGACCACGTCCCGGTCGGCCGAGCCGTTGCCGTGCGCGATCCAGACGCCGGAGCAGGCGCGCATCACCGGCTCGAGCGCCGTCACCAATCCGCTCGCGGGCATCTTCACCTCGATCTTGGCGCCGCGCCAGTTATGAATGTAAGGTTGCCGGTTGGAGACGATCAGAATCTCGTCGCCGGCCAATTGCTCCCTCAAGATCGTCCGCAGCGCGGCAGGCGACCAACTCACCTGACTTTCGTCGCGCAATCGACGATCCGATTCGAGATCTTGGAGCAGGGCGCGCAGATCCCTGGCCACCGGCTGCAATTCGGCGGCATGCTCCTGGGTGAGGGGGCCCAGCAGTCCTTCGCCCCTGAGGAGGGCGCGCACCCCCGAGATCCAGCCGCGCCAACTCAAATGCGCGACCAGCACCGTGACCAAGGAGATCAATCCGCCGATCATGACGAACAGATAAAAGATGTACCATTTCGTGTCGCTGCTGCGCCGCGCAACCCAGCTCATGTCGTGCGCCAGAACCAACGACCCCAATCGTTTGCCGCCCGGATCCAGCGTGACCGAGGCGACGTGCACCGGCCCCTGCGCCAACTGAATCAGAAAGGTCGAGTCTTGCGGCTGGGACCCGACGCCCGGACATCCGATCGCGTCGGGGAAGGTGACCGTCTTATAGACCATCCGGTTTTCGTTATCGCAGAATCCCAAGGCGTACAGCCGCTCGTCCTGGATGATGCGATGAAAATACGAGAGGAGCTTCGAGGAGGACGCGGAGGTGAGCAGTTCGGCGAGCGCCGGTTCCATCGTCCGGGCGATCAGTTTGGAACGGCTGTCTAAATCGCGGACGAACCACTTGAGCGTGAGACGATCGACCAACGGGATGACCGCATAGGCGAGCAGGGCGAGCACGACGGCCAACGGCAGGATAAAACGCAAGGACAGCCGCATTTCAACACCTTAGTTTACTTCCCCCGCAAAATCAAATATTGTCCCCCCATGTATCCCTACGGGTTGATCGGCAACTGTCAGGTCTCGGCCCTCGCCGGCGCGACCGGCTCCATCGACTGGATGTGCCTCCCGCGTCCCGACAGTCCGCCGGTCTTCGGACGCCTGCTCGACCCGGATGGGGGGCATTTCGCCGTCACGAGCGCGGCCCCCTCCGACCAGCTCGAGACCTCGCAACGCTACGTACCCAATACCAACATCCTCGTCACCACGATCACGCTGCGCAACGGCGACGCGTTCCAGATCACGGATTTCTGCCCCCGTTTCCTGCAGTACGGCCGGATGTATCGGCCCATGGCGCTGTTTCGCATCATCGAACCGATCGCCGGCACGCCGGCCGTGACCGTGAGCTGCCGCCCGGTCTCCGGCTGGGAGAAAGAGCCGGTCCGGCCCATCCGGGGCAGCAGTCATCTCCGCTACGACATCCGCGGCGATCAGCTCCGCCTGCTGACCAACATGCCGCTGACCTATCTGGCGGAGGAAACTCCGGTCGCGCTCACCCAGACGCTCTACTTCGGCCTCACCTGGAGTCTCGGCATCGAGGACGACCTCGTGAAGGTCAGCCACGAGTTCCTCGAGCAGACGACGCGCTATTGGCGCACCTGGGTCAAGAACTGCTCGGTGCCGCTCCTGTTCCAACAGGAGGTCATCCGGTCCGCCCTGACCCTGAAGCTGCACTGCTACGAGGACACCGGCGCGATTCTCGCCGCGCTGACGACGAGCCTCCCCGAACAACCGGGCGGCACGCGCAATTGGGACTACCGGTATTGCTGGCTCCGGGACGCGTACTATTCCCTCACCGCGTTCCACAACCTCGGCCACTTCGAGGAGATGGAGGCGTTCCTGAAATTCCTGCTCAACATCGCGCACGCCCACGAACACTCGCGCGATCGGCTCCGGCCCGTCTATAGCCTGAGCCAGGGGCTGCCCTCGCCGGAAACGGAGCATCCCAACTGGAAGGGCTTCCTCGGCAGCACCCCGGTGCGCAGTCACAATCAGGCCGCCGAGCACGTGCAAAACGACGCCTACGGCGAGATGATCCTGACGTTCGCCCCGATCTTCTTCGACGAGCGGTTCTACGATCTCCGCACCAAGACGCTCGAAAGCCTGTTAGGGCATCTGGCATTGTTGTGCGCCCGAAGCATCGGCCAGCCGGACGCCGGCCTGTGGGAGCTCCGCAACGGCTGGCAGGAGCACAGTTTCACCAACCTGATGTGCTGGGCCGGTTTGGAACGCTTGGAGCGGATCAAGCGCGCCGGCTTTCTCAAAACCCTCTCGCTCGACCTGGCCGCTGAGCGCATGCGCGCGGCGGAGGCGTTGTTGCGCGCCGTCAAGGACGGATCGATTCGCAACGGCCCCAACGACGACACGTACGATGCGTCCTTGTCGCAATTGTCGGTCCTGGGGTATCCCAACGAACCGCTGTGCGAAGCGACGACGACCCACATCGCGCGGGAGCTCGCGCTCCGCCAGGACGATCAGGACACCGGGTTCTTCTATCGGTACGTGCGGGAGGACGACTTCGGGCGGCCGGACGGCGCCTTCGTCATCTGCTCGTTCTGGGTCGCTCAGGCCTTGGCTCACCTCGGACGGCTGGCGCAAGCCCGAGCCATTCTCGCCCAGGTCATGGACGGGGCGAATGGGCTCGGCCTGTTTGCCGAGCATTATGTCCCAGGGACCCGAACGCAATCCGGCAACTTCCCTCAAGCCTACTCCCACGTCGGCCTGATCAACGCGGCCTTCGCCGCCAGCCCGTCCTGGAGCGACGTGCTCTAACACATGGCGCCCGCAGGCGCCGCGGCAGACCTCGCGCCACCACCAGCCCGCCGAATCACACTGCGCCGCAGGAAGAGGAATCCCAGTCGGTGTCGCCGATGTCCGGCGATCCAACACTGCGGGTGATCGGCGTCGCCACCCTCTCATCATTGTGGTCGCCCCCGCGCTATGGTAGGAACAGCATCCTGTGCAACGAAAGGAGCGTGCGCGATGGCGATTAAGGAAGTGAGCGGAGACATGCTCTTGTCCAAGGCCGAGGCGATCGCGCATGGTGTGGCCCCCTTGGACGACTTCAAGCAGGGGTTGGCTCGAGCGCTGCGCGAGCAGTGGCCCGGGATGTACAAGGATTTCCGGCATTACTGCCAATCCGTGAGTCCCAAGACCGGTGGGGCCTGGTCCTGGAAGGGACCGAACGCCCCGATCATCATCAGCCTGTTCACACAAGAGGCCGCTCCGCATGGGCAGGGACATCCGGGCCGCGCCACCCTGCCCAACGTGAACCACGCGCTGCATGCGCTGAAGAAGGAGACGCAGGCTCAGCAGGTGAAGAGTCTCGCGATCACCCGCGTCGCGACCGGCGTGGGCGGGTTGAGATGGGAGGACGTCCGGCCGCTGATCGTCGACATCCTGGGCGACCTCTCCATCCCGGTCTACGTCTACACGTCCTACCAGAAGGGCGTCGCCGCACAGGAAACCTGGCCGTAGGACCGACAAGGTATCCAGGAGGCTTCGGGTGGCCTCCTGCAGCGTGAGCGTGGGTCGGCATGCCGGTGAAGGGGCAGAGGCATACGGATCGCTCCCGACCGGCTCCGACCCGCGCCTCTCCGGCGCCCGCGCCCCCGGGCGAACAGTCGTCAGGTCGCCGGACGGACGCCAGCCGCGGGCCGGTGCCGATCCTTCCGATCTCCTCAACCGAAAAGGCTCTCGGATTCTACTTGGGTCCGGGCGGGTCCTGGGCACAGCGAAAGCCGACCCGGGGATGGTGTTCGGTCGGTTCGCCCTTCGTCCGAAATGTCGACCGAATCCGATAGGGGTTATTCGTAAAGGAGCCGCCGCGCTGCAGTTTGAGCGCCCCTTGCGAGGGGCCTCTCGGGTTCCTGGCGGGACTGTGCCTGTAGAAATCTTCCGCATACCAGTCCGCCACCCATTCATAGAGATTGCCGGCCATATCGAGGGCGCCGTATGGACTCTTCCCGTCCTCGCGAGCATCCACGGCCGGGGAGGGTTCCGCCCCATCCATGAGTCCGAAGACCGCCCGGGCAGGGGTCGGAGGATCGTTCCCCCACGGATAGGTCCGCCCATCCGTGCCACGCGCGGCCTTCTCCCATTCGGCCTCCGTCGGCAGGCGTTTCCCGACCCAGGCACAATAGGCCGTGGCCTCCATCCAGTTGACCCACTGGACCGGCTGATCGCCTTTCTTGATGGGCGCCTCCTGATTCGCAAATCCCCACGGCGGCTCGCTCATGACGCTGGCGGAGAATTTCGCAAAGCGGGCGTTCGTCACCTCGACCTTGTCGAGATAAAAGGCGTCGAGGTACACCCGGTGCACCGGCCGCTCGTCCTCGTCTCCCTGCTCGCTTCCCATCGTGAACTCGCCCGCCGGCACCAAGACCATGGACGCACCGTCTCTTCCGATGATCGTGGCGGGAAGGGACGGCGTGGCTGGGGCTTTGGCGCCCGGCTCCGCGGGAGTCTCCTTTTTCGGTCCCTCCTTCGGTTTCGCCTCATGGGCGGCCGGGCTTGGCTGTTTCGACCCGTTCGCCGGCGGCGGCGCGTCGGTCGGCTTGGGCTTCGCTTCAGGTGAGACGGGTGGACCAGGAGGCACGCCCGTCGTCCCGGCCGGCGGAGGCGGAGCTTTGGTTCCCGTTTCCGCCCCCGCCTCAGATTTCGGCGCCTCCTTCGGCTTCACCTCCGGGGCGGCCGGACTCGGCTGTTTCGACCCATTCGCCGGTGGCGGCGCATCGGCCGGTTTGGGTTTGGCATCGGACGGAGGGCTCAGGGCAGGCGGCTTGGCGGGCGCCTCCACCGAGGAAGCGGGAGGTTCATTTTTCTCGGCGCTGCCCACCGGCGAGAGCCCATCCGCAAACCACAGCAGGCATACCGCCGACACAAGAACCGGACGGAACCAATCCCCGTGCTTCATACCAGTTCACCCTCGTGGTGATGCGCCGGGCCGGCGATCATGCTGCTGGCGCTCCCTGCGGCTCGGTCAAGAATCGTGGGAGGGTACCCGAAGTCACGGCGCAAATCCACGGCATGCTCTGGTCCCAGGCTCCCGGGGTGCGTCCCGACAACCGGTGGAATCCTGGACTCACCCGGCACGCCGGAGGGTATTGGCGTCCGTATGGTGGAACAGCTCCTGCCGGCCCTTGATCCGCAATTGGGTGTCTTCTTTGTAGCTGAAGCTGTCGGGACCGTGGATGGTGACGGTCAGCTCATAACGAACGGTCTTGAACTCCTGATCCAAGAAGCGGTTGGAGCAAATGCCATAGGTATCTGAGCCCGCATCCGCCGACAACACGAAGGTGTTCCCGCCGGGCTCGACCGTCCCTCCCGCCAGTACGGTCACGCCGCGGGGCACGATGAAGCACCGCATCACCTGCTTGGCGCCGGCATCCCAGAGCCAGTATCCGGTTTCCTCGTGAAAGGGGGCGTCCTCTCCAAGACGCCAGGCGACGGTCGAGTATCGAAGACCGTACAGCACCTGCTCGTGGTTCATGGTCGGGCCGAACGGCACGAATGTCATCCGCTCGCGGTACTGGTTATGCTCCGTGCCCCCGTCGTCGGAAGGCGCCACGTCCGCGCCCTTGTCTCCTTCCCACACTCCCGCCAGCCCCGCCAGCGGTCCGAGGTGGGCCAGCAACTCGTCAGCCATAAAGTCGCCCTCCCTTGTGTGCCACGATCCCGCCACTCCGGCCCGAACAACGAGGGCCCTTCTACCAGAGCGGTACCCGGACTGCAAACCAGGGCGCTTCCAATCAGATCAGGGAACGCGCTGGATGGGCTCTCTGGCCCTCTCACATCGATTCCGCCTCTCCTTTTTCCTTGTGTTCCTGCGCGCTTGCCAGTAGTCGCTATGTAGCCTAACATGGTGCCCTCAATGGGGCCTACCGCAGCTCGACGGGCTTGGACTTTCGACTATGAGGTATAACCAAGACATCCCCGCCCTCGTCAAAGAACTGCGCTCGCGGCTCGATCTCACGCAGGAGCAGTTCGCACAGAAGGTCGGCGTCACCTACAGCACCGTGAACCACTGGGAGAATGGCAAGCGTGTGCCCCTCCCTTTCTTGGTCACGCGACTTATGGAGATGAAACGTGAACTTGACCAGCACGAGAGCAGGCGGCCGAAGGGGAAGATTCCATAACCGCGCTGGATTTTTGCTTTTCTTGCCAATGGCACCGAGGTGCGCAAAAGCCTTCGTGCAGGCTGACGGATGACCCATGCCTGACCACAATTCCTTCGCGAACCTGATCTGGCAGATCGCCGACCTGCTGCGCGGGCCGTACCGCCCGCCGCAGTACGAGCGCGTCATGCTGCCCATGACGGTGCTGCGCCGCTTCGACTGCGTGCTCGCTCCCACCAAGGCGAAGGTGCTGGCGGAGCACGAGCGCTCCAAGGACAAGTTCGAGGGCGAGGCGCTCGACGCCCGGCTCAACAAGGCCGCTGGCCAGCGCTTCCACAATCACTCGCCCCTCGACTTCGAGAGGCTCAAGGGCGACCCGGACCACATCGCCCAGCACCTGGTCAGCTACATCAGGGGCTTCTCGGCCAACGTGCGCCGCATCTTCGAGTACTTCGAGTTCGAGAACGAGATCGAGAAGATGCGCGAGGCGAACATCCTCTACCTCGCGGTCTCGAAGTTCTGCGACGTGGACCTGCACCCCGACCGGGTGCCGAACGAGCAAATGGGGCTCATCTTCGAGAATCTCATTCGCCGCTTCAACGAACTGGCGAACGAGACGGCGGGCGACCACTTCACGCCGCGCGAGGTCATCCGGCTCATGGTGAACATCCTGTTCATCAATGATGACAAGCTCCTCGCCACGCCCGGCACCGTGCGCAAGCTCCTCGACCCGGCCTGCGGCACGGGCGGCATGCTGGCCGAGGCCCAGAACTACCTCCGCGACCACCACGCCGAGGCCAGGCTTTACGTCTATGGGCAGGACTACAACAAGCGCGCCTTCGCCACCGCGGCCTCGGACATGCTAATGAAGCAGGTCGACCACAACGGCGGGGGCAACAACATCCGCTTCGGCGACAGCTTCACGGAGGATCAGTTCGCCGGCGAGACCTTCGACTACTTCCTCACCAACCCGCCCTTCGGCGTGGACTGGAAGAAGCAGCAGAAGGAGATCGAGCGCGAGCACGACAAGCAGGGCTTCGCCGGTCGCTTCGGCGCCGGCCTGCCGCGCGTGAACGACGGCGCCCTGCTTTTTCTGCAGCACATGATCGCCAAGTTCGAGCCAGTCCGCCCGGCCGAGCACAAGCACGGCTCGCGCCTGGCCATCGTCTTCTCCGGATCGCCGCTCTTCACCGGGGGCGCGGGGTCGGGCGAGAGCGACATCCGCAAGTGGATCATCGAGAACGACTGGCTCGAGGCCATCGTCGCCCTGCCGGAGCAGATGTTCTATAACACCGGCATCGGCACCTACGTCTGGATCGTCACCAATCGCAAAGAGAGACGCCGCAAGGGCAAGATCCAGCTCGTCGACGCACGCGACTTCTGGACGGCCGGGGGAAGTGAAGAGAGCAAGCGCAGCCTGGGAGACAAGCGCCGCCACATCACGGCGCGCCAGATCGAAGAGATCGTCCGACTCTACGGCAGATTCGGGGACGGCGAGCGCTCCAAGATCTTCGACAACGCCGACTTCGGCTACACCCGCGTGACCGTCGAGCGGCCGCTGCGCCTCACCTACCGGATGACGACCGAAGACAAGGCGCGCTTCCTCGATGCCTGCCCGCACCTGCTTGACGATGTGCAGGCCATTGACCAGACGCTGGGCCGCGAGCCACAGCGCGACTGGAACGCTGTCTGGGAGCGTATCCAGCATCTGCTGCACGAGCGGAAGGCGCGGTGGAAGGCGTCCGAGCAGAAGCTCTTCCGAAGCGTCTTCACCCAGAAAGACCCCGAGGCCACGCCGGTCGCCAAGGGCGGGCGCGACGACGGTTACGAGTCCGACCCGGACCTGCGCGACTTCGAGAACGTGCCGCTCAAGGAGGACATCGACGCCTACTTCGAGCGAGAGGTGCGCCCGCACGTGTCCGACGCCTGGATGGACCGCAGCAAGAACAAGGTCGGCTATGAGATCAACTTCAACCGCCATTTCTACACGTACACGCCGCCGCGGCCGCTGGAGGAGATCGACGCGGATTTGAAGAAAGCGGAGGAGGACATTATCCGGCTGCTCAAGGAGGTGACGGTGTGACAGCGCGGGACCTCTTCGAGCAATTGAATGCCCTTGACGAGCATCCCCGCATCGAAGCTAAGACAGCCACAGAGGTCGGCAAGGCCGTCCTTGAAACCGTATGCGCCTTTTCGAATGAGCCGGGACTCGACGGCGGATGGCTGTTGCTGGGAGTGCGGTCGGCGGAGAATGTTCTGTGGCCTCAATACGAAGTCGTGGGCCTGCCGGACTCCGACAAAGTCACGACCGACCTGGCCTCCCAGTGTGCCTCGTCGTTCAACCTGCCCGTCCGCGTGCAAATCGAACCGGAACTACTGGGGGACAAACGCATTCTTAAGGTGTTTGTGCCGGAGCTGCCGGCCAGTCAGAAGCCACTCTTCTTCAAAAACCGTGGCCTGCCAGGCGGGGCCTTTCGCCGGATCGGTTCCGCCGATGTCCATTGCAGCGAGGACGATCTCCGTGTCTTCTATCAAGACCGGCAGACGGAGGCCTACGACAGCACGGTGATCCCTGACGCGGACTTGACCGGGATTGATCCCGCCATGCTGGCAGAGTATCGGACCATCCGAGCGGAAGTGAACCCGACTGCCGAGGAACTCAATTGGAGCGATGACGACCTCCTCCAGGCTCTCTGCTGTGCGAAACGCGAGGGCGGCATCCTGCGTCCCACCGTAGCGGGCATCCTGCTGTTCGGAACAGCCTTTGCCTTGAGACGGTATTTTCCTATGATGCGGGTGGATTACATCCGCGTCCCAGGCCGGGAGTGGGTGGCCGATCCGGAGCGGCGGTTCGACACCATTGAAATCCGCGCACCCTTGCTTCAGGCCATTCGTAAAGCCCGCAACGCCGTGCTCGACGACTTGCCCAAGGCCTTTTCATTGCCGCCGGGACAGTTGCAACGGAAGGACGTGCCCAAGATTCCGGATCGGGTCCTCCGCGAGGCCATCGTGAACGCCGTCATGCACCGCTCGTACCGGGTGCATGGTCCGGTCCAGGTCATCCGTTACGCCAATCGTCTGGAAATCCGAAATCCCGGGCATTCGCTGGTGGCGGACGATCGGTTGGGCGAGCCGGGGTCCGAAACCCGTAACCCCGCCATCGCTGCCGTCCTGCACGACACGAATCTTGCCGAGAACAAAGGCAGCGGCATCCGGGTCATGCGCGAGCTGATGGAACAGGCCAATTTGACCCCGCCGACCTTCGAGTCCGACCGGGTCGGCAATCGCTTTGTCGTGACCCTGCTGTTCCACCATTTCCTGACGCCGGAAGATTGGCAGTGGCTACGACGGTTCACCGAGGCTGACCTTTCAGACGACGAGGCTCGTGCCCTGATCTTTGTTAGGGAGGCTGGCGCCATAGACAACGCGGCCTATCGGAACCTCAACCGAGTGGACGTTCTAAATGCCAGCCAACATCTGCGGCGGCTGCGGGATCGCGGGCTGTTGCAACAGAAGGGCAAGGGGGCTGAAACGTACTATCTCCCCACCGAACGGCTCTTGGCGGTAGTGCCGATTCCTGATTTGGGGGCAGGCGCCAAACCTGTAGAGCTGTCCGGCAAACCTGTAGACCTTCCCGCAAAACCTGTAGAGTCGACATCCCAAGCTATACAGGTTTCGGATCTTCCTTCTCCCTTGGCTGGACAGATTGCCCAATTGCCCGCGAAACCACGGAGGACAGTCCTCGAGCAAATTATCCAAGACCTGTGCGCATGGCGGCCGCTATCTTCGGAGGAGCTCGCACGCTTGCTCAACCGCCACCAGGTGTATCTTCTCAACAAGTTTCTTGGCCCCCTGGTCAAGGCCGGTCGGTTGGCCTATACCATCCCCGACCAGCCCAACCACCCGCATCAAAAGTATCGGACGGTGCGGCCGGCGGAGGGTCATCAGGCATGAATGAGGCGATGGAGTGAGCGCGGTCTCACCCAGCAGGCGAAGGAGGAGAGCATGCGGCTGCTGCGGGAGGTGACGGAGTGAGCACGACGACTTTGGCCGCCAAGCGGAAGCTCAAGTACCTCGCAACCATCAACGACGAAGCCCTGGGCGAAGACACGGACGCGGACTTCGAGATGCAGTATGTCGACATCAGCAACGTCGACTCATTGGGGAAGATCGGCGAACTCGCGACGTACCGGTTTGAAGAGGCCCCGAGCCGAGCTCGCCGGCGGGTCCGCGACGGCGACGTGATCATCTCGACCGTCCGGACGTACCTGCAGGCGATTGCGCAGATCACCATCCCGCCCGAAAACCTGATCGCGTCGACCGGGTTTGCCGTGGTTCGTCCACGACCTGGTGAATTCGACGCCCGCTACTGCAAGTACGCGCTGCGAGAGCCGGCTTTCCTCGCGGAAGTTGAGAAGCGTTCAGTTGGCGTGAGCTATCCCGCGATCAACGCATCCGACCTTGCGAGTATCCCGGTCCCTGTCCATTCACTCGCCCAGCAGCGTGCCATCGCCGACTACCTCGATCGCGAGACGGCGCGGATCGATACGTTGATTGCGGCGAAGGAGAAGCTGCTCGGGCTCCTGGCCGAGAAGCGCCGGGCCCTCATTACCCGCGCCGT
The DNA here is from genome assembly GCA_039794185.1 of Candidatus Inralta sp. Classification (GTDB taxonomy): domain Bacteria; phylum Nitrospirota; class Nitrospiria; order Nitrospirales; family Nitrospiraceae; genus BQWY01. The sequence continues at coordinate 41,438 of JBDIVW010000013.1, read as the reverse complement.
CACCCGCGGCCTCGACCCCACCGGGCCTCTCCGCGACTCCGGCATCCCCTGGCTCGGCCAGATCCCGGCGCATTGGGCGGTCCAGCGACTGAGATTCCACCTGTATCGAATCGAGCAGGGGTGGTCTCCGCAGTGCGAGAATAGTCCGGCAAGTCCCGATGACTGGGGAGTGCTTAAGGCCGGATGTGTAAACGGAGAGAGTTTTAATCCTGAAGAGAACAAGCGGCTGCCAGATTGGGAGACCCCGCTTCTAGAACTCGAGGTTCGTTCCGGCGATGTGCTCATGAGCCGAGCGAATACCACTGAGCTTCTAGGGAGCGCTGCGATTGTCCGCGACGTTCGTCCCAGATTACTGCTCTGCGACAAGTTGTATCGGCTGGAGGTGAACACGAACGCTTTGATGAAGGAATTCCTGGTCTACTTCCTTCGTACACCTTCCGGTCGGTTCGATTTCGAACGCACAGCTACAGGCGCAAGCAACTCGATGCAGAACATCAGCCAGGATCTTGTGCGAAACGTCTGGTTGCCAATTCCTCCATTGAAAGAACAGCGCGCCATCGCCGAGCACATCGCCCGCGAGACGGCCAAGCTCGACAACGTCCGCGCCGCGACGGAGCGCACCCTCGCCCTGCTCAAGGAACGCCGCGCCGCCCTGATCGCCGCGGCCGTAACTGGGCAGATCGACGTGGGGGGTGGGGCATGACGCGCGTTCCGGTCCACCCGGCAATGCTACGCTGGGCTCGCGAGCGCGCGGGCCAGGACATCCGCGGCCTCGCGTCGCGGTTCCCCCAACTTCCAAAGTGGGAGCTCGGCGCGAAGCAGCCGACCTTCAAGCAGCTCGAGGCGTTCGCCAAGGCCACACACACGCCATTCGGCTACCTCTTTCTTTCCGAGCCGCCCGAAGAGCACTTGCCGATCCCCGACTTCCGCACCGTCCGAGACGTGCGTGTGCGGCGGCCGAGCCCGGACCTACTCGACATCGTCTATCTGTGCCAGCACCGGCAGGACTGGTATCGCGAATTCTCACGCGCCCAGGGGGAGGAGCCGTTGCCCTTCGTTGGCGCCGCGACCGTGCAGGACGATGTGGTGCGAGCGGCGACGGCGATCCGCGAGGCCCTCGGATTCGACCTCGATGCCCGCCGTCAGATGCCGACCTGGACCGATGCGCTGCGGCGGTTCATCGAGCAGGCGGATGCGCTGGGCGTGTTGGTGATGGTGAGCGGCGTCGTCGGGAGCAACAACCGGCGCAAGCTCGACCCGGCGGAATTCCGCGGCTTTGCGCTCGCCGATCCGCTGGCGCCGCTCGTATTCGTCAACGGTGCGGATACCAAGGCGGCGCAGATGTTCACGCTCGCGCACGAGCTCGCGCACATCTGGCTTGGGCAAACGGCCCTGTCGGATTCGCAGCCGGCGGAGGCGCCTGCGCAAGCGGTCGAGCGCTGGTGCAACCGGGTGGCAGCGGAACTTCTCGTGCCGCTCGAGAGCTTCCGGGCGGCGCAGAACCGGCGTGCGGAGCTGCGGGATGAGCTCGACCGCCTGGCACGCCGGTTCAAGGTGAGCACGCTCGTGGTGCTTCGCCGCATGCACGATGTGGGCACCCTCCGCGGCGACGTGTATTGGAACGCGTACGAAGCGGAAATGCGGCGTCTTGGCGAGCTGCCCAGGGGCAGCGGAGGAGACTTCTACCTGACGCTCGGCGCGCGTGTGTCTAAGCGCTTTGCCCGCGCCTTGATTGGGAGTACGCTGGAGGGACAAACGCTCTACCGGGACGTCTTCCGCATGCTGGGGATCAAAAGAGACGCAACGTTTCGAGAGCTCGGTGCGCAGCTCGGGTACTCGGTCTGATGGCCTACCTTCTTGATGCGAACGTGTCCATTGAAGCGAAGCGGCGCCACTACGGCTTCGATTTCTGCCCCGCATTCTGGGACTGGCTCGACAGGCAGCACGCCGCCGACAAGGTGTTCAGTGTCGAGAAAGTCGGCGACGAGCTGCTTTCCGGAAACGACGATTTGAGCGAGTGGGTGCGCCAGCGCGCGGCGGCATTCTTCCTGCGGCCTGACGATCGGCTGCTCCTCAGCCTGGCCTCCGTTGCGGAGTGGGTTCGTGGCCAGAGGTACCGCCCCGGCGCCATCGGCGCGTTCCTCGAAGACGCCGACTACTACCTCGTAACGTATGCACATGCGCACGGCCATGTGGTCGTCACGCACGAGGTGCCAAGCGACGGCGTGCGGCAGGTAAAGATCCCGAACGTCGCCATCGGCATGAGGCTGAAGTGCATGACTCCCTATGAGATGCTCCGATTGGAACGGGCGCGATTCATCCTGGGGCCGACACCATGAACCGGACCAGCGAAGCAGCCTTCGAAACCGTCATCGAGACTCACCTGCTCCAGCACGGCTACGTGTCGGTCCCTCGCGAGGGCTTCGATCGCGAGCGCGCAATCTTCCCCGAGGTGGTGCTGGCCTTCATCCGTGAGACCCAACCCGGCGAATGGGCGAAACTGGAGGCGCTGCATGGCGCCAAGACCGAGGGGCAGATCCTCGGGGACCTCTGCAAGTGGATGGACGCGAACGGCTCGCTGGCCACGCTGCGGCACGGGTTCAAGTGCTATGGCAGGACGCTGCGTGTGGCGTTCTTCAAGGCCGCCCATGAGCTGAACCCAGAATTGGAGGCGCGTTACGCGGCCAACCGCCTGGGACTCACGCGGCAGCTCCGTTTCTCTCCGCGCTCGGAGAAGTCGCTCGACGTGACGCTGAGCCTGAACGGCATTCCCGTCGTCACCGTCGAGCTGAAGAATCCCCTGACCGGGCAGACCGTGGACGAGGCGGTCCGCCAGTACCGGAAGGACCGCGACCCCCGCGAGTCGATCTTCGAATTCAAACGCCGCACCCTGGTCCACTTCGCCGCGGACACCGAGTCGGTGCGGATGACCACGCGCCTCGCCGGCGCCGCGACACACTTCCTGCCCGTCGATAAGGGCTGCGACGGCGGGGCCGGGAACCCGCCAGACCCGGCCGAGCGCACCTATCGCACGGCCTACCTGTGGGAGGAGGTCCTCCAACGCGACAGCCTGCTCGACATCCTCGCTCGCTTCGTCCACCTGCAAATCGAGGAGAAACGCGACGACCAGGGCCGCAAGGTGAAGGTCGAGTCCATGATCTTCCCGCGCTATCACCAGCTCGACGCCGTGCGGCGCCTGGTTGACCTGGCGCGCACCGAGGGCGCGGGCCACAACTATCTCGTCGAGCACTCGGCGGGGAGCGGCAAGAGCAACACGATCGGCTGGCTCGCGCACCGGTTGGCCTCGCTGCACGATGCGAACAACCAGCGCGTGTTCGACAGCGTGATCGTGGTCACCGACCGCGTGGTGCTGGACCAACAGCTCCAGGACTCGATCTACCAGTTCGAACACAAGCGCGGGGTGGTGCAAAAGATCGACGAGCACTCCAGACAGCTTGCCGAGGCCTTGGAGAACGCCGTGCCGATCATCATCACCACGCTGCAGAAGTTCCCGTTCGTCTCGCGCCAGTTGCTCAAGATGGCCGAAGAGCGCGGCACGCAGGCACGCGGTGTGCTGCCCACGCGACGTTGCGCCGTCATCGTCGACGAGGCCCACAGCTCACAGGGCGGAGAGACGGCGACGGACCTGAAGGAAGTCCTTGGGGGCGAGGATCTGCGGGAAGAGGCGCGAAGGCGCGCCGCGGAGGAGGGCCGCGAGAACCTGGAAGAGCTCTTCCGCAGCATGGCCAAGCGCGGCCGGCAGGCGAACTTGAGCTTCTTCGCGTTCACGGCCACGCCGAAACACAAGACGCTTGCGGTATTCGGGCGCAACGGCGAGCCGATCCACCGCTACACGATGCGCCAGGCGATCGAGGAAGGGTTCATCCTTGATGTGCTCAAGCACTATACGACCTACGCCACCTACTACAAACTCCTCAAGGCCTGCGAGGAGGACCCCAAGGTCGAACGGAAGAAGGCGGCGCAAGCGCTCGCGCGCTTCCTGCGCCTGCATCCCCACAACATCGCGCAGAAAACCGAGGTGATGGTCGAGCACTTCCAAGCCGTCACGCGGCACAAGATCGGCGGCCGGGCCAAGGCGATGGTGGTGACCGGCTCGCGGCTGGAGGCGGTGCGGTACAAGCAGAGTTTCGATCGCTACATCCGGGAGAAGGGCTATGCCATCAAGGCGCTGGTCGCGTTCTCGGGAACGGTGCAGGACGACAAGCTCCCGGACGTGACCTACACCGAGGAGCAGATGAACCTCGGCATCCGGGAGAAGGAGCTTCCCGAGAAGTTCGCGACGCCGGAGTACCAGGTGCTGCTCGTCGCGGAGAAGTACCAGACCGGCTTCGATCAACCGCTCCTGCACACGATGTACGTGGACAAGCGGCTTGCCGGCATCCAGGCCGTGCAGACCCTCTCCCGCCTGAACCGCACGCACCCGCTGAAGGAAGACACCTTCGTCCTCGACTTCGTCAACGACCGCGAGGAGATCCGCGAGGCTTTTAAAACATACTACGAAGGCGCGGAGATGGGGGAGGCAGTCGACCCGGCCCGCATGTACGCGATTAAGGGGGAGCTGGACGCGGCCGGCATCTACCTCGACGAGGAGGTCGAGCGGTTCTGCGCGGTGTACTTCAAGCCGAAGCAGCGCCAGAGCGCCCAGGACCACCAGGCGATGAACGCGGCCCTCGACCCCGCAGTGTCGCGGTTCGCGGTGCTGCAAACGGAACGCGAAGACGAGGCCGAGCTCTGGCGCGGCAAGGTGCAGGCCTTCCGCAATCTGTACGGCTTCCTGAGTCAGATCATTCCCTATCAGGACTCCGACCTTGAGCGCCTGTACGTGTTCCTTCGTCACCTGTCGGCCAAGCTGCCGCGGCGCAGAGGCGGCCCGGCGTACCAGTTCGAGGATGACGTGCGGCTCGAGTACTACCGGCTGCAGAAGATCAGCGAGGGTTCGATCTCTCTCAAGGAGGGCGCGGCGCAGCCGCTCGATGGCCCCAAGGAGGTCGGATCGGGGCTGGCGCGTGACCAGGCAGTCCCGCTCTCGCAGCTCATCGACCTGGTCAACGAGCGGTTCGGCACGGACTTCAATCAGGCCGACCAGCTTTTCTTCGACCAGATCGTCGAGGCCGCGGTGACCGACGATGGGCTGCGCCAGGCCGCCGCGGTGAACCCGGAAGACAAGTTCGCGCTGGTCTTCCGAAATCTCCTGGAGCGTCTCTTCGTCGAGCGTATGGACCAGAACGAGGACATCTTCGTCCGGTACATGAACGATGCGCCGTTCCGGGACCTCGTCAGTGGCTGGATGGCCTCCGAAGCGTACCGGCGCCTGCGAGCTGATTCGCTGCAAGCCCGGACGATGAAAGCCGAGCGGACACTCCCGTCGCAATTGCGGCTTGTCGAAGGCCGCCCCGAAGACCGCTACGTCACCTGCATTCCGCTCGTTCCGCTCAAAGCCGCCGCCGGCGCCTTCTCCGACCCGCAGTACATCGCGGACGACGGCTTCGAGTGGGTCGCCGTTGAGTCACGACACCGCTTGCGACCAGGGATGTTCGTCGCCCAAGTCGTGGGCAGATCCATGGAACCGGCGATTCCGGACGGCGCCTACTGCATGTTTCGCGCGCCGGTGGAGGGCACCCGGCAGGGCAAGATCGTTCTCGTCCAGCTTCGCGATGCTATCGACCCCGAAACCGGCCATCGCTACACCGTCAAGCGCTACGAGAGCGAGAAGGCAGAGCAGGGCGATTCTTGGCGCCACACGAAGATCACGCTCAAGCCGGTCAACCCCGACTTTCCGCCCATCGTCCTCACCGGCACTGGTGAAGAGGAGCTTCGGGTGATCGCGGAACTGGTCGAGGTGATCGGGAGTGGCGCATGACCCCACTTAGGGTCGACCTCTCCGTCTGGGTGCGTGGGATCGACGAGCGCGCCTCCCGCCTCTACAGCCTCACGCCGGACGAAATCCAAATCGTCGAGGCGCCTACATCCCATCCATGCGGTAACGGCGGCGCGCAAAGCCATGACGATGAATCGGGCGCCAGCATCGGCGAGGTGGACGAATAGAACGGAAAAGTATCCATGGCTACCGGCAAGCTGCTGCGACAACTCCATCACGTCCGGCATCGAGGGCAACTCGGAGGCCTTTCATACTGTCTCCGGCCACTTCCAAGGCCCCCGATGTTCGATGGTGGTTGGCTGAAAGCCTGAACGGTCCCCGGAAGGCGCTTTCCCTCCATGCTAGAGGCACCCTTTTATATGGACCGGTGAAGCTTCCATGTTAACGGCTGCCGTTCGTATGGCCGTCCCCAGCAGCCATGTTAACATGCGGCATTCATAGCGCGATGGAGAGAACCAGGGAGCGCTTCAAGGAGTCGTTTCTGACCGACAGTTCATTGCAATGAGGCCGGCATGAAACAGAGCAAGGATAAGAAGGACAAGATCGGCGCGCCAGTGTATCAGCTCAAGGTCTCCTTGCGGGGGATCAAGCCCCCGATTTGGCGACGCGTGCAAGTGCCCGGCGACATCACCTTGGCGAAGCTGCACCGTGTGTTACAGATCGTGATGGGATGGACCAATTCACATCTGCACAGGTTCAGCATCGGAGGGATGGACTACGCCGAGCCGGACCCGGACGGGTTCCTGAATGTCCAGAGCGACCGGCGCGCTCGGCTGGACAATGTGGCGCGCGCCAAGCAGAAGTTCGAGTATGAATATGACTTCGGGGATAGCTGGGAGCACGACATCGTCGTCGAGAAGATACTTCAGCCGGAGGCCGGAGCCTCCTCCCCTGTTTGTCTGGCGGGAGAGCGAGCATGTCCGCCCGAGGATTGCGGCGGCGTGTGGGGATATCAGGAATTTCTGGAAGCGGTCATGAATCCCGCCCACAGGGAGCACGAGGCGATGTTGACCTGGGTCGGCGGCCGCTTCGATCCGGAGGCGTTCGATCAGGGCGCCGTCAACGCATCCCTCCGGCGCCTCCGGATCTGAAGCGATGGCGGCTGTCAGTTGACGGAATCCTTCAGACCCCACTCCCATCACGTACGCTCGTTCGCGGCGCGAAGGAATCGGAACCGTAGCACAAGGTCGAAGATTTCTTGCTTCCCCAGACGGAGACGAAGTATTTGGCCTCGCCATGCTCGATGACACCCAGCGAGCCGGAACGGCTGAGCGAGGTCCCGGCCAACAGGTAGAGGGTCTCTTCAACGACCCGGCGGGCCCGATCGATCCGGTGCTGTTCCTCTTGAAGTACCGTCAGATCCGCGGAGGGGGTACTCGTGCACGGCGGGGAACGAGCGGGGAGAAACGCCGTGGAGCGTCTCTCCCCGCAAGTCGTATGGTGGAGGCGAGGGGAGTTGAACCCCTGTCCGAAGACCGTCAGCGCACCGGCCCTACATGCGTAGTCGACGTTTAGGGTTCGCCACCGCTCATGCCCGTCGACGGGCTAAAAGCGGCCGCTAGCTCAGATGAGTCTCGTCCTCCGCCGCTGAACACCGGCGGAGCACCAGCCTGCCACATCACGCCCCCGCATCTCCGCAGGCAAGAGGTGCGAGAACGTCACAGCTTAAGCTGCGAGTGCCAGTTCTTGGTTGGCAGTTGTGTGTTTTCCTAGAGGTTTAACGAGTCCCCAGGAACTCGACATGCGCCAGTGACCTCAATGTCTCCGTCGATACCGGTCGCCCCCTCATTGTGCTTAGGTTGAGATTCAGGTCGAGGTTGAGCACGCCATCGAGAGAGAAGCTCGTTTCCCCTTCAACTCTTGCCCTCAACCTCACCCTGCTCGATCATAGTTATGATACCGCACAGGTCGAGGAGATGCCAGGGGAGAGGAGTGGAGAGGAAACGGCCCCCATCGAACTCCTCAAGGGTAAGACCACCACCATACCGGAAACCCACGCAGGCGAGGGTATTTTCTTCACCTCACGAGCCGGCGACACGTTCTCCCTCAAATCGCATCGCATACAGATCGAATGGAAGCGGGCGTCGGCGGACGTGTTCATCTCGCAGCCACGATTTTCAACGGGCGCTGTCGTTCACTTTTCAATCCAACGGAACGCGCGCCAGAAACTGGAGGATATCTTCGGAGAGTTTGCGCCTCGAGAGTACGACTTTCAGTTTCAGAAAACGAGGGTCCTGGTCAAGCTGCTCCAGAAGGATTATGTCTCCCGATCCGAGGCGCGAAGGCTCTTGGCCAATCTGGAGAAATTTCGCGAGATCGTGCTCGACTCTCGCGACGTGCGATCCGTTGGTCAAGGTTTCGCCGATGAAGTGTTTCGCGTCTTCGCCAACCGCAACCCCGGCGTGGTGATCCAATCTGAACATGCTCCGGCCGCCGTCTGGCCATGATACGCCATGTCCGCCGTAAGTCTCCTGGCGGCATTCCGCCGCAGCCATGATCGATTGAGAGAATCGCGGATCAAGGGGATGCCCTGTGACGGCTCGCATTCCCGGCGACGGGGCTGCGAATTCCCTCGCTCCCCGGGGAAGAAGAGGCTATGCTGCACGGTGAATGGATACGCACGACCCTGGCTATGAGGTGGCCACAACCGATTACCACATTGGGGCCGCTGCCTATCACATTCGCACCCTTCGCGATCGGCGGCAGTACTCAGATCCCGACGGATGTGCGGAGCGGGCCGGTATTTCTTCCGCCTCCTGGCCGCTCTTCGGAGTGGTATGGCCGTCCGGGTGGGCTCTCGCAGAGGAGATGAGTCGGTTCCCGATCACGGGCAAGAGTATTCTGGAAGTCGGGTGCGGGATCGGGCTACCCAGCCTCGTGCTGCGCCACCGAGGGGCGGACATCACGGCGAGTGATCACCACCCGCTGGCCGAAGAGTTCCTCCGACACAACACCGACCTGAACGGCTTGGCACCCATCCACTTTTTCAAAGCGGCGTGGATGGAGCCCAAGCTTGATCTCGGCCGCTTCGATCTCATCATCGGCAGCGACCTGCTTTATGAGCGCGATCACCCTTCGCTGCTCGCAGGATTCCTCGCCGACCACGCCAATGCGGCCTGCCAGATTCTCCTCGCCGACCCCGGACGATCCCGATGCGGAGAGTTCAGCGGTCGCATGGCCTCGCAGGGCTACGGACGGGCCGAGACCTGTCTCAGATTGTCTGAGCGCCAGACGCCGTTTTTTCAGGGGCGGCTCCTGAGTTTCACTCGCGCCCACGCCTGACCAGACTTTTTGCTCGCACCGGGAGGTGGGTTACACCACGGGGCTGTCGGGCGAACGGCGCCGGACCTCAACAGGAAAGTGACGCCCCCGCCAAGCGTCGAGGCCGCCTTCGAGCGGACGCACGCGATGAATGCCCTTCTTTATGAGCAACAGGGCCGTGCGGGCGCTCGAGACCTCGTTGGGGCAGGTGCAGTACAGAACGATATCCCGATCGCGTGGAATCTCATGATGGCGATGATCGATCTCCTCCATCATAAGACTGAGGGCGCCGGGAATCATGTCCGGATCCAGCTCCAGGGCGAGCGGATGCCGGACATCGACCACGGCGACCGGGTCACCGGCGTCCATGCGCTGCTTCAACTCATCCACGGAGATCTTGGCCATGCGGAGTTCCCTCAAGAATCGCTGCCGGTGGAAGAACTTGTACCCGACGTATCCCACGAGTCCCACCGACGCAACCGTGAGCATGATCTCTCCCGCCCGATCGAATAGCCCGGCCAAGTACTCCAGGTGGGTGCTAAAGAGGGCGCCGACTCCGGCGCTGAGGCTCACCCAGATCAGCGCGCCGAGCGCGTCATACCAAAGAAACGTCGTGACCGCCATGCCGACGATCCCGGCGAGGGGCGGCGCGACGGTGCTGAATCCTGGAATGAACTTGGCGAGGAGCAGGGCCCGAGGCCCATGCTGGTGGAAGAGGTTCTCAGTGTCCCTCACGCAGGAATCCGGCTCGAGGGACAGCCGACACAAGAAGCCGAGCACACGCCCGCCCCTGACGCGCCCGAGGTAGTACCACGCCAGATCCGGAGGCAGCGACGCCGCGACGGGGATCAGCAACGCCGTTGCCGGACTCATTTTCCCGGCGCCCACCATCGCGCCCGCCGCAATCAGCAGCGGAACGGCGGGAATCGGCAACCCCACTTGCTCAAGGAACACGACCAAAAAGAGCACCCAGACACCATGATCGACCAGAAATTGTAGAGACGTCGTCATTGATTCCAGAGCGGGCGGATCGGAAGTTTTCACGATTCAGGAATCAGAGAAAGCCGTGATACCGATTTGGAGGTTGACGGTCACGGAGAGTCATCCAATCTGATCCTCGTTCCGGGCTGGTCAATAACCACGTCCGAGCCGCTCCGCGATTTCGGCCGAGCCGTCACGCGCTCTTGAAGCGCGTGACCTTCGCGAACAGAATCGCCGCGAAGGGGAGGGCCAAGCTGATCAGCAGTTGGGTGACCAGCAGCATGCCGAGGTCGCTGTAGTCGGCCGGCGTTTGGATGACATTCGTGACGGGATCGCGCGTCTCCCGGGTCACGACGAAGATCTGATTCAGGTACTTCGTGCCGAGCTGGCTGAGGGAGAGGGCGAGATTGGTGAACGAGGCCATGATCGCGAAGAACGTCGCCTTCAAGTTGGCGGGCGCCGAATTGGCGATCCAGGCCAGCATCGGAATCATGGAAATCTGCCCCAGCGGAGATTCGAGCGCCGTATCGATCAGCGCGATGAACCGGGCATCGACCACCCCGCCGGTCATCCGGGACGTCCATTCGTGCAGGCCGTAGTACATGCTGACGATCGGCACCGCGAGCACAAAGCCGACGAAGGTGAGGAATCCCACCACATAGGCGATCGACCGCTCGGCCATGAAGCGTCGAAAGATGAACATGCCCACCAGGGTCAGGCTGCTGCCGATCAGGGACAACACCGAGAGGAACTCCTGATCGAACTTGAGCTCATCGATCATCCACCAGGTTTGACCAGGGCCGGGGCCGGGCACCGCCCGGAACATGAAAATCACCACGGCCGTCCCGACCAAGGTGGCGCGCGCGGAGGGTTCGAGCTCCCTCGTCAACCGCACGAGGAGAAACCCGACGATGCCCATCGATCCGGCAAAGACGATCTCCTCGCTATAGGGAAACCGGCCGAGCCCGACCGTCAGGGTGAACAGGGCGAACACGAGGCTTCCCCCCAGAATCCACCAGTTGGGCCTGGTCGCCCCGCCGGCTTCGCCGTGCACGCTCATCATGTCTCGAATCTGCGCCGCCGTGAAGCCTTGCGCCCGCAATCGGCGCTGGTCCCGCCGCTTGATCAGGGCGGCGACGCCGATCCCGAGCACCGACACCATCGGGATGATGAGTGCCATCAGATACACTTGTTGGTAGATGCCGACGATCTCGCTCTGCGGGCGCCCTTCGACCCCGTGGAAGAGATAGAGATTGATGATCGCCACGAGGACCCCGCCCCCGATGATCGCGACCCGCCCGAGGGTCTGCATGGTGGTGTGCATGAGTTTCCGGGTCTTGTCGTCGAAGGGTTGCCCCCGTTCGTCGACCCGCGGAACCGCTTCGACCGTCATGGCATCGGCGACGGTGTCCTGAATCACATAGCCGATCGGCGCCAGCAGCACGCTCAGCACATACCAGGCTTCGGCGGACATGATCGTGGTCATCGCGTCCCGATACCCGATCAAGGCCGCCATGATCGAGAGACTCGCCGCGAGGAGTCCGGCCCCCGCACAAATCAGCCAGCTCTTCCACCGCCAGAGCAAATCCACCAGATGGCCCATGGGCATTTTCAGCGCCCATGGAATCCCGGCCCAAAAGCCGAGTGCCGCCAGGAACGCGGCGGACAGCCCGAGATACTCTTTCACGAAGAACGTGCCGACGATGCCCGTGAGGCCCGAAATGCCGTAGGCCAGGTAGACCATGAGCGGCGGCAGGTAGGACAGCCTCATCTCACGGCCCAAGGAGAGGATGTTGCGATCGATCCAGCCCAACAGGGGATTCGCCATGCTAGGAGGGGCTCTTTCCGCGCGAGACCGTGGTCGGCCGGCCGTGTCGCTCGACGAAATTGGTCACTGGGTACGGTCCTTTCCGGACAACTCTTCCTCGGACACCGGAACGGCCGGAGTGTCCTTCATCGGAGGACGATCGAGACGCCTGCGCGCGGTCACCATCGACCTACGCGCCGCGGGCGGAAGCATCCCGCAAGAAACCGACCGGAATCGCCGGGTCGTCCTACACGGCTTCCGCCCCACCTTGCATGAGAGCCACCCGGTCGAATAGCACCGGAGACCTCCCCCTGTCCCCGGCCAACCTCCTGTCACTGCTCCATCTTGGCCGGATATAGTCGCGTCCGGAGGATGTCGTTCAAAGTCGCACCGGCCTCTTTGAGCGCCGCTTCGATCGTTCGCAGCGCCCGGACGGTCCGCGCGTAGGGATCGCCCTTGCCGAATAAGCCGGTCGGCGTCATGGCCGTCCTTCGGAAACGAATCCGTCGCTCACGTCGCCCGCGCCACCACGGACACGGTCGTGTAGTACACCGACCAGTAGTTGGGATCGCGCGCGCGGGCGACATAGTGGTCGATATCGCGGTCGGTCGCAAGCCCTGTTTTCGTGTACGAATCGCGGAGCACCAGCGCCGATTCCGCCATCACCTCCGCAATCGGCGTGCCGCCGCCGCACAGATGAAGCCGGCTCTCCACGTGGACGGGCTCGAGGCCCGCGTTCCTCATGTTCTTCGGCAGCGTCAGGCCGTACCCCGGATCCAAACCGGCGTCGGCGAACATCTTGCAGATCGCCCCGTTGACCCGGTGCACGGCTTCGTCGCGATCCGGCTGCAGCGCATGGGCCGACGTGAAGTCCGGCTCTTCCAGCACGACCATGCCGGCCGGCTTGAGGAGCGACCGGAGCTTCCGCAACAACTCGGCGTCGTTCGCGTTGTGAATGAGCACGTACCGGCCATGCGCCACATCGACCGGCCGGTCGAGCGTCACGTCCGCGAGGTTGCCCTCGATCACGCGCACGGGGTTCTCGCCGAACCGTTCCAGGTAGGCCGTCTTCTTGTCGACCGCCACGACGAGCCCGTTGAGCCCGACCCGCGAGGCCATCCACTCCACGATGGAGCCGGCGCCGGCCCCCGCCTCCAGACAGGAGCAGCCGGGAGCGATCCCCGTCCGTTCGAGGAGCGCGATGCTCTCCGCATCGACCGCACGCTCGATCATGCGCAGGCGGTTCCACTCCCGATCGACCCGGTTGTCCTCGAAGATGTACCGGGTCATGCCGATTCCGCGGCGCCGAGCGGCGCAGCCGTCGACCGTCTCGCCAAGAGTTCACGCAGTTTTCGGCGCATCGTGTCCGGTTCGAGCCGAACGCGATCGCCATGCCCGGCCAGCACCCATTCGAAGCGATAACCTGCCAGGCGCTCGATCGACCGGAGGAGCTGCTCGCGATCCCACACCAGTTGCCGCGGCGAGTCCAGCCCTTCGGCCGTCGGTTCCCACCAAAGGTGATCCCCCGTAAACAGCACCCGCCCATCGTACAGGAGGGCGCAACTTCCCGCCGTATGCCCTGGGACGGGAATCAGTTCGAACTGGGGCGCCAACTGCATGGGCACCTGACCGTCCACGATCCATTCCGCGTCCGGCATGGCCTCGGCGTCCGCTCGATGAATGATGCGGGTCGCGCTGAACTCGTGGGCGTACCTGGCGGCGTCGGCCACGTCGTCCGCGTGCGTGAGAAAGATATAGCGAATCCCGCCCATGCGACGGAAGGCCTCGACCAAGTGTTTCACGAACCGAGGCGAATCGACCAGCCAGTTGCCTCCCGGATGCTCGACGAAAAAGCTGTTCGCCCCGAATGATTTCTCTGAATTGAATCCACAATAGTAGACGCGGTCCGTCAGCCGAAGCGGAAAGCCGGCCATCGCGGCCCGGAGGCGGGCCGGATCGCTGTGTTCGGTTCCGATGGACCCGACCGGACAGGCCAGGAGCGCCAGATAGGCTTGGGTGGTCTCCTGTTCTCCAGCGGGCTGACGCGTCACCGCCGAGAAATCTCCGACTTCTTGGAAACTCCTCGGAGCCAGTTGCCGGCAGGTGTCGCAGTCGATGCAGGTGGCATCGACGTAGAAGTTGCCCGGCACGTTCGAGTCCAGCCGTTTCTTACGATCGGCCATCGTGTCCCGCTTCTCTCCGTCTATGCCGTAATTCCCGGCACCGCCTTCGCGCGCTGTGCGCGGTCGGCCGCCCGCCAGAGATACCAGGCCGCCACCGTGCGATAGGGCCGCCAGCGCATCCCATATCGTAACATCTGTTTGGGCGTCGGCATGGCCCGCCGCCGATAGGCGATCCGAAAGCCGTTCCGCACGCCGAAATCGTCGACGGGAAGGATGTCAGGGCGCCCGAGCTGAAAAATCAGCAGCATCTCGGCCGTCCATCGACCGATGCCGCGGACCTCGATCAGACGCGAGACGATCGCCTCGTCGTCGAGCGACCGGATGGCGCGCGCGGTCGGGACCGTGCCATCCAGCGTCTTGGCCGCCAGATCCCGCAACGCGGCGATCTTGGCCCGCGAAAAGCCGGCGCCTCGAATCGCTTCGGGATCGGCCGACAGCACCTCGGCGGGACTCGGAAAGCGGCCACGAGGGAACAGAGCTACAAACCGACGGAGGATGGTCTCGGCGGCCGTCGCGTGGAGCTGTTGATAGGCGATGGCCCGGGCCAGGGCTTCGAAGGGAGACCGACGGCCGCTCGGCGCGAGGGTACAGGGCCCCACCTCGCGAATCAGTCGTTCGAGAACGGGATCCACGGCCGAAAGATGTCTGACGGCCGGCGCGTGCAGGGCGCTCCCGTGAGACCGCCGCAATGCATCCTTCATCGCGTTCCCGCCTCCGCCATCACGCCGTCATGACGAGGGCGCCCTCGAAGCAGGCGTGGAGGTCGGCTTCCGGCAACGTCAGTCCGACCCCTGTCTTCAGCGCCTCCCGATATTCATCCAGCGTCCGGATCGTGGCGCGCGTCGTCCCCCCCTGCGCTCTCACCGACAACGTCCGATCGACCAACGTCACGCGCCCCGCTGGAGTTGGTTTCATGCAGATGCGTTGCCTGGTGAAGATCGAGTCAGGCGAATGCGAGTGATAATAATTGGCGTAGGTGTAGTCGACCGGAAGATGTGAGTCGAGGGACAAAGTGTACTGCGGCTCCCAGTTTCCGCCCACGTGGCAGTCCAACCGGTAGGCGGTCCCGCCGGCTTGGACCAGCCGGAACCGCTCGGCGTATTGATCCCCGACCGCGCCGAGCCGGAGCGGCAACGGGGCGATGGGTCCATGGCCTCCGAACCCGACATCCGCCACCCAGGACTGCCCGCTCCACGTCACGGACATCAACCGATGGCTGTGTGGTCCGAGCGTTGCGCCTCCCCGCAATACACGGGCCATCAGGTGCCGAACGGTAAACCCGATGGATTCCAACAGGTCCGCGAAGAGCCCGTTCAGCTCGAAACAGTACCCTCCACGCCCCTCCAGGACGATCTTGCGAAAGAGCGTGTCCCTGTTGAGCGCAATGGGCCGCCCGAGCAGTACGTCCAGGTTCTCGAAGGGAACGAGGCGGGTATGCGCGACATGGAGCTCCCGCAGCGTCTCGGCGGAGGGAATCAGCGGCCCGGGGTACCCGATCCGCCTGGCATGGGCCTCCACGTCCATCATGATCAACTCTGTGGGTTGACGCCGGAAGCGGTCGCCGCCGCGTCCTGCATCTCCGGAGACCATCCACCGCCCAGCGCCTTGTAGAGTTGCACGATCGACACCAGATGGAGCCGGTGCGTGCCGACGAGCGCCAGCTCGGCCTCGAACAGATTCCGCTGAGCAATCAGTACGTCCAGGTAGTTCGCCAAGCCTCCCTTGTACCGCAGGTTGGCCAGGCGCAAGGCGGATTGAAGGGCCTCCACTTGCTGAGCCTGGGCCTCTCGTTGCTCGCGTGCGGTCCGGACCGCGACCAAAGCATCTTCCACTTCCCGAAACGCCACCAGGATCGACTGCTCGTATTCCGCAAGCGCTTGCCGGGCTTGCGCCTCGACGGCGCGCTGTTGGAAGCCCAGCACCTGAGCGTTGAGGATCGGTCCGGCCAGGCTCGGCCCGGCGACGCCGAACTCGCCCTCCTCCTTGAAGAGCCGGGAGAGCTTGGGATTCGCGACGCCCAGGATGCCCGTCAGCGAGAGCTTGGGAAATCGATCGGCCTTGGCCACGCCGATCCGAGCCGTCGAGGCCGCCAGTTGCTGCTCCGCGACCAACACGTCCGGCCGACGCTGCAACAGTTCCGAGGGCAGCCCGGGCGGCACCTGCGGCGGAATGACCTGCTCGGTCAGCGAGCGGCCGCGTGGAATTTTGGACGGGTTACGCCCCAGCAGCACGCTGAGTTGATTCTCCTTCTGGATCATTTGCCGCTCCAGCTCGGCGGCGCGCGCCGCCGCGAACGCCCGCTCCGCTTCGAACTGATCGGCGTCCAATTTGGCGATCATGCCCTGCCGCAGGCGGGCCTGCGCGATGCGGACCGATTCCTCCCAGGACGCCAGCGTCCGCTTGGCGATCCCCAGCTGCATGTCGAATTGGAGCAGGTCGAAGTAGGCCTGGGAGACGTTGCTGACGAGCTGCAGGACGACGGCGCGGCGATTTTCCTCCTTGGCCAGCAGATCGTCGAGCGCGGCTTCGGCCGAGCGCCGGAGCCGTCCCCAAATGTCGAGCTCCCAGGTCAGATTGCCCTGCAGGTAATAGTTGAAGGGATTCGGAAACCCGGGAAAGAGAAATCTCGAGTCCCTCCCGAAGGCCGGGGCGTTCGCGATGCCGTCCAACTTCGGGGCGAAGTCGGTCCGCGAGATGAACAGCCGCGACTCGTATTCCTCGACCGTCGCGACGGCCCGCCGGAGGTCTTTGTTCTCCTCCAGCGCAATGCGGATGAGCTTCTGCAATTCTTCGTCCTTCAGCAGCTCCCACCAGGGCAGATTGGCGATGGACGGAGCCGCGTCGGACCTCTCGGCCATGCGGAACGTATCGGGAGATTCGATGGCCGGCCGCTGATAGTCCGGCCCCATCGCACAACCCGCCGCGAACAACCCGAGGACGAAGGCCACTCCCTTACGCATGTTGCAGTTCTTCCTCCTGTTGGATCTGCACCGGTTCCGGCCTCCTCGGTTCCGGCGGATGGCCGCTTACCCGGTCGCTGGCACGTCGCACGAGGACGAAAAACAGCGGGATGAACAGGATCGCCAGGAAGGTCGCCGCCAACATGCCGCCGAACACGCCCGTGCCGATCGAATGTCGGCTCGCGGCGCCGGCGCCGCCGGCGAACACGAGCGGCACCACACCCAAGATAAACGCCATGGACGTCATGATGATCGGACGAAACCGGAGCTTCGCGGCTTCCACGGCCGCGTCGACCACCCCCATGCCCGCCTCCCGCCGCTTATTCGCGAACTCCACGATGAGGATCGCGTTCTTCGCAGAGAGGCCGATCAAGGTCACCAAGCCGATCTGAAAGTAAATATCGTTGGCTAATCCGCTGACCCACACGGCGGTCAAGGCCCCGAACACGCCGAAGGGGACGGCCAGCAGCACGGCGAAGGGCACCGTCCAACTCTCGTATTGGGCGGCGAGCACCAGAAACACCATCAGGAGCCCGAACCCGAAGGCGAAGAACGCTTCCGACCCGGCTTTGTGCTCCTGGTAGGAAATGCCGCTCCATTCGAGGCCATAGCCCTTCGGCACCAATTCCTCCTGAGCCAGCTTGTCGATGATCGACAGCGCCGCCCCCGAACTGTAGCCCGGCGCCGCGGCGCCGAGCACGAGGGCCGTGTTGTACCCGTTGAAGTGGGTCACCGGATCGGGTCCGCTCGTAAACGTCGTCGTCACCACCGTATCCAGCGGAATCATGCGTTGACCTTGCGGATTCTGCGACCGGACGTAGATGCGGGAGATATCCCCGGGTGCCGCGCGATATTGGGCTTCCGCCTCGGTCTGGACGCGGTACACGCGGCCGAACTTCACGAAATCATTGATGTAGAGATTCCCGAAGAACGCCTGCAACGTGTCGAAGATGTCCGAGATCGGCACCCCGAGGGACTTCGCCCGCTCCCGGTTGACCTCCGCGTTGAGCCGGGGCGCGCTGACGCGAAAACTGGACCCGATTGCCCCGATGCCCGGCGTTGCCCGCGCCTTGGAGATGAAGTTCTGCGTGACCTCGGCGAACGCGCCGAAATCGCCGCCGCTGGGGTCCTGGATCTGCAGCGAGAATCCTCCGGTCGCGCCGAGCCCCCGGATGGGCGGCGCGTTGAAGGCCAGGATCAAGGCCTCGGGAATCTGCGCGAATTGCCCGTAGGCGGAGCCGATGATGGCGCGGACGTCGTCCTTCGGGGCCTGGCGCTCATCCCAATGCCGTAGCGGAAGAAACATCGTGGCCGTGTTGGGCCCACGGGTGCCGAAGACGAAATTCAGTCCGGACAGGGCGTCGGTGGAATGGATCGCCGGATTGGCCAGGAAGTAATGCTCGACCTTGCTCAACACCGCATCGGTGCGTTGCTTCGACGCGCCGTCCGGCAATTGCACGACCGCGATGAAATACCCCTGATCTTCCTCCGGGAGGAAACTCGGCGGGATCAGCTGGAACAGGCCGACCGCGCAGGCGACCACGACGGCGAAGACCGCCATCGCGAGGACGCTGCGCCGAATCACCGTCGACACCGTCCCCATATAGTGGGCGTGCAGCCAGTCGAACACTCGATTGAACCAGGCAAAGGGCCCCCGCGGCTTCTGGTGCCCCGGTTTCAACACGAGCGCGCACAAGGCCGGACTCAGCGTGAGGGCCACGAACCCCGAGAGCGTCACCGCGATGGCGATCGTGATGGCGAACTGCTTGTACAATTGGCCCGTGATCCCGCCGAGGAACCCGACCGGCACGAACACGGCGCAGAGCACCAGGACGATGGCGATCACGGGACCGGTCACCTCGGACATGGCTTTCTTCGCCGCCTGCTTGGGGGACAGCCCGCCTTGCGTCATGTGGCGCTCGACGTTTTCGACCACGACGATGGCGTCGTCGACGACGATCCCGATCGCCAGGACCATCCCGAACAGCGTCAGCGTGTTGATGGAGAAGCCGAGGGCCGACATGCCCGCAAACGTGCCGATCAGCGACACCGGCACGGCGATGCCGGGAATGAGCGTGGCCCGCCACGTCTGTAGGAACAGGTACACGACGAGGATGACGAGGATCATGGCCTCGCCGAGGGTCTTGACGACCTCCTTGATGGACACCTCGATGAACTTGGTCGTGTCGTACGGCACGTCGTAGGAGACGCCGGGCGGAAAACTCGTGGCCACCTCCGCCATTTCGGCCCTGATGCGCTGCACCGTCTCGAGGGCGTTGGCGCCGGGGGACAGGAAGGTGAGCAGGAAGACGTTCGGTTGGCCGTTCCACCGCCCTTCCAAGGTATAGGATTGCGCGCCGAGCTCCACGCGGGCGACGTCCTTGAGCCGGATCATGGACCCGTCGGGCAAGGCTCGCAGGATGAGGTTTTCGAAGTCCGCGACCTCGGTGAGACGCCCCTGCGTAATGATCGGGATCGTCAGCTCGGTGCCCTTCGGAGCCGGCTCCCGTCCGATGACGCCGGCGGGAAAATCGCGGTTTTGCTCCCGTACCACGTTCGCAATGTCGGTGGGCGTCAGACTGAGTTGCGCCATGCGCACCGGGTCCAGGATCAAGCGCATCGAATAGCTGCCCCCGCCGAACACCTGGGCGTCGCCCACGCCCGGCAGGCGCTTGATGTTGTCGATCACCCGGAGGATGGCGTAATTCGACAGGAAGACCGTGTCATGCGACGGATCGCTGGAACTCAGCGCGATGACGGACAGCAGGTCGGGGGAGACTTTTTTGATGGTGATCCCCTGGCGAACGACCTCGGGCGGCAATTGCGGCTCGGCGAGCTTCTGCCGGTTCTGCGTTTGAACCTGCGCGATGTCGATGTCCGTCCCGATTTCAAAGGTGAGCTTGATGGTCATGTGACCATCGTTCGTGCTCGTCGAATCGTAATAGAGCAGGTTGTCGATGCCCGGCAACTGCACTTCGATCGGGCGGGCGACGGAATCCGCCACCACCTCCGCGCTGGCGCCGGGGTAATCGGCCTCGATTTGGACGACGGGCGGCGTGATTTCGGGAAATTGGGCGATCGGGAGCGCTTGCAGCGCGACGAGGCCCATGACCACGATGACGATCGAGACGACTGAGGCGAAGATGGGCCGGTCGATGAAAAAATGCGCGTTCACGACGCGGGCTCCGGTGTGGCGCCGGGCGGTTCCGCCGAGGGAGCCGCCGGCTCGGCCTCGGGGGCTGCTTCGACCGGCTTCACCTGCGCACCGGGCATAAGTTTGTGGAGGCCCGCGACGACCACGCGTTCGCCCGGCTTCAAGCCGCCTTCCACCAGCCATTGCGCGCCCTGCCAACTCGTCGCCTGAACCGGGCGCACCTCGACCTTGTCCCCTTCGCCGATCACGAACACGATCGGCCCCTTCGGACTCGGTTGAACCGCTCGCTGGGGGACCAGGATGACCGAGGGCTTCGTGTATCCCTTCACGCGCACCTTGACGAACTGGCCGGGCAGCAGGACCCGGTCCGGATTGGGGAACACGAACCGGGCTTGTCGAGAGCCCGTGTCGGGACGAATTCCGACATCCAGCACGTCCAATTCGCCCTCATGAGGGTAGGTCGTGCCGTCGGCAAAAGTGATGACGCCCTTGAGCTTATAGGTTCCGGGGCTCTCGACCGATTTCGCCGCGAGTTCTCGCCGTCGCTGAAGGAGGTAACTTTCCGGCGCGCTCGCAATGACGTACATCGGATCGAGTTGATGGATCACGGTCAGCAGGTCGGTTTGGGCCGACACGAGTCGACCTTCATAGAGTTTGGTCCGTTCGATCATGCCGGCGATCGGCGCCCGTATCAGGGTATTGTCGAGGTCGAACTTGGCCTTGACCAGCTCCCCTTTGGCCGCCTCAAGAGCCGCCTTGGCCGCCAAATCCTCCGCCACCGCGTCGTCGACATCCTTCTGGCTGACCGCTTGCTCCGCGAGCAAGGGCTTCACCCGAGCCAGGTTTTGCCTGGCTTGCAGCAGTCGCGCCTCGGCCTGCGCGACCATCGCCTTGGCACTGGTCATGGCGGCCTGGAACGGAACCGGATCAATCTGATACAAGCGTTCGCCCGGCTTGACGTCGCGCCCCTCCTTGAAATACCGCTCCTTCAGGATGCCCGTCACTTGCGATCGAATCTCCACCGGCCGCGAGGACTCGGCCTGCCCGATGAACTCCGGCTCGTCCACGATGGACTGCGTCGTCACCGTGACCACCTGCACCTCCGGAATCATCTGCGGAGGCGCGGAGCCCGCGTCTTGTTTGCAACCCACCAGCCCCAGCACCGCGATCCCTGCGGCCAGACTCAGGGCCTGGGCGCCCATCTTACGGGGGTTACGGGGCGTCGTTCCGTTCACTGTACGTCGCTGTGCTGCCGCCATGTGTGCTCTCCAGAGGCGTTCGCGCATCGCATCTTAGTGGGGGGACGGCTTGCTGCGCAAGCGACGGCCCCCTCGAGGGTCTTCGTCCACGCGAGGCATCTTCCGTGGCGTGTCCTGGTGCGCGTGCTCGGGACGCGTCATACGCCATGACCCTGGTCGCCGCCCGGTTCCGCTCGAAGATCGCTCCCCGACTTCGTGATCTCCTCTACGATGGATTTCGTGCAACAGCCGGTCGCATGCAACTCGGCGCGCTCGCGCCACATCCCGGCCAACAACGCCTTGCCTTGGCCGTCGATAAACGTCACCCCCGTCAAGTCCACGACGAACGGCGGCGACCGGCGCGCCTTGAGGTCCTGCCAGCAGCGATTCAACTCGGTCAGCCACGGCCCTGCCAGGCGGCCTTCCAGTCCGATCCTGGTACCCGAGTCGGTCGTGTGAATCGTGATTTTCAGCATCTCGTCCTCGTCACACCGGCAGGCCGACGGTCGCCGACGGCAGGGCCTCGCCGATGATCCGATCGTCGACCTCACTGCGGCTCCGCCAGGCCCGCAGCCCGCCGGCCAGGGGCCACGCCCGCGTGAACCCCTTGGTGTGCAGGAGCAGCGCGCCGTGCGCACTCGAGGCATCCTCGGGACAGTCGCAATACAGGACCAGGTCGCGGTCGCGCGGGAGCTCCCGGTGACGACGGATCAATTCGTCCACCGGTATCGACCACGCGAGCGGAATTCCCGGTTCGGCCTCGGCGCTCGCGCGGGACCGCACGTCGATCAGAAGAGGCGGCGTCTCCCCCTTGAGCCGTTCCGTCAACTGTGCCACCGTCATCCGCGGCACGACCTTGAGCTGTCCGCGACGAGCGCGCGCCTTGTAGATGATGTAGACGACGAGCGCGCCAGCCACCGCCATCATGGCGACAGGCGCCACTTGCTCGGCGTAGGCGACGGCCCGCTCGATCTGGTCGCTGAAGGCATAACCCAACCCCAGGCTAGACCCGGCCCAGATCACCGCGCCGAGCGCGTCATAGAACAGAAACGCCGGTGCCGCCAACCCCACGACCCCTGCCAGCGGCGGGGCGATCGTACTCAATCCGGGAATAAACTTCGCCACCACCAGCGAATGGGGTCCGTGCCTCGTAAAGAACGCTTCCGTCCTGCGTATGCAGGCATCCGCCTCGAGGGCGATGCGACAGAGGAGAGTGAGCACCCGGCGACCCTGTCGTCGCCCAAGCTCGTACCAGATCCAGTCTGCCGCGAGTGCGGCGAACACCGTGACGCCCAACGCCAACCAAAGATCGACGCGTCCGGTCCCGGCCAAGGCGCCGGCGGCGACGAGAACCGGAATCGCCGGCACCGGTAATCCGACCTGTTCGACGAACACCACGACGAACAGCACCAGCACACCGAATTGAGTCACGAATTGGGCCGTCTCGCTCATCACAGTCCCGCTGCCTTGCCACTCACGATTCGAACCCCTCGCGACCGAGGGCATGGCGCCTCCCTCGAAGCCCGGCCATTGAGGAGGCGGTGACCTTCCTTCGTTTTTTCCACGCTACGTGAACCTTGGTCCGCTCAATACGCTCCGTGGTTTCGCAAGGGCCGTTCCAGGGGAGCAAGAGAAGTCACTCCCGTAACTCTTTGCCGCAGCTCGCCTTTCTCCCTCCTCCTCACGGTGATCGTCACGGTGCCGAAGGGCCGGTTGCCGATATCTCGTCACCTGACGAAGTGTCGGCAGATTCTTGTGCCTGCGGTGTTCACCCGCACGCGACGTGAACGACGATGGAGGCGGCCGGGACGGCGTGCGGGGTCGGTTCAACTCGGACGGGAGATTCCCAGCTTCTGCATCTTCGATTGGAGGGTAGTCCGCTTCATGCCGAGCCTGGCCGCGGCACCGGAGGCGCCTCCGATGACCCACTGCGCGTCGCGAAGCGCCTTGAGGATGTGTTGGCGCTCCGCCTCCTCGAGCGTCGTGGCGCCCGCCGACGCGATGTGGTTCTGGGGGCGCTTCAGCTCGGCGATCGGGACAAACAGGTGGGGCCCCTGGGTGAGAATCACCGCGCGCTCGATGAAGTTCTCGAGCTCCCGGACGTTCCCGGGCCAGGGGTACTGCTGCAGCGCCCGCATGGCCTCGGAGGGAATCGTCTCGATGCGCTTGTTCATCCGCTGTGCGAACTTCTGGGCAAAGTGCCTGGTGAGCACGGGAATGTCCTCCGCGCGTTCGCGCAGCGGCGGCACCGTGATGGGAAACACGTTCAAGCGGTAGTAGAGATCGCTCCGGAACTCCTTCTCCTCGACCCGCTGCGCCAGATCGCGGTTCGTCGCCGCAATGACGCGCACGTTGACGCGGATCGTTCTCGTGCTCCCCAGCCGTTCGAATTCCTGCTCCTGAAGCACTCGCAGCAACTTCACCTGCAGTTCCAGGGGAATTTCGCCCACTTCATCGAGGAAGAGGGTCCCGCGATCCGCCAATTCGAATCGGCCGATCTTGGTGGCGATGGCCCCGGTGAAAGCGCCCTTTTCGTGGCCGAAGAGCTCGCTTTCGAGCAAGCCGGTGGGGATGGCCGCGCAATTGAGTTTCACGAACGTGCGCTCCCGGCGGTCGCTGAGGTTATGCAGCGCCCGGGCGATCAACTCCTTGCCGCTGCCCGTTTCCCCAAGAATCAACACGGTGGAATCCGTCTTCGCAACCGTTTGGACCTGTTTCAGGACCTGGTTGAGCGCCCGGCTGTCGCCGACGATTTCCTCGAAATTGTGCTGCGTTTGAATTTCCTCTTCGAGGTACAGTTTTTCCTTCGCCAACTTGTCCTTCAGCGCGGCGATCTCCTGGTAGGCCACGGAGTTGGCGACCGCCAGAGCGATCTGCTTCCCTACCTCGCCCAACATCTCCGCGTCGGCCGGGGTGAACGCGTCGTCCCGCACGCTGCCGATGTTCAACGCGCCCAGGGTGCGATCCCGCCAGAGCAACGGCACGCAACAGGCGGAGCGGACCCCTTCGGCCATCAACCGCTTGGAAACCGTGCTTTCCGATTCTTCCAATTCCTTCCGTCCCAGCACGACGGGCCTTCGCGCCGCAATGGCCGACGTGGACGGACACCCGCAGAGCGTGCAGGTCGTGCCTTCCTCGATGAATCCCTGTCGCCCGGGAAAATCGAGCGCGTAGAGTTTCAATTGGTTCAGGTGCTCGTCCAGCAGCGTCAGGCTGATGACGTCGGCCCTCAGCACCCGGCGAATCCCGGCGGTGATCGAGTCGAACAGGGGCCGCAGCTCGAGATGCGACGCGACCGCGTTATTGATCGCCAGGAGCAAATCCAGCCGGTCCCGCTCCCGCCCGAGTTCCTGCCTGGCCTTCTGCGCGTGCTCGTAATTCACCGCGTTCTCGACGGCGATGGCGATCGGCTTCGCCACTTCGGCCAGGAGCGTCTGGTCGACCGGCGCCATCGTCCGCTCGGTCAGGCTGCTGACCGTCAGCACGCCCACCACGCGATCGTGAGACAGGAGGGGAATGCAGTAGGCGGATTGAATGCCTTCCGCGAGCAGCAGATCCGCCACCTCCGACCGAAACTCCGTGAGATCGGCTTTGGTGTAGTATCGGGGCGTACGCAAGCGCAGCGCGACTCCGGCCGGCGATCCCTCCACCGGGGTCGCGCCGCCCTCGGTCAGAAATCCGCGGCTCAGATCAAAGTCCAAGGCGTGGAGCCTGAACTGCTCCCGTTCGCCCTCATAGAGCAGCAACGCCGTCCGGTCGTGCGGCACGAGGCGCCGGAGCGACGTCGCGATCGCCCCGAGGAGCTGTTTCAAATCCAGGGTGGCCGTGACGGCGCTGGTGATCTCCAGCAACACGCTGAGCCGATCCCGCTCCCTGGCCAGTTCCTGCTGAGCTTCCTGTGCCGCCCCGTAGTTCACCGCGTTCTCGACGGCCACCGCGATCTGCTTGGCGACCTGTTGGAGAAACTCCGCGTCGACGGCGCCGAACGCATTCACCTTCAGGCTTCCGAATCCAATGGCCCCCAAGCGCCGGGTGGCGGTGGTGAGAGGCAGGAAACACACGGATTGGACTCCGATCCCGCGGAGCGCGGCCACGCCCAGACCGAACCGAGTCTCCTCGGCCAACGAAGGAATGATCAAGGGCTGCTGGTGAGCCCACACCCACCCGGTCGCCGATTCCTCGACCGGTAGTTCGAGTCCATCGAGTCGGGTAGTGCGTTGATCGACGGCCACCGTTTCCAACACATGCACCCGCATCACGTGGGCAAGCGGGTCATGCAGCACGAGGCCGATGAAATCGAACGGCGCGACGGCCGGCAGGCGCCCGGCCAGTTCTCGAAACAACGACGCGAGTTCCCGGTGCGCCGTGATCGCCTCGGACACTTCCAAGAGGGCTTGGTATTGATCGAGCGGGTTCGCCTGGGGCATCGATTTGGCCCATGATGGATCGACGCCCAATTATAGAAGGAAGTCTCACGTCGGTGCCAGCACCGCGTGTCGGGCCCGTCGACGGAGAGCGGAGCGCCTAGATCGTCAGCTCCTCCACGACGGCGCGCATCATACAGCCGCTGGCCAGAAACCCCACCCCGCAGCGCTGCATGTCGGACAAGAGGGCTTTGCCTGCCTCGTCGACGAACGTCGTGTGTCGGAGATCGACCCGGACGGCCCCACCTCGACGGCCATTCGGGTCGGTCGCCGACCGCCAGCATCGCCGGAATTCCTCCACCCAGGGGCCGGCCAAGCGCCCCGAGAGGGCGAAGCTCGTCCCCCCGGCCTCGTGCGACACGGTGATCCTCAGCATGGGGTGTCATCCTCCTCGCGCGGGACCGGGCTCGCGCCCCCCTTTCATCGCCGGTCGCGCTCACGAGCCGCCGTCGTGATGCGTCATCCAGCGCCGGATCTGCTCCACCGCTTCCGCCTTTTGTTCGGGGCGCAGCCCGGCATGCCATTCGGCGACCTTCGGCAACACGCGCGCCGCCAGACGCCCCTGCAACGCGTGATGGCGTTCGAGGAGTTGCGCGAGCTTCTCCTGATCAAGCCGGTCGCTCCGGACCTGCGCAATCACCTCCTCCAGGAGGGCGCGATGTTCCTCCCGGGCCTCGGCACGCGCGGCGAGCGCCACTGCCTTCACGGAGTGGAGCGCGGCCGTCTGCCGGTCGTCGAGCTCGAGATGCTTGGCAATTTTCCCGGTCATCCATTCCGCGCGGTCGGCGAGGCTGTGCGGCCGGTGACAGGCGGAGGCCGCCAGCGCCCCCGCGATCAACAACATCCCCGCCACCGCCTTGAATATCCTGGTCTTCATGCGAACCTCCTCGTCTCCGTCGGTTACTGCGTCGGGGTTGCTTCCGTCGTCAGAACGTGCGCAAGGCGAAGGCGGTCTCCCGCACCTTCGGCGCCGCGGCCGGACTTTGCGCGCCGAGCCGGCGCGCGATCCACCCGTCCACGGACCACTTTCCCGCCCCCGTCATCAGCAACGCCAGGCTCATCGCCATGACGAGCAGGTGGAACTCAAAACCCTCTCCCTGTTGCTGGCCGAACCAGTTCATAAAGAACCCATGGGACAGGTGAGAAGTCGTAATGGCCCCGAGCATGATCACGATGAAGCTCGCAGCCGTGAATCGCGTCAGGAATCCCGCGATCAATCCCAGACTGCCGATGGATTCACCGATGATCACCAGAAACGCCACGATCCAGGGTAAGTGCATGACGTTGGTGAAATACCCCATCGTCCCTTCGAAACCGTTTCCACCGAACCAGCCCAGCAGCTTCTGCGCCCCGTGCGCGAAAATCACGCCTCCCAGCACGACCCGCAAGATCAAACTCGCCCACGTTTCGTCCGTTTTAAAGAACCACATGTCCAACCTCCTTGATGTGATTGATGTGATATGGATGCGTGTTGGCCCGTACTCGTTGCCGAACCGGTCTCGTCATCCGATCTCTGATAAACAGACCCGCCGCCAACGGCGACAGGGTCGGAAACATTCCGTATCAGCAGAACCACATGGATGCGTCATTCATCGCGCCTCCTCCCTGTTCTCGTCGCTGGCTATCCCTGGGTACAGCAAAGGCCGTTCCCGGTCGGTCCTTGAAGCATCGGCACTGGTAAGTCATTGGCACAACACCTCAATTCCCCCATCCACAAAACCCAACCGTCCACGAGGGGCATACTCTGACGAAACGGGTATGACGACCGATCGTCACGTGACGAAATCCTTCGTCACAGATCCCAATGCCGAACGGGACGGATGGTGTGAGCTTCCTGCCTCGATCAGCTTGGTCGCGGATGCCAGGACGCATCAGGTCCCCCACAGTGCGGCGCCCACGATCGGCAGTACCAGCACCGTGATTGCCGACGGTCATCACCGTGTCGACAAGCCTGAGGATGGAATCGACCGACGCGTCGCTGATGTCCTGATTCCGTCTCATCGAGTCCCCCTTCCCAACGCACGGTGCCGCTATTTCCTGTAACGGCAAGTCGCGTTCCATCCGGCCCGCTCCGTCGAAGGACGCGCGAAGTCATGGAACCAAGAGGCGAAACACGGACGCGCAGAGGAGGGAAGGTCTCGGTGGACGGTGCGGTGACGATGCGGGGACGTCGAAGGGTCGTCAGGTAACGAAGGGGCTCGTCACCCTCGCGGGCGGGTGATGCCGAGTTTCTTGATTTTCGAGCTGAGTGTCGTGCGCTTGAGCCCAAGCCGGGCGGCGGCGCCGTCCGGTCCGCCGATCACCCACTTGGCTTCGCGCAACGCGCGAAGGACCTGCTCGCGCTCGGCATCGTGGAGTGTAGGCGGCGGCGCAGAGAGCCGAGGTTCGAGCTTGAGTTCTCCCAGCGGCACCTGGAGTTCCGTGCCTTGGGTGAGGATCACGGCCCGCTCGATCAAGTTCTCCAGCTCGCGGATGTTGCCGGGCCACTGGTAGTGGGACAGGACGTCCAGCGTCTTCGCGGGAATGGTCTCGACGGTTTTTTTCATCCGACCGGCATAGTGATGCGCGAAATACCGCACGAGCTTCGGAATGTCCTCCCGCCGCTCGCGCAAGGGCGGCACGGTGACCGGAAAGACATTGAGCCGGTAATACAAGTCGCTCCGGAATGCCTTTGCCTCGATGAGCCCCTCCAAGTCCTGGTTCGTCGCGGCGATCAGCCGGACATCCACCCGAATGGTACGGGTGCTCCCGAGCCGCTCAAACTCGTGCTCCTGCAACACGCGCAGCAGTTTGGACTGCAGTTCGAGCGGAATCTCTCCTACTTCGTCGAGAAAAATCGTCCCCCCGTCCGCCAATTCGAACCGGCCGACCTTCCGCGCAATCGCCCCGGTGAAGGCCCCCCGTTCATGTCCGAACAACTCGCTTTCGAGGAGGCCCGTGGGAATCGCCGCGCAATTCAGCTTGACGAACGTGCGCTGCTGGCGGCCGCTGAGGCGGTGAATCGCCCGCGCGACGAGTTCCTTCCCCGTGCCGGTCTCCCCCCGGATCAACACGGTCGAATCGGTGGGAGCGACCACCTCCACTTGCGCGAGCACGCGCTTCAACGCCGGGCTGCCGCCGATGATCTCGTCGAACCGGTGCTCGGTTCGAATTTCCTCCTCGAGATACAACTTTTCCTCGATGACTTTGTCTTTCAGCTCGGAGATCTGCTGGTACGCCAATGCGTTCTCGACGGCCAAGGCGATTTGGCCGGCGACCTGGCTCAAGAACTCGACGTCCGGCTCGGCGAAGGCCCGTTCCTGGCGACTGGCGAGATTGAGACAGCCGATGGCGCGATCGCGGGACAGCAGCGGCAAGGAGCATTGCGACTTGAACCCCTTCGCCACCAACAGGCGGGACACTTCGTGCTGGAATGTCTTCAGCGTCGCTTCGTCGTTCACCACCACGGGGCGCTTCGTCCGCAAGGCGACCGCCGCGGGCGAACCGCCGGCGTCGGCCGTCAGCCCCTCCGCCAACAGACCCTGGTTGTCCGGGAAATCCAGCGCGTGAAGACGGAACCGATGCGCGGCATCGTCGTAGAGGATCAGGCTGGCGTATTCCTGCGGCAGGATCTCCCGCAGACAGAGGCTCGTCGTGCGGAACACCTCGCGCAGGTCCAACTGAGAAGCCATCATGTTGGTCATGCGGAGCAGGAGGCCGAACCGGTCTCGCTCGCGCTCCACATCCCGCTTGGAGGCGGCCGCGGCTTCCCGGTGCAGCACGTTGTCGACGGCCACAGCCACCTGACGTCCCACCTGTTGCAGTAGGTCGAGGTCGGCGTCTCCGTATGCCGCCCGCTGCTGGCTGGAGAACTCCAGGACGCCCAGCTTGCGGACGGCCGAGGTCAAGGGCACCAGACAACAGGACCGGACCCCGTCCTCTTGCATGAGCCGCACGACCTGCGGCCATCGGGACTCTTCCGCAAGATCCGGAATCAGCAACGGCCGCTGCGTTTCCCAGACCAGGCCGGCCGGCGTGTCGGCAAGCCGGTCCTCGTGCCCGCCCACGATGTCGGCCGGCACATTGGCTTGCAAGACATGGAGCCGCATGACTCCGCCCCGGGGGTCGTAGAGCGAGACGCCCACGAAATTGACCGCAATGATGCGCGGCAGGCGGCGGGCGAGATCCTGGACGAGGGACGGCAGATCGGAATGGCTGGCGATAGCCTCCGAGACCTCCAAGAGCGCTTGGTATTGGTCGAGCGGATCCGTTTGTGACATGGGCCTCGGGGCAACTCTGATTTTGCGGATTATAGGAGGAAGCAAGCCTCCTCCGCTATGCAGAGCCCCGCAGGCACCACACGTCGGTCGGTTCCGTCAGATCGCTTTCTTCGTCCCGCCGCATAATGGTGGGTCTTGGTCGGCTGACCTTGGCACGAGGTCACGGGCTTCCTCCTGGTCCACCGGAGCGGGCTTTGCCGTTGCCCGGACCAGTCGGGCCTCGCTTCACCGGCAAACGTGGTTACTGCGTGCCGCTGCCGATGTCGGCTCGGTGAAGGTCGATGACCGTGCCGGCTTCGTTGACTTCAACGGTGACCAGGGTGCCTGCCTCGATGCCTTTCGTTTTCTGACCCTCCTCCGCCAGCGGAAACACTTTCTCTCCCTCGGCGGTTTGCAGCTTGATCTCCTTCTTCATCCCGCTGACGCGGACGAGCGTCCCGGTCACCTGTCGATGTGTCCCTTCTTTCCCTTTGAGGTGCATATCGACGATGTAGTTGTTTTCGTCGAGCACCACGACCACTTCGTCCCCTGTCTTGAACGGCTCCTGCCCGTGCCGCCGCGCCATGTTCGCATTGAGCTGATGCATCGCCCCTTTCGGTGTCGTCACCACGAGCACACCTGCCTTTTCCGTGACGACGCCCGTGAACTTCATATGTCCCTGCGGAAGCGCCTCCGACTCCGGTGACGCGTTCCCGAGGCCGGGAACGATCAACAGCGCGCCGATCAGCGTCGGCAATGCGATGTAACGAAGCATCTGGCGATCCATGCGTGTCTCCCTTAGCAAGGATGGTTTGCAGCCGACATCGCCCGGACAGCGCGTCGGCATGTGGCAGCTTCTCCCGACATGCGGGCCCGCCTGCCGGACGCCGCGCCCTATGATCGGAATCGGACGATCGGCTTGATGGTGATGCCTTTCTCGCTGTCCTCCGCCGCCTGATTGATGTGCTCGAGGTCGTAGAACTTCACCAGCTTATCGAAAGGGAACCGTCCTTGCGTATGCAGCGCCACGAGCCTCGGGATGAACAGGTCCGGCACGCTGTCGCCCTCGATGATCCCCAGGATGGTCTTGCCGGTCGTCATGACTCCGTTCACGTCGAAGCTGGCCTCGGTGCCCAGCGCGGGCGCCCCGACGATGCCGCACACGCCCTTGATCGCCAAGGCATCGATGGCCTGGCGCAGCACGGCAGGCCGTCCGCTCGATTCGAGCGTGAAATCGCCCCCGCCGCCGGTGATCCGGCGCACGGCCTCGACGGGGTCGGTTTCACGGCTGTTCACGGTATGAGTCGCTCCCAGCTCCATGGCCAAGACCAGCCGGGAGGGGACCACATCGGCCGCGATAATGGTCGTCGCCCCGGCGACGCGCGCCGCCATCACGGCGCTCAAACCGACCGCGCCGCCGCCGAACGCCGCAAAGCTGCTGCCGGGCTTGACCTTCAGCGCGTTTATCACCGCTCCGGCGCCGGTTTGAATGCCGCAGCCGAGCGGGCCGAGGAACTCCAACGGTGCATTCGCCGGAACTTTGACGACATTGCGCTCGTGGGCGAGGGCGAAGGTGCCGAACGACGACTGTCCGAAGAAGTGGTCGTGGACGGCGCCCTGTTTGTCACGGGTTGCGGTACTCCCGTCTTCCCGGGTGCCACCGAAGTTCAACGGATAAAAATTCGCGCAGTAGGTCAGGTCGCCGTTCAAGCACGGTGTGCAGTGGCCGCACCACATGTAGGTCAGGACGACGTGATCGCCCGGCGCGACTTTCTTGACGCCGCCGCCGACTCGCTCCACGATCCCCGCCCCCTCGTGCCCGAGCACGACAGGGAGGGGCACCGTGTAGAGTTGGTCGCGCGCCACCATGTCGGTGTGGCACATGCCGGTCGCCACGATCCGCACGAGCACCTCCTCCGGCCGCGGATCATCCAACGTCAGCGTTTCGATCTGAAAAGGCCCGCCTTTCTTGCGGATGACCGCCGCTCGGATGTCCATGGTGGGCATACTGGTCGCTCCTTTCCGCTCCCCCGAGTCCTTAACGAATGCCTGATTTCCCCGGCGCAAGAATTCCGTTGGGATCCAAGGCTTTCTTGATCGTCTGGTGAACCTGTCGCTGCACGGGACCGTAGGTGTGCGCCACCTTGTCCATGAAGGCGGTGTTGACCCGGTACGTGCCGTAGCCCTCGGCCGAAAACTCCGTCACCAGCTCGTCGAAGCATTCATAGGCGGCCTTGGTCATGGCCGGGTCCGTGCGGTCGTACAACACGTCCACGATATGATGCATGTCGCGCATCCCGACGACGAACTCACCCGCATAGTCCAGCCCGTACTTCCCGAGAATGCGCTTGGTCATCGCCATCTGCTTGAGCGTCTCGCTGCCACGGGCCTGCGAGACCGGGGCGAACCACATCGAGCCGCCGCCGCCCCGCCAGTTGTACAATGCAAATTCCTTGAGTGTCATGTCGCCGCGCATGAGGGCTGCGCGGTATTGGAAGGCTGGGTCGTCGGCCGCCTCCTGATCCGTAAGGATCTTGGCCTTGCCGGATTTGCCGAACGCCCCGGAGACAATTTTCCAGTTCACGTCGATCTGTTCCTGTGTGCCGTAGAGCGCAGCGTACACGTTCCAGGCGCCCAGTTTGTGATCCTTCATGATCCGCCGAACGGCGTCGTCGGGGATCGCGCCGGGACCGGTCACATAGTCGCTCCGTTTGGCCTTGGTCGGCGCTTCGTACAAGGCATGGGCGATCACGACCGCGTTGGGGATGACGCCGCTGATGCGGAGCGGGCGGATGGTTTCCACGATCTCCACGATGTCCTCTTCGTGCTCGTACTGAATGACGAAGGGCTTGAACGCCGGAGGAGCCGGCTGGAGCCAAAAGCCGAACTTGGTGACGACCCCATAGTTGGATTGCGTGAAGATCCCGTCTAGGTAGGGCCCGTATCCCCACTTGAAGACCTGCCAGGTATTGGACTTCGGCAGCGAGCCCATGCCGGTGCGCAGCACCTCGCCGTTGGCGAGCACGACTTCCATCCCGCAAGCGAAGAGAAAGTGCTCGCCGTACGGCGTGTAGCCGATCCCTCGATCGAGCGTGTTGCCGGTCGGTCCGGCGATGGCGGAGGGCGCGGGACAGGACAGCCAGAGGGGATACTTGTGCTCCTGAATGTAATCGTAGAGTTGCTTGTAGGTGACGCCCGGCTCGACCAGGGCGAAGCAGAGGTCCGGATCGACTTCGAGGATGCGATTCATCCGCCTCAGATCGAGCACGACCTGACCGCGTTCGGCGGGCGCCGCCGAGCCGTAGCCGAAGTTCCTGCCGGTCGAGATCATCCAGATCGGAACCTTATACTTATTGCATACCCCAACGATCTTTTGGATTTGCTCGACCGTCGCGGCGAGGAGCGCCGCGGACGGGGTATGGTCCGCGTCCGGAACCGGCATCATGGTCTTGATGTAGGGGGCAAGCTGCTCGGCCGTCACGTGCACCGCGTCCTCCCCCAGCACTCCGCGAAATTCGGCGATCGCCGCCGCAAAGCTTTCTTCCGAGACGCCCTTCGGTAAGGCGATGAATTGACTGGCCATGCTCGTCCTCCTCGCTCCGGCTAGAGATCCATGACGAATGAGACGAACCGCGCGGCCGGCTGTGTCCGCTGCCCCCCGTGCGATCGATGGACAAAGGCGCGGCCGGCACAGGTTTCCCGGACCTGGTTCATCCCGAACGCCGACGCGGCCACGGCGTAGCCCACGGATTCCGCCCAATCATGGGCCGGCCGCGCAACGCGCTGCTCCCGGCCGCGTTGCCGCGGGATCGGCGACCATTCCTCCGTACCGGGGAGGCCGAGCAGCCGCCGGCCTTCCAGGAGCGACAGTCCCGAACAATGCAGGTGGGTCGACTCGGGCCCGGCCGAGCGATACGAAGCGAATCCCGGTGCGGACCAAGCCACCAGCTCCCCTCCGGCCGATGATGTGTCCAGGAACCGTTCCACGACGGACACCGTGTCGTGCGCTCCGTCGAGTTGGGCGGCCAGTAGTCCGGCCACGCCATGAGTCGGCGAACTCGTGAGCCATACGTGCCGGAGCACGCCTCGGTCCTCTTCCACACAGGCGACATGCGACCCCGCCGACAGCAGGCGGCCTCCGGCGGAGCGTGTGAGTTCTTGAAAGACCACCGCCCCGGCCTCATCCGTGACCGCGATCCAGCGCGTCTCCCGCAACCGGTTCAGGAGCTTCGTCACTTCGTCAGGTTCCGACAACAGGGCACCCTTCAGGTCGAAGCTGCTGAGCCTTCCATATCCCGACTTCATCCAGGCCGCGCGCACACCCTGTGCAAAAGCCTCGTCCGTGCCGGTGCCCCCCAAAAGGAGCGCATACCGACCCGCCCTTCGGCTGGGCTGTTCCGCAAAGGTCCATGAGGGAACGCCGAGGGTCACGAGGGTCCCTCCCGCCAACACACTCTTCAGGAGGCTTCGTCGATCCATTTCCATGGAATGGCCCTCCTTATCGGTCGAGGTCTTTTTTCGAGATGTAGTCGGCGACCTTGGCCAGCGACTCGTCGTCGATCTCCGCCGCGCGGAAGGGTGGCATGGCTCGGAAGCCGTGCCGGACGATGAATGTGATGTAGGCGGGATCGAGGCCTCGGCCGAGAATCGTCGGCCCGACCGTGGCTTCATGACAAAACGCGCACACCTTCGCGTACACCTCGGGGCCGT
This sequence comes from Candidatus Inralta sp., assembly GCA_039794185.1. Taxonomy (GTDB): domain Bacteria; phylum Nitrospirota; class Nitrospiria; order Nitrospirales; family Nitrospiraceae; genus BQWY01. Next base: position 6,583 of record JBDIVW010000013.1, on the reverse strand, counting down.
CTGTCCAGGCAAAGCCCGCCGCGGAATCCTTCTCCGGGTGCGCCGCCCCCGCCACGCCGCTTGCAATCGCGGCCGCCACGATGACCGCTAAGACCAACGCCGACCACCTGCTGTTTGGCGCCGTCGCGTGCATAGAGTCTCCTCTCGCTGATGTCCGTCACTCCCGCCTCCTCTTCACAGAGGCCACCACATCTCGTATGCCGTCTTCTGCTTGAAAAAAAAAATCCTCGCCCCATCGCTGTCGGCGGACGGCCATCTCGGACAGTGGTAGACATCGTCGACTCGCCACCTTGAGGGTTCCTCCGGGACATATCGTGGACCGAGGTTCCAGTCGAACGGACAACTGCCGTTCAGGATGGCCGGGTCCAAGACGCTCCGCCATTCGCCGACTTGAGCCTCCTCGTCCAGGCCACCAGTGACTCGAGCAACTCCTTGATCTTCTCGGCTGTCTTGGGGTCCTTCAGGTTGCCCTGTGCATCAAATTTATCAGCGGCATTGGCGATCATGACTTCCGGCTGGTTCAATGGAACATGTTCAAGAAGACGAACATTTGACGGAGATGATACTGGGCGCGAGCCGTCCCGAGCGTCCCGACGGAGGCTCCCATGATCGCGACCGGCTTTCCCTCCCACGCGCTCTCGCCGTAGGGACGCGACACCCAATCGATCGCATTCTTCACCACTCCGGGAACGGAGTAGTTATATTCCGGAGTCACGATCAAGATGGCATCAGCCCCCGCCACCTTGGCCTTGAACTCCCTGACGCGCGACGGGAAGTCCTCCCGCTCCTGATCCTCATTGAAAAGCGGGATACCGTCCAGATCAACGGATTCCAACGTGCTGCCGGGAGGAACGAGCTTGACCGCGGCACGAAGCGCGGACCGATTGTAGGATTGTTTTCGCAAGCTTCCCGCAAAGCCGAGTATTCTGATGCCATCAGCCATGGTGTCGTCTCCATCCTGATGATACACACCGGCGCCACTCTGCCTCACACGCCCGTCCCGCTTACTTCCTCAGCATCAGCACATAGGCCAGGACGTCTTGGATCTCCGCATCGGACAGTTGTGTCTTCCAGGGCGTCATGGCGGTGTTCGGTCGTCCGTTCTGAATGACGTCAAGCAGCTCGCTCTCCGACCTCTTCTTGCTTTCGGCACTCGTAAAATCAGCGGCAGGTGGCTTCAGTTGTTTTCCGATCGGCCCGTCGCCCTTGCCCACCGGACCATGGCAGGTAACGCACTTGGCCTGATATAGGGATTTTCCCTTCTGCGCATCTCCGCCGGCAGCCGCCACGAGATGGCTTATCAAGGGCAGCCCCGACGCCACGACCGCCCAGGCGACCACCACCGCACACCGGCGTCCCTGTGTCATCGTTTCCTCCTTGCTTGCGCTACGACGCTACTATGGACCAACATTTGAACACGGCGGTCGCAAAGTTCTTCCGTTTCGGATGCAGAAACGTGGAACGTGATCAAGGAGGTGAACTCCGGATTTTAGGGTGATGAAATTGGGTCGAGACAGGGGCGCCGGCGAACGGTCAGAGCGTGAAGGGACCAGCGCCATCTGGTCTACGATCCTTCCGACTCTCGAGGCATCGACCCTGACAAGACCTCGCGCCATGCCCCCAGGCCCCCATCAGAGATCGCACCGAGCGGCACTCAGAGCGTCTTGTGCGTCCCATCGCAGAAGGGCGGCGTCTTGGTCTGCTTGCACTGGCAGAGGGCCACTTGTTTCTTCTCCGTCAGCGAAAACTCCATCGGTGTGAAGCCGGTCCCTTGATGGGACCCGTCGCAAAACGGTTGATTCTTCGAGCGGCCGCATCGACACCAGTGATACGTTCCTGCTTCCAACGTGAGCACCGCCGGTTGTTTGGCTGCAATGATTGGCTTCTCCATATCAGTCCTCCTTCTTGCGGTGATGATCCGCGTCACATAGGGCTGCCCCCACGGACACAAATAAACACTCCGCAAGTCCCTTGCCACACATGTCTCGCGCAAACCGGCTGATTTCCGCCGAAACCTCCGTGGGGGATCGAACCAGGTGGGGAGAAACGCGCCACCGGCGGCCTGGCCCTGCGGCAGAAGCGGTACAGCGACCGCCGGGGAAAACAGGACGATACCTACGAGGACCTCCACCAAGATTCGCTCACAGGCGCAGCGGCTTGATGGGCGCCACCACGGCTGCTGGATCGTGCTTCCAAATAGACGGGTCCGCATCGACGTAGATCTCCACTTCGTTGCCGTCCGGGTCGTGCAAGTACAGGCTCTGGCTCACGGTGTGGTCGCTCATCCCCTCAATGTGCACGCCCGCTTGCTCGAGCTCGCGTTTGGCCGCTCGTAATTCCTCCAGACTGTCTCCCACCTTGATGCCGATATGATACAGCCCGCGCCGCAACCCAGTCGGAGGGGCCGGCGCGTCGCCGACCTCGATCAACAGAAGTTCATGATGCGTCCGGCCCGACGTGAGCGCCGCCGCCTTCCCCTCGAAAATCCGGCCCACCTCCTGAAACCCCAGCAAGTCTCGATAGAAGGCGAGCGACCGCTGTAGACTCTTGACGTAAAACACGACGTGACCGAGATAGTGAGCTTTCATGATCGTCTTCCCTCCCGCGTCGGCGTCATCGCAACAATTCCTTGACCGCGGCGTGCGCCAGTACTACATCCGGATCGCGCTGCAACGCCTCGTAGTATTGCCGGCCGAAGCGCTCGCCCGCTTCAGAGGGCGTCAGCAGGACCCGTAACGACGACAGCTCTTCGCGAATCGCTTCGTGCGCCGACGGCTCGTCGGATTCCGCGAGTTCGTCCAGTTTCGCCATGGACTGCGACAGCGGGCGCAACCACGCAAACCAGGCATGGCCCAAGAGCAATTGCAGGAATTCTCCATTGGATGCGATCCGCCCATGGACCCGTTCGTACGCCACCCGTTCCCCCTCCGAGAGGGACTTATGCAGACGCATCAACGCCCGAGAGAGCCGATCCACCTGCGCCCGCGTATGGTCCCGATTTGTCATGCTGCAGGTCCCTGCGTTCGAGTCCTCACGTCACCGCGCCCGTGCCATAGTAAAAAAAACCATGTTTGAACGATCTTGCGGTCGCTCCACTTCGCACCGGACACCTGCTCCGTGTGCACCGCCGTTCCGTCGGTCGCAATGAAGTCCATGGCGCATTCGTAGAACGTGACGTCGTCGCCGACCGCGCGCGCCGCCGCCGCGAAGCCCTTCCATTCCCCGACAGTACCCATGAATGGCGGATCCCGCTCTCCTGCATGAATACGTTTCGGTCGCAGAATTCGTGTATGGCGCCGATGACATGGCCTCCACGGATCCGATCCAGGAGGTTGTCCAACCGTTTCGTAAGAGCGCCCCGGTCATCGCCGGCTCTCCTTCGGCGGCTTCTGTCGCGGGAATGTCACCCCGGCTTTCCGCACTTCCTGGTAGGGAAGCAGCCAGACGAGCGATTCGTCGTGTAGATCGACCACCTGGATGCGATTGCCCCACGGATCGCGAAAGTCGCAACGGAAGCCGGGCTCGAGCTTGAGCTTGTATTTCTTGGTCAGCTTTCGGCGCACTTCCCTGATCTGGTCCTCGTCACGGACCATCAGGCCGAAATGCTTGACGCGGTCCGGTTGCAATCGCTCGACCTCGAAGATCGCCAGGAATTGATGCTCGCCCAATTTGCACCACGCCGCGCCCTCGCCGCCGCGCAGCATCTTCAGTCCGAAGACGTCGGAGTAGAACTTCACGGCCTTGCGGGCGTCCGTTACTTCGATCACCACGTGATTGCATCCATAGACTTGCACCGCCATCGGACTTCCCCGCTTCCTGCCTCGATCACGAGGCGACGCTGGCTGTCACCCCTTCGCGGAGCCATGAGGCCAGGACGGGCGGAGGCTGCGCGCCCGAGAGGCCCTCTCGCCCAGAGATCACGAAGTGCGGCACGGCTCGTATCCCGATCCTCAATCCCTGCCGCTCTTCCTCCCGCACCCCCGCGTCGCTCGCCTCGCTCTCCAGGCAGGACCGGCAGGCCGCCCGATCCATCCCGGCCCGTTCAGCGAGTTCCAGCAACAGGTCCCGGCTGCTGAGATCCGCCCCTTCCTCGAAATAGCCCTTGAAGAAGGCCTCCACGACGGCGTCCTGCCGGTCCTGTCGGCCGGCGAACCAGATCAGGCGATGAGCATCGAACGTGTTTGGGGTTCGGGGGATCCGCTCGAACGCGAAGGCGATCCCCGATTGACGACCGGCCTCCCGCACATGGTCGAGCATCGATTCCACCGCCTGAGCACTTCCGAACTTCGCCTCGAGGTACACCTTCCGATCCATCCCTGGCAGGGGCATCGTCGGATTGAGCTCAAAAGGACGCCACTGCACGACCACGCGCGCCTGAAAGTGGGCCAGCGCAAGCGCCGCTTCGAGCCGGCGCTTGCCGACGTAGCACCAGGGGCACACCACTTCCGAGTAAACCTCGATCGTGGTGGTGGGAACGGTCGTCATGCGAGATGGCCCATCTTGCCGGCCTGATAATCTTGCACGGCCTGGATCAGCTCCGCCTTCGTGTTCATCACGAAGGGCCCGTAGCGGGCGATCGGCTCCTCGATCGGCTCGCCGCTCATGATCAGGAGGAGGCTGTCCTCCCGCGCCTCGATCGTGATGTGGGAGCCCTGGCGTCCGCACACGATCAGCTCCGCTTCTCCGGCCTCGTGCGAGCCGTTGACGCCGGCGCGTCCCCGCAAGACGAACACCGACGTGTTGTCTCCGTCCGGCAGCGCGAGCGACAGCCGCGCGCCCGCGTTCAGTCGCACATCGTAGAGTTGCACCGGCGTGAAGGTCCGCGCCGGTCCCGTGCGCCCCTGGACACGACCGGCGATCACGCGCAGCCGGCCGCCACCCTCGAGCTCCAAGGCGGGGATGTCGTCATTCAGAATCGTCTGATAGCCCGGCGCGGACATTTTGGAGGCCCGGGGCAGGTTCACCCACAATTGGACGGCGTGGAGCGTCCCGCCTTTCCGCGCGAACGCCTTTTCGTGAAACTCCTCGTGCACGATGCCCGACGCCGCAGTCATCCATTGCACGTCGCCCGGGCCGATCACGCCGGCGTTGCCGGCCGAGTCCCGATGCGCCAGCACCCCTTCGTAGACGAGGGTGACCGTCTCGAAGCCGCGGTGCGGATGCTCGCCCACGCCTCGCGGATGCTCGGTCGGGGGGAAATACTCCGGCCCGGCGTAATCCAACATCAGAAAGGGACTGACCTCCCGATCCAGCTCGTTGCTGGGAAAGAGATTCCGGACCGGGAACCCGTCTCCCACCATGTGCTGCGAACCGGGACGATATACCCCCGTGACCGCCTTGAGCTGCTCGGTTCCAATTGACATGATTGCGCTCCTTCCCGGCCGCTGATCAGCCGTGTGCGACCTGGACGGTCGCCTCGATTCGGGCCTTGATTCGAGCCTTCGGCATCGCCCCGACGAATCGATCCTTGATCCGACCTTCCTCGAACAGCAGCATCGACGGAATGGATTGAATCTCGAACCGTTGCGCCAAGTCCGGATTCGTGTCCACGTCGACCTTGGCCACTTTCACGGCACCATTCCAGTCACCGGCCAGCTCTTCGAGGACCGGCGCCACCATCAGGCAAGGGCCGCACCAGGAGGCCCAGAAGTCGACCAGCACGGGAACGGGTGATTCCAACACCTCTTTTTGGAATGTCGATTCCGTCACTATTACGGTCGCATGATCGCTCATCGTAAAGTCTCCGCCAGTAATAGCGCTGTTGCAGGACTCCTTGTGCCGTCACGTTCGCGTACCCGACATGTGGTGGTCGAAGCGCACATGGCCAGAGGAGCCTGAGGGCTTCTTCGAGTGTTCACGGCTAACAGTCATGGTTCCTTTCCTTTAAACAGTATTCAGAACTGAACCGCTCCTTCCGTTTCCCACAGGAGTACTTCGGCTCCTGATCGAACGTCGGCGGTCAACGTCCGGGGTCCGGCCCCCGCAAGCCTCACGGCATCTCCCGTATCCAGCCGGCCAGCCTCTTCGAGACGTGCCGCCCCTTTGGCCACATACAGGTGGACATACTGGTTGTCCGGTATCGGGACCGTCTCGCCCGGTTTCAGTCGTCCGCCCCAGAGAACGGCACCTCGTTGTCTGATCGAAATCGCACCCTCAATTCCCCTTCCTGAAGCGATAGGGACCAGGCCTCCGTTCGCCAATTGCCGAGTGATGTCGAGCTGTTCATAGCCCGGAGCGATGCGCTCCGTATCGGGTATCACCCACATCTGAATGAAGTGCACATCCTTCTCCTCGCGGGGATTCATTTCCGAATGCCAGATACCGGTCCCGGCGCTCATGCGCTGTGCGAGACCCGGGTAAATGATCCCCTTGTTGCCCTCCGAGTCCTTGTGCTCCAGCTCTCCATCCAACACCCACGTGACGATCTCCATGTCGCGGTGCGGATGTGTGCGGAACCCGGTCCCGGCGCTCATGCGCTGTGCGAGACCCGGGTAAATGATCCCCTTGTTGCCCTCCGAGTCCTTGTGCTCCAGCTCTCCATCCAACACCCACGTGACGATCTCCATGTCGCGGTGCGGATGTG
>JBDIVW010000012.1:0-126126 GCA_039794185.1 Candidatus Inralta sp. | reverse complement strand
ACGATAGGTCTTCTCCATCGGACACGAGGGCTTTTCCATCGACTGGCCTCCCGGGGATTGTGGTGGCGGGAGACTGAACACGTTCAGAAAAAATTGCAAGAGGCAGATTACTCAGACAGACTCCTAGGGCGACGGGGGTGAAGGGAGGGGCGCGCCGCAACCGGTGCGGCGGACGAGCGGCAGTTCACGGGGAGGAGAAGCGTGGGGAGAAGGACCGAAGACCAGCCGGGCCACTGCGGATCCGCGATGGGCGGCCAGCCAATTCGGCAGCAGCAGCAAGAGAACGGCCATTCCCCCTCTCGCGACAATCAGCGGCCACCGAGCACTGATGACGCTGCTGCCCAGGCCAGGCAGGTGAACGCGAAACTCGGTGGCGTCTTACCAAGGAGCGTGGCCAGAGCAACGTTCTTCAGGGAGATCTTGGTCAACCCCGCTCCATAGCTGGCAAGGTCGAAGGAGAACAACGGGATCAACCGGGCGAAGAACATTAGCCCCCTCAATTGATGATCCGTACACAATTGACAGAACACGGCCTCGGTCTTCAATAACTTCGAGAGCGCCTCGCGTCCGAGCGCCCCTGCCAGGAGAAAATAGCCGATCGTACCGATCTCGACGCCGATGACCGCATAGGCCGTCCCCCAAAACGGGCCGAAGGCGGACCCGGCCGCAAGGTCCAGGGGGCAAGCTCGGGATAGGTGGAATCACGACCGTCCCTGCCATCCCGACAATAAGGAGGAGAGGACCGAACGGTCCGGCGCCCCCGAGCCAGTCGACGAGCTCCGCCGGCCTCAGATATTGTTCGTAATCGCCAGCCGACGGACCCCATCCGTCAGGGCCGTTGTACCGGCTCACAGGCCGAGCGGAAACCACTTCATTGCGTTGCCGGGTGTCTTTCGCGAGAGAACGGTCGAGAAGGTCATGGCGCGACCAGTTGAAGGACGTGCCCATCCGGATCTCGAACTTGGAACCCTTTCCGAAATCCCAAGGCCGCGTCGGACAACCTCACCACGCCCGGCGAGACGAACCTGGCTTTTCCCCTCAGAGCGGAAGCGGCCTCATCCACATCCGTCACCACCATGGTCGTTTGCCAATGCCAGAGATCAGTAGGCTTGGAATCTGCGGGCATCGGCCGCCCGGCCTCTGGAAGTTCATACTCCAGGAATTCGACCCCGGGCGGGCCCAGTTCCGGTACCAGCCCTGTTACGCGCACCAGTGCGCCGGGGAGACTGTCGAGATACTCCTGCTCCGTGCCGGTGTTGGAGCTTCCGCCCGCCACGCGGAGCCGCAAGACGTCGCGATAGAAGGCGAGGCTGTGCTCCGTGCTCCGCACGGTCAGGGCCGTGTGGTCGATGCCGAGAAACAGCTCCGCGCCCGGCCGATGCCACACGCGGTCACCCTTGCCCTCAGGGAACCAGAGCAGCTCCAAGTTGTGTCCATCCGGGTCCCGAAATTTGACGGCCTGAATACCGGCGGCGGCCGGATTCGAACCCGGGATCGTTTGCGGACGCGGAGAGATCAGCCGCACATGGTGCCGCCGCAGTCGGGTCCATGCTTCTTCCATATCGCGGACCACGATGGCAGCGTGTTGAAACCAGAGATCGTTGCTGAAGGACGGCATGGGAATCGGCCGCAGATCGGGCGGCGCCAGGAACTCGGTCAGCTCCAATTGCTGCCGGCCGAGTTGCATGCGCACCACGCGTGCTCGCACGCCGAACATGCCCCACAGTCGATCGTACTCCGGCCCATCCACCTCCACGTCGCTGACGGGGCGAAACGACAACACATCGCGGTAGAACGCGATCGATCGGTCCATATCGGACACCGTGAACCCTACGGCGGCCACCGCCTGCACGGCGAGCGGCGCGTGGGCGGACGATGCGAGGACCGCCCCCCACCCCGGAAGAAGGAGCAGCCAGAGGGCGAACCCGATGCCCCTCGTTGCACGTGCCAGGAACGCCGCAGTGCTTGTTTCACGCCGCACGTGTCACCCGAGCCTCGCGAGCAGATGCTCGCCGACCCGCAGCGCGTTCGCGATGATCGTAAGCGAGGGATTGACCGCCGTGCTGGACACGAAGAAGCTCCCGTCGACCACGTACAGGTTGTCCACATCGTGGGCCTTGCAGTACAGATCCAACGCACTCGTACGAGGATCCCGCCCGAAGCGCACGGTGCCGCACTGATGGGCGGTTCCAGCAAGAGGAATCTTTTTCCCGAGGTACAGGTGGGACGACAGGAAGTGTCGGTTGTCACACCCGAGGCGATTCAGCATCCCCTTGAGCTTCGCGGCCAGTCGTCGATGCCCCTCCAGATTGTTCTCGGTGTAATGCAACGAGATCTGCCCACGCTTATCCACAAGCACTCGGTTGTCGGGGTCGGGCAGGTCTTCGGAAGTCATCCAAAAATCAAGCGAATGTCTTGCCATCACGTCGAGCGCCACACCGGGCGCGAAAACCTGGGCTCCGGCACGAAGCGATTCCACGTCCTGCTTGCCCACCATCGAAATATGCCCCATCGGATAGTCCCAGTCGTCTCCACGATGGTAGAAGTCGTTCATCCCGATGGTCTTCTGGAAGACAGTCGGATTCGGTCGCTTTGAAATGGCCAGCATCACCGAGTTGTTGTGACACATGTAGTGCCGTCCGACCACGTCAGACGAATTGGCCAGGCCCTTCGGATGGTGGTCGCTGGCCGAGCGCAACAGGAGCGCCGCGGAATTAATCGCCCCGGCCGCCACCACGACGACATCGGCCTTATAGGTTTCGGTGTGCCCCTCACGCTCCACCTGGACCGCGGTGACCTCATGGCCCGACCCATTCGTCTCCAAGCGCGTAACCAAGGCGCCGGTCAGGAGTGAGACGTTGGGATACCGGAGCGCCGGATCGACGCAGACCACCTGCGCATCGGCCTTCGCATTGAGGAGACACGGGAAACCGTCGCAGGTGCGGCAGCGGATGCACGCGCTCGAGGCCCGGCGGTCCTCGTCGAGCATGACCCCGACGGGAAGATGAAAGGGGTGATAGCCGAGCCGCGCCCAATCGTCGTGCAGTTGCTGGATGCGCGGCTCGTGTCGCAGCGCGGGGTATCGATAGGGCGCGCTGGCACTCGGCTCCGTCGGGTCCTCCCCTCGGCTGCCGTGAACGGCGTACAGGTGCTCGGCCTGGGTGTAGTAGGGTTCAAGATCGTCGTAGCGGATCGGCCAGGCTGGAGAGATGCCGCCATGGTGCTTAATCTCCTCGAAATCCTGACGGCGGAATCTCAACAGCGCAGCCCCATAGACCTTGGTGTTCCCACCGACGCAATAATGGATCCCGGGATGAAAGGCAGCGCCGTGTTTATCGGTCCACGTCACCTTGGCCTTGTATTTGTTCTCCACGAAGACCGCCCGTGAATTCCAATTGTCCGTCTCACGGGGAAGATAGCCTCCCCGTTCGAGCAGCAGGATCCTCTTGCCCGACGGCGCCAGCTTATACGCGAGCGTACCACCACCGGCCCCCGTGCCGATAATGATGACGTCATAGCGGACAGATGCGGACATGATGGAGAGTCGAATCAGGTAGGACGGTCTTACAGAAGAATCGCGGCACGAGGGTAGCCCGTCGGACTGACAGGCGGCATGTTCCCGGCCGAAGTCCTTCCCGCCAACAGGTGCGCCACGAGGCTCGACCCGGCGAGGATCGGCGCCTTTTCGCGGGACCACTCACGGTCTCCTCACCCCAATGCTTCCTGCTCTTTCGGTCCCGCCGCGCCAGGAGTACCATGAAGGAGCAGATCCGCGAGCACCGCCATGGATGTCCGGAGGGATGAAGTATGCGCCGTCGTCGCGCGGCCGCGCTTGCAGCCTGCTGCCTCACGCTCGGAAGCTGCGTGGGCTTGGATTCGAGGGAGCCGCTTCAGACCGTGACGTCGGTCGACCTCTCCCGCTATGCCGGCACCTGGTACGAGATCGCGCGGCTTCCCATGTGGTTTCAGCGCCATTGTGTCGCATCCAAAGCGGTCTATACCACTCGGGCCGACGGGGCCATCGACGTTCACAACGAATGCGTGACCGACACCGGTGAAGTGAACCGGGCCAAGGGCGTCGCGACGGTCGTCGATCCCGCCACCCATGCTCGGCTCTCGGTTGTGTTCGACAACTGGTTCGCCCGGCTGTTCGGCTCATCGCGCGAAGGGAATTATTGGATTCTCGATCTCGACCAGGACTATCGCACTGCGATCGTGGGCACGCCGGATCGTCGTTACCTGTGGATCCTCGCACGTTCTCCTCGCGTGGACGACCAGACCTATCGGCGCCTGGTCGCACGAGTGAACCAAATGGGGTTCCCGGTGTCGGACTTGATTCGAGCCCGCCCCGCGGCCCCTTCCTGATGGCGGCGCCGTCACCACGAGCGCTCGACCTCGCGCGGCGGCGTGTCTCCCGCTCCACCAAGGATCGACGTGTTGACAGTCGTTCCGTTCACGCCTAGGCTTTCCGCCACCCCTTCCCCTCTCTCATCGAGGTGGCTTTGTGCCGCAGACGAACCGGCCCGGCGGGTACGTGGAGGACCCCTCCCTTCCCGCCCGAATGATCGCAGGCATGTCCACGACGATCACGGCCTTCGTCGGCGCGGCGCGGTCCGACGAACAAGCCGATCGGAGTGAACGCCTTCACGGAGCACGAGGACGTCTTCGGACCGCTCTCTCGCTCACACGAGATGGCCTACGCCGTCCGTGCCTTCTTCGCCAACGGGGGCCGTGAGGCGGTCATCGAACGAGTTCGAGGCGTCGCGGGCGCCCCGCAGCCTGCCGACGTCATTGGGTCGCGCAGGAAGAAAACCGGGCTGTACGCGCTCGATCATGCCGCCCCCGTCAATCTGCTTTGCCTTCCGCCCGCGCAGCCTGGCGGCGATACCCCCTGGTCGGTGTACCGCGCGGCGATGGACTATTGCCGCACGCGCAATGCCATCGTCCTTATCGATCCCCCCCGCGTCATGGACGCCCGCGTCGGCCGAACAGGCGTGCGCGCACACGGGCCTCGCCTCCATGTCCGGCGCGGACAACGCCGCGCTGTATTTCCCCCGGCTGCTGCAGACGGATCCGTTGAGCCAAGGTCAGCGACGCGTCATCGTCCCCTGTGGGGCGATCGCCGGCATCATGGCTCGGACCGATGCGGCCCGGGGCGTCTGGAAGGCGCCGGCCAGCCTCGACTCGACACTGACCGACCTTGGCGGTCTCGTTCATCAGGTGGACGACGCCCGGCATGCTGGGCTGAACCCGTTGGGGATCAATTGCCTATGGACACCGAACGATCGTCACGTGGTGTGGGGAGCCCGCACGATTTCGGCGTCCCCTGAGTGGCGCTACCTGCCCGTCCGTCGTCTCGCGTTGTACATCGAGGCGTCTATTCGCACCGGCGTTCAAGGGACCGTCTTCGAGTCGAACGATGAACCGTTGTGGTCCACGCTTCGTCAGGGGGTGGGCGATTTTCTGAACGACCTGTTCCGACAAGGGGCCTTTCCTGGGCCGACCCCAAGCACCGCGTGTTTTGTGAGGTGCGACCGCACGTCCACCACCCAAGCCGACATCGACAACGGGATCGTTGTCATGTCGGTCGGGTTTGCTCCCATCCGGCCGGCCGAGTTCCTCCTCCTGCGCATTCACTCTCCGACCGCCCGGCACCAGTAACCACCGCGCACTCCGAGCGCGTGTGGGGCGCGACCTCTCCCTCCGGCGCAGGACGCCGCCCCAGCCGCCGCGCGGCCCGACCGGCTGTCCTGAAGTCGCCCCTTCTCTCCTGGTCCAGAGTTTGAGCGCATGAACCGGATAGTTTCGCCGTACGGAACGGCGGTATCATGGGCCGTCTTCGAACGGAGCGGAGGGATGCGCGCGATCTATCCACGGACGGCATGGCATGCGGTGCTCGAGCGTGATCGATGCCATGACGGCCAATTCGTATACGCCGTGGCGTCGACCCGCGTCTATTGCCGCCCCTCGTGCCCCTCGCGCCGCCCGTCGCGAAAGCACGTGAGGTTCTTCCCCTCCCCGCACCAGGCGGAAGCGGCGGGATTTCGAGCCTGCCTTCGCTGTCGACCCGCGTCTTCGAATGGAACCGAGACCGAGCAACGGGCGGCACGGGCGCGTCGCTACATGGACGACCACCACGCGGGTGCCCCCCTCACGCTGTCGCAGGTGGCCGGGGCGGTCGGGCTCAGCCCCGGCTCCCTGCGCCGCGCGTTCATCCGACTCGTCGGCATGTCTCCTAAAGCTTATTCCAGCGGCCGCAGAATGATTCGATTCAAGACCGCCTTGAGGCAGGGAGCACAGGTCACGGACGCCGTCTATGAGGCCGGGTTCGGATCGAGCAGCCGCGTGTATGAACGGGTGGCCGGAGCCCTCGGGATGACGCCACGGGCCTTTCGCACCGGCGGAGCGGGCGTGATCATTCGGCATACGACCGTGCGGACGCCGATCGGCCTCATGCTCGTCGCGGCGACCGAGCGAGGCCTCGTCACGGTGAGCCTGGGGGACTCAGCACGGCCATTGATCGCCGCGCTCCGGCAGGATTTCCCCAACGCCACCCTTTGCCGCGACGGACGCCGGCTGCAGCCCCATGTGGCGGCGGTTCTCCGCTGCTTGAAGGCGGTGCCGCGATCCGGGTCGCTTGCGCTGGACGTACACGGGACCGCCTTCCAATGGAGCGTCTGGAAAGCGCTCCAACGAATCCCCCGTGGGGAGACGCGCTCATACCGAGAGATCGCGCGGAGCCTCGGATGTCCTTCTGCGGCGAGGGCCGTCGCTCGAGCCTGCGCCACCAACCCCGTCGCAATTGCCATCCCCTGCCACCGGACGATACGAAGCGATGGGAGCTTGGCCGGCTATCGCTGGGGACTTCGGCGCAAGCAACGGCTTCTAGATTTGGAACAAAAACCCGAACAAGCCCGATGACCAGAACCGTTCCTTCCCGGTAGAGCCCATCTCCTGGCCGGGGCTTTCGCCACGAACGTCACGACGTTTCGCGGCGTTCCGTCGACGCCACGCTCCGTCCTTCTACGAAGATGTTCGACCGATTGACTCCAGCGCGAGCAAGAGCGATCCTGAAGGGAGCCGGGAGCGACACGATGAAACCGGGGTAGCCCACACCTCAACCGCTTCTGTCGCTTGTTTACGCTGGTCGTTCGCTCGCGCTCCCCCGTGTGTCCACTCCATCCGGTCGCCACCGGCTGAACGAAACATCCTTCAGCTCATCAAGGAGGCCGCACCATGAAAACCTCACTGACTTTGCTGATTGCGCTCAGTCTCGCGGTGTTCTTCGCCGGATCCGCCGACGCGAATCCATCCATGCTGCCCAAACATCCCGGCTACCCCATGGGGAAAGCCGTCGATCCGGTCACGGGGCAGTCGCTCGCAAACGATCCCGGTCAGACCAACGCCACCGGTGAAAGCGCCTTGGCCAACGCGGCCAAATTCGATGACGCCCACGTGAAACAGACGCTCTCGATCAACGAGCACGATCAGCGCCTGCTGGAGAAACCAGGGGCGGGGCTCCTCCCGAAGGTACAGGGCCCGGACATCAAGATCGTGCCCCCAGTGACGGAAGCCACGGCCGTCAACGCCTCGCCAAAGTGAGGATCTGGCACGACGTTCCGAATGCGCGCGCTGAACCGGGAAGGGTGATCCTTCCCGGTCCTGCCTCCGACCGACATTCTTGGGTAGTGGTGCGACGACTCGACAAGCGACCGTCGGAACGGGGGAACGAAAGCCGAAGCGCCGGGGGATCGCAGGAACCTCGGCACCCGGGGGCTGAACTTGCCGTGGACGCTCTGCCGCCCTTCCGTCAGGTGGGACTGAGGGGCGATTACGGTACCAGCCTGGCACGATTCGGACCTATTTCTAGGTCACGCATTCCGTTTCTCTTTCTGCATCACCCATAGCCGCCAACTGGCGCTCTCCCAGGGCCAGCACGATACCATCGTAGACCTTACGGGCGGCCTCGGACCATTCCGGATTAAACGCCAGGCCTTGGAACGCCGCCTCGGCCGCCTTACTTTCGTCATACGTGAGCGCCCGCGGGGGCCGACCGGCGACCCTTTCGGGATTGTTGATCTGCTGCTGAGCCGACGTGACATCCATCCGGTCCGGTCCCATGCGCACCTCCCATTCGACGCGTGTCGTGGTTAGCCGCCGCTGACTATGTCACCTTCTGCTGCTCTGATCGGCGCCCTTCGGACGAAACTGAAGTGAGCAAGCTTAATGCCACCCCATTCAGCCATGTAACCCTCCGCTTTCACTATACCGACCACGGAATCCCTACGCCAATGATTGTGTGATTCGGGCACAACGCCTTCATGAGGCCGTGGACCAGCCGTCTCTCCTAAACGGGGCCTTGGGGAATTCGATACACTTGTATCGAAAGCGATACGCCGGCATGTTCACCGTGCAACAGGGGACATGCGAGAGTCCGGCGAAAGATATGGAATGGGGAAACTGAGCAGTCGCGATGGCAAATCCGTTCGCCGTAGCCCCGAGCCCGAGCAGATCAGTAGCGGGCCCCTCTCGTCCTGAGACGAAGTCGGTAGACGGAATCAGCAGAGGTGACGAACAGCGTTCGGCCGTCTTCTCCCCAGGCGACGTTGGACGTCGGCTTGCCTGTCTCGATCGTTCCAAGCAGGGTGCCGTCGGGTGCAATCACGCTGATCCCGCCGGGTCGCGCGCCCCAAATATTCCCGTCTTCGTCGATTTTGAACCCGTCCGGACCGAAGTAGGGATCTTGTCGCCATGGTGTGGCATTGAACAGGATCCGGCCGCGGCCGAGCGTCCCATCCTCGTGCACCTCATAGGCCAGCCACGCGCTCCGCTTCGGATCCACATCGGACACATAGAGATACCGTTCATCCGGCGACAGCGCGAGGCCGTTGGGAGCCGTCAGATCACGAATCACCAGCGCGAGTGTCCCGTCCCTGGACAGACGGTAGACGCCTTGGACGGGCGCCTTGTCCGGATCGTCAAAACCGCGGGGGCGCCCGAAGGGCGGATCGGTGAAGTATAGGTCGCCCGTCGAACTGAGGACGAGGTCGTTCGGGCTGTTGAGCCGTTGACCGCCGAAGTGATCAGCCAACACGGTGAACCTGCCGTCCGGTTCTAATCTGGCAATTTGCCGATCGCCGTGCCGGCAGAGGATCAGCCTGTTCTCGGCATCGAAGGCCAATCCGTTCGAGCCCGGCTCGTTTCCCTCAAAGGGGTCCGTGCCGCGATATCCGCTCTTCTCGAGGTACAGACTGAGCCCCTCGCCCGGTTTCCATTTGTACACGGTGTTCGCGGGGATATCCGAAAACAACAAGTACCCGTCGCCCTTGTGCCAGACCGGCCCCTCGACCCAGGACAGCCCTCCTGCAATTCGCTCGAGAACCGGCTCGGCCGGCAGCAGAGCCTCAAAGCGTGGATCCGACCGTATGATTGAGATGGGAATCGTTTCCGCCGAGGCCTCTTCCCCGAGAAGCATCACCGGCAGCACCAACAGCCTGCAGACGACCAGCACCCGATTCATGGAGCCACCCCCGCTAGATTCATCCGGATTCGGTACAGCCCCGTCTGCGCGGTGATATAGAGTGTCCTTCCGTCATCGTCGCCCCACGCCATGTTGTGTGGGTTCTCCGGCCCCTTGATGATCCCCAGCGGTTTCCCTCCCGGAGACAGAATCCAAAGCCCACCCGGCCCGGTCGAATAGACATTCCCATTCTGATCGACTTTGAGTCCGTCCAGCGCATCGTCGCCGGGTGCGCCGGTCATGTCGAAGAAGAGTCTCCCGTCGGAAAGGCTGCAATCGGCTCCCACGTCGTAGCGTAGGATCACTTTCTTCTTCACATCCCAGTTATTGACATAGAGCGTCCTCTCGTCCGGCGACAGCGCAATCCCGTTGGGCGCCTCCAAATCTGCGCTGACCAGCGTGACCTGTCCGTCCCTCACACAGTACACCCCGCTGTGCGGCAATTACCTGCGGGGATCATCGAAGGCACGTGGGAGGCCGAACGGGGGATCGGTGAAGAACAGAGCGCCGTCCGACCGGTAGACGAGGTCGTTGGGGCTGTTCAGACGCCTCCCCGCGTATCGGTCGGCGAGGACGGTGATGTTACCGTGCGGCTCGACGCGGATGACGCGACGATGGCCATGTTGATTGATCGTGAGCCGCCCCTGCTTGTCGAGCGTCAGGCCGTTCGAGCCCGGTTGGCGGTACTCGCCGACGTCGAAACCACTGTAGCCGCTCTTGGTGCGAAACACGGACACCTGCCCGTCTGGAGACCATCGGTAAATCGTGTTCGCGTCGGGGTCGCTGAAGAGGAGATAGCCCGATGTGGACGCGGTGGACCGGACCCAGACCGGCCCCTCGGTGAAGAGGAAGCCGCTCGCCACTCGTTCGAGTTTGGCCCCGGGCGACACGATTGTGTCGAGGGCGGGATCGATTCTGAGGATCTCCGTCTTGACGAACTGAGTCGGCCCGACCCGAGGACGCGTGTAAAAGTCCAACGTCGCAGACCGGACCCAGATAAAATTTCCGGGAGGGTTCGACAGGGGGCCGTTGATGCCGAAGACGGCCAACTGGATCCGTTGGCCTGGACGAGCCTCCGTCGTGAGGACGACACGATTCGGCGCATTGAACCCTTTGATGAGCTGTCCTCCGGACTGTCCCAGGACCAACGGCAATCGGCCATCGACCCAAATCTCGGCGTAGTCATCGATGACAACCTCGAACACGACCGTGGATCCGGTCGGATCGAATACGCCGATCCGCTCCGGAATAGTCACGGTGATGCGATACCAGTTGAAACAGAGCCGTCCGGTGGACCGCCGTACTTCCAATTGCGACGGCTCGAGCGGTTCCCATTGCGAATCGTCGAATTCCGCGGCGCCGGCATGCAGGTCGATGTCCTGCGTCCGATTCGGGGGGCCGGTCGGGGCGAGATCAACTCCTGGGTCATGATGATCCACATCGACAACCTTGACGTTGTGATACCGCCACTGGCCCTTCACCAACGCCATGCCATCGTCGGTCATCAGATCGACGATCGCGTCCGGCCTCCCGCCAGGTGCATCGCCGATGACCTGTGCGCGAGCAGCCGAAGCACCGGGCCCCAGCAGGACTGTTGCGATCATCGCGAGCATGACGATCCGCATCACCATCCCTCGCTCCTCAATTCGATGCATATCGACCGTCCTCTGCCGGCGGCCCCGAACCCATCACGCGTCTCTCGACGTTGCGTGATGGCCGATGAAGAGCGGCGCTCACCTGACCTTTACGACATAATAATCGAACGGCGCCTCCACAGTCTTGAACCAATGCGGCACGCCGTTCGGAATGATCACCACGTCCCCCGGCACGAGCGTGCGCTCCTCGCCGCCATCGACGGTCGGCGCGCGCCGCTCATGCGGCGCGATGGTCGCGGCCTCGACCGGCGTCCCGCCGGTGATCAAGGTCGCCGACCCTTTCAACACGTAGACAATGTCCGTATCGAGCTCATGGATTTCCACCAGGCCTGGCCGATCCCGGTGGCTGGCATGCACCATGTAGTTCCGCGAGGCATGCATCATGTGCTCGTCCTCGCCCAGCAAGACCGCGCCCTTGGCGAACGACGCCGCCACTTTCTGGCTCTCGATGTAGGTCACCGGTAGCGGGTCATGAGTGTTCGTCCTCGCGGCCGACTCGTGCGGCCCGAGCGATCCGGCGCCGGCCATGGCCAACTCCTCGTCCTGCTGCGCGCTGGCCGCGCCGCTGACGCCGATTGCGCCGACGATCCTGCCCTGCCATTCGAGCGGAATCCCGCCCTGAAGCGGCGTGAAATTCTGCAGATCGCCGCCCAGGGCGACCATCGAAGTGCGCCCGTTCTTGATGGCCTCCTCGAACGCGCTCGTGGGTTTCTTGAACAGCGCGGCCGTTCTCGCCTTTCCGATCGCGATACTGGCGCTCGCGGCGAACGTCTCGTCCAATCGTTCAAACATCAACAGGTTCCCGCCCTCGTCGACGACCGCGATGGATCCGCCCGGCGCGTTCACACGTCGCGCCTCGGCCACCGTGGCGGCCACCACCCGCCTGGCCCCGTCCAGCGTAAGTCCGCGTTTGTCGGACATCGAGTCGGCGAAACACGTCGAGGCCAGCACTGTTGCCGCCGCCGCGGCGGCGGCAATTCCCCTGTATCGCATGGTCATTTCCTTTCGATGTTCCGCGCACCAGGTTTCCTCCACCGGCGTTCGGTTCCGAGGTGGGCTCCCGTGAAGCTGACCGCCGCGGGCCGACGACTATGGCTTCGAGAAGGATGCCGCGGCCGCCGCGCCCGCTTTCGCAATGTCTTCATCTTGTTGAGGCGTTTCGCCGCTGACGCCGATCGCGCCGACGACCTTCCCTTCGATGACGATCGGGATGCCGCCTTGAAGAGGGACCGCCCCCTGCAACGCGAGCGCGGCTACGCGCCCATCCCTGACCTGGTCTTCGAACACCTTGCTGGGCCGCCTGAAAATGGCAGCCGTTCTAGCCTTATCGATTCCGACGTTCACGCTGGCGACTTGCGCGTCGTCCAATCGTTCCAGCAGGAGCAGCGCGCCCCCCTCATCGACGACCGCGATGACGACACGCGCGCCTTCGGCGTGAGCCTTGACTTCCGCTACCTCGGCGATCGCCCGCGCTCCCTCAAGCGTGAGCGCCGTCCGTTCGATCAGTTGGGCCTGCGTCGATTCCACCCCGGTCATCCACACCATGCCGGCCATCGCTATGATGCGTATCATCCGCTCCTCCATTGCAGTCATCCGATCGTTATCGCTCCTCGACCGACTGCCGGCAGCCGGCGGCGGTCGGCGCAAGACCTCCGGAGCGTCCTGCAGCCGACCGCTGATCACCGGCTCTTACCGTCCCATGGCCATTCCGTCGTGCTTCATGCTGTCCATTCTCATGCTCCCGTCGGCCCGCATTGCGCCCCCGGCGCCCGCCAAGGCAATGGGTTGCGGGAATGAGGCCTCGCCGAGCAACGCCTCTGCCCACGCACAGTAGATCTGCACCTTGGCGACATCATGAATGTATGCCGGAATGGTGATGGTGCGATTTTCCTTTTCTCCTCCCAGCACCCCGCCCTTGATCTTCAATCGATTCAGCAAGTACACGTTCCCCTTCGCGTCGACCACCTGCCAATGGGGGGCCGGCGTATCAGGAATTCTGAAATCGTCTGACCAAGTCAGCGTATCGTGATTCCCCTGTCGCCCATGTGTCGCGGTTCCGCTGTTCGCCTTCGCACCCTCGAATTTCGAGGTGGTGTGGGCATCGGCGGCAAAGAGCTCTACCGTTCCGTAAAACAACCCCACTGTGAACAGACCGGTGACCGCCGCCATCCGCGCCGCCCGTGACATCGTCTGCTGTTGCATGACTGGCCTCCCTGTAAATTGTGGTGAGATGGCGTGCTCACCCTCGATCCAACCGCCGGGCCGAGGAGACACACCGGATACCCCTGAGTCGGCGCCGCACCGCGCATCCTTACACCCCCAGACCCACACAGTCATTCATGGGGAGACCGCGCCGTCCTCTCGTCGCCGTCGATGACGCGCCCAAGAGCGCCCGACCAAGCGGCGCCGCACTGCACAACCACCTCCCGCTTCCGCCACGCACCCGCCGGTGGAGGGATGCGTGAAACTCTGAAATCGGTTGCCACGAACGAGGTTCCGCGGTACCTGTAGACTGGGCGCTGGTTTGCAGTGCCACCCGGTTCGGCACACTCACATTCGAGGGAGGAGTCCCATGCGTTTCTTGGTCATCCCGGC
The DNA here is from genome assembly GCA_039794185.1 of Candidatus Inralta sp. Lineage (GTDB taxonomy): Bacteria > Nitrospirota > Nitrospiria > Nitrospirales > Nitrospiraceae > BQWY01. The sequence goes on along the minus strand of JBDIVW010000012.1, from coordinate 112,356 downwards.
AGTCGTAGCGGCCCTGACATTCGGTGCCGGCTCGATGGTCCTGGCCGACGAGGCCGCCAACCTCGGTTCCGGCATGGCGAGCGAGGCGGGGGGCGGAATGCAAGCCGAACAGGAGCGCGCCAAGAGCCAGCTCAGGAGTAAGAAAGAGAAGTCAAAGTCGGAGATGAAGTCCAAAAGCAACGACCTAAAGGCCGAAAAGAAGAGGACGAAGGCCAAGAAGGCGAAATCCTATAAGAGCGCCAAGGAAGCCGCCGAGGCGCTGCAGCGCGGTTCGCACTGAGCCAACGGGTGCCCTGCGATCTGAGCACTCTGTCGAACTCGTCCGATGGCGGCCTGCCGGGGAATCCTGCGGCAGGCCGTTTCGTTTTCCCTGCCCCACCCCCTGTAAGATTACGGCCACCCTCCCGACGGACCGATAGGAGGATCGGTCATGATCGACCAGGCGCCCACATCCGAAGATCGGGCCAACACTCCGGACATCGAATGGCGTCACAACGCTCCAGCGGACCCATCCGATCGTATGATCCCCGTTGCGCCGAGGGAGGCCGCCGTCTATCGTCACACGCTGCCGGTGCGCGTGAGTCACTGGCTGAACGCCGTCTGCCTGTTTGTGCTCATCGGAAGCGGCCTGCAGATTTTCAATGCCCATCCGGCCCTCTACTGGGGAAACCGGTCCGACCCTGACCGGGCTTTGCTGTCCATCCGGAGCGTGCGAGCCGACGACGAAACCTTTACAGGGATCACGACGATCCTGGGACATGAATTCACGACCACGGGGGTCCTCGGCCACTCGAGCGGACGACACCGCGCATTTCCCGCATGGGCCACGATTCCCGGTCCACAGTGGTTGGCCATGGGACGCCAGTGGCATCTGTTCGCGGCCTGGTTGTTCGTCCTGAACGGGCTGGGCTTTTGGGCCTATGGATGGCTCAGCAGACATTTCACGCGCGACCTACTTCCCCGCCATCAAGAATGGCGGAGCATCGGTCGTTCGCTCAAGGATCATCTCCGTCTGAGACATCCGACCGGGGAGGCGGCGAAGCAATATAACGCGCTTCAAAAACTGGCTTACGCCAGCGTCGTGCTGGGCGTCGGTCCACTGATCGTCCTGACCGGGCTGACCATGTCTCCGACCCTGGATACGGCCCTCCCGTGGCTGCTGGACGTCTTTGGCGGACGTCAGGCCGCGCGCACGCTGCATTTCCTGGCCTGTTGGGCATTCGTGGCTTTCGTGGTCGTGCACCTCTTCCAAGTCATCCTCACGGGAACGATCAATAACCTGCGCTCAATGATCACGGGCTGGTACCGTGTGCCACGGGAGGTCTCGCGACATGATCAGCAAACCTCGGTTTGATCGACGGCAGTTTCTTTCTCGTAGCGTCCAGGCGGCCGGCCTCTTGGCGCTGACCGGCTGCGACGGCCTCAGTGCCAACGACTCCCTCCGCTCCCTGCTCGGCCTGACGGAGAGGGTCACTCTCCTCGTGCACCGCGCGGTCGTGCCGCGCGCTGCGATGGCCCGTGAGTACCCGGACGCGGATCGGTCGGCCGTCTTTCCGGCCAACGGCAATACCGATCCGAACAACCCCGCGTATGACGAGCTGGCCGCCAGCGGGTTCAGAGACTGGCGGCTTTCCGTGACCGGACTGGTGGCCCGTCCGTCTCAATTTGCGCTCGAGGTGCTGAAAGGCCTTCCTTCCCGCACGCAAGTCACGAGGCACGACTGCGTCGAAGGGTGGTCCGCCATCGCCAAGTGGACCGGCGTACCGCTGCGGGAACTCATGGAACGCGCGCAACCACTCCCCTCGGCCCGCTTCATCGTGTTCCACTGCGCCGATCGCGATGAGGACCGAGTGCCCTACTACGAAAGCATTGCGCTGGAGGACGCCTATCATCCGCAGACCATTCTCGCCTACGAAATGAACGATCAGCCACTGGATGTGCCCCACGGCGCCCCACTCCGACTCCGCATCGAGCGCCAACTCGGCTACAAGCAGGCCAAGTACCTCACGGGGCTGGAGCTCACCGACAACTTGGCGAGTTTCGGCAAAGGCAAGGGCGGCTACTGGGAGGATCAAGGTTATGAATGGTACGCGGGGATTTAGTCGTTCCCGCAGGTGCCGCCACCGAAAGCACGAGAGGCCTGGGTAGACCTCCTTCTGTGCCCGTCTCCTAACGGGCCTCGCCTCATCCGTCGAGAGCATCACTCCGTTCGGACACGGACCGTCACGCGGCACATGTGGATCGATCCGAGAATCCTGGCAGGTTGTGGTGATGTTTCGCTGTGCGCGTGCTCCCGAAAGATTTGCCCTCGCGATGAGGCCCCGGACTCGAGTCGGCCCGGTCTCATGAAGCGGCTCGATCCCGAGCCGATCCGTTCGCGCTGCCCGACGGTCGGCTGAAGGCGTGCCTGACGGGTCCTCCAACAGTTCTTTCACAGGGGGGATGGCACCGGGGTTCACTCGCCTTGTCGCAGAAAATGCAGCGCCGGCCGTTGGCATGATGAAGCTTTGGACAAGCGACGCCTGCATCCCGCCGAACACGTGTGTAGAGCTCGGCAGCGAGCATCATGCCCAGGGGGGGCGCCGTGAAATAGAGCCAGAGCGCCGTGAACACCTGGGCCGGCACAGCTGACGCCAGTGTACGCGCAGGGTTCATGCTCATGCCGGACAGCGGAGCCTCGACGACGATGTAGGCCGCGACGAGGGCGGCCGCGCACGTCCCGGTCCAAGGCGCGAACGTCCGGTGGTTGGAAACCGACAGGACGACCAGCATCAGGCCGAACGAGATGATGACCTCTGCGGTGAACGCCGTCACGACGCCCGGCCTCCCCGGCACCGTCACCGCATACCGCACGGCCGGATCGGCCAGGTACGGTTGCAACGCTTGCGCGACGAGCCAGAGTCCGGCCGTCCCGCCGAGGAACTGCGCCGCCACGTACCCGGCGGCATCGACCGCCCGGATTTTCCCCATCCGCAAGAACGCCAGCGTCACGGACGGATTCAAATGCGCGCCGGATTGTTTTCCCCACGGCGAATAGATCAGGCCCATGGCCGTCAGTCCCATGGCCAGACCGATCAGCGCGCGCCGGACCGTTGCATCGTCGATGAGGATGCGGATGGGCGACTGAGGATACTCGACGAGGGTGGTGACGAGGGCCGCCGATGCCATGAATCCGCCGAGTCCCGCGGCTTCCATCGCGTACTCCGGCCAGTGGCGACGCAGAATCTCACGCGGCTGCATAGCCGTAGGGCTGCTGGGATGACCGTCCGGATGTCCATCGGCGCCGACCTGGCGGCTTCCATTCACGCACGACATACCGGATGCGCCGACGAACGCCCGTCCCGCCCATCGGCGTCGTCAGCACCTCCTCGATCAGTTCCGAACATCCCCGGCAACGCCAGGCCGTCACCCGAACAATGATGTGCTCGTCGAAGCTCTCGCAGGCCGGATCGGCGACCATCACCTGTCGACATCGCAGACACCGCATCGCTGCCTCCTTGGTCGTCGCGAACGCACGCGGGTGCGCCATCCGATCCCGGAGATTCCCCGCAAGCGCGGCGGTCACGAACTCGTACGGATTGGTCTAAGGAGACGCGAGGAACCTTACAGAGAAAGGAGCCGAGCGGGGCCCACAGGGCGGCTGGTCGACGAGAAGGAAGCGACCCGTCCGTCAGCGGCTCGCGTGTGCGTTTTCGATGCCGTCGACATGGTTGCGGCAGGCCAGGGCAAGATCACGGGGATCGGCGGCCAACCGTATGGGCGGCTCGGCCACATATTGGTCGAGCGTCCTGGGAAGAAACGTCCGGCTGTCGGACTCACGGTAGGCGGCCTTGTGGAGAAGATCGGCCTGTTGGCGGGCCGCCGCCGGGTCGGAACTCGTCACACAACGGGTATAGGCCGCCCAGAGATGATTGAACGCGCGATGGTCCGCGGCCAACGAGGCATCCAACGCCGACTGGGTTTGACACCCGGACAATCCTCCCCACAGGAGAAGCCCGATGCCCATCGCTCTGCCGACCCGCATCATGTCGGGGACCCATGACTGACGATTCCTGCATCCCATACAACACGTCATGTATCACACCGCTGCGTCCTATCTCAATCAATGAAATCACGACAGGAGGACGGGCGGCATCGCACGCGCGGAAGCTGACGCTCAACCGGGGATGCGGACACAGACGGACGGCGTTATGTCGACCGTCGAGCGGTCTTCTTCGAGGATTGGGGCCGGGCGCCGCTGTCCCGAGCCTGAAACCGTCTGCGCGTTTCCGGGGGATCGCCGCCGGGCAGGTCTTCAAGCAGAGCACGCAGCGGCTCCGCCACCGACCAGGCCTGGGCCATACAACCACGCGGCTGGTGCGGGGAGTCCGCATCGAAGATTTCGGAAACCTGTCCCAGACCCGCCTGCCCGAGATGAGCCTCGAGTCCGCCCAAGAAAGCTCGCGCCTCCGCGCGGACGGCAGCGGTGGGGCCGTACGTCTTCACCCATGCCGTCACAAACGCGCCGAGCAAAAACGGCCACACGGTTCCCTGATGGTAGGCACCGTCCCGTTCCCACACTCCCCCTTGATAGCGGGGCTGGTACTCAGGATGACCCGGAGCCAGAGTCCTCAACCCTACCGGCGTCAGAAGACAGGCCCGCACAATCCGGAGGGCCTGCTCAGCCTGCTCCCGTGTCAGTAATCCGTCCACCAGCGAGATGGCCCAAATCTGATTCGGGCGAAGGGTGGCGTCGTCCCCGCGCGGCCCATCCACGACGTCGTAGAGATACCCCCCTTCGCGATACCAGAAGCGGGCCCGGAAGGAATGTCGCGCCCGTTCCTGGTCGGTCCGATACCCCGTGGACTCCGCTTCCCCCTCGAAACGCTTCGCCAGCCGTTCGCCGACCTCCAAGGCACGAATCCAGAGCGCCTGAATCTCGACCGGTTTGCCCTGTCTCGGCGTGACCACCCACTCGCCGACCTTGGCGTCCATCCATGTCAGTTGCACACCCGGCTCGCCTCCGGCGACCAGCCCATCCGAGTCCATGCCGATGGCATACCGAGTCCCCTGCCGATATCCTCGGAGGATGTGCCGCACGGCCGGCCAGGCCACGCTTCGCACGAAATCGTCGTCCTGAGTGCTGTCCCAATATCGCCCGACCGCATGGACGAACCACAACGAGGCATCAATGGTGTTGTACTCCGGCTGCTCGTCCTGATCCGGAAAACGATTGGGAATCATGCCCTGCGACACATGGGGGGCGAACGCGCCGATAATGGCCCGGGCCAGATCGCAACGCCCGGTCGCGAGGCACAAGCCGGGCAGCGAGATGAACGTGTCCCTCCCCCAGTCGGTGAACCAGGGGTAGCCGGCGATGACGGTTTGACCGTCGCCGCGCTTCGAGACATACGCCTCCGCCGCAAACCACAATCGTCGCGTCAGGGAGTCGGCACGCGGAGCCTCGCGCGCCAAGCGCGCGCGCCGATCGCGTTCTTCCTCGATCATCCGAGCCACGTCGAAGGGGCCCGGCTCAGTCGTCAGCAGCAGCGTGGCCGGTTTCTCAGGCGTCAGCACCCAGGTTAACTCGCCCGGAGACCACCAGTCCTCTTCGCAGTCGAGTCCACGTTCCTGCTCGATCGGAAACCGGACACGACGAAACCAGTCGCCCTCGTGACGGTATCGCCCGTTGTGGTGCGCGCTCACGGCCGGCAGGCCGTCGTAGGTCCGCCAGGTGACTCGGCCGGCCTCCACGGCCGCGTCCTGCCGCACGTCCCGATTTTCCCGATGCAGGCCGTGATAGTCGCGACCGGAAAGCATCGGCCGCGCCGTGAGCGTCACTGTCGCGGGCGCTCCCTGAACAAGCCGCCAGCGGACCACAACCAGATCCCGCCCCCGAATACACAGGATTTCGCGCGCGACCCGGACACCGGCCGCCTCCAACGACCACGTGGGCCAGGGATCGAGGGCAAATCCCTCGCAGACCCGATAGCCGTCCGGATGCACCGCGTCCGGATAGAGGTTGGTCGAGAGCGGCACCCGCACCTGATCCACCGTCAACCATTCCTCGAGATGGTTGACCAAGACGAGCCGATCCACCGGAGGGCGTCTTGCAACCAGGAGCAGCGCATGATATCGGCGCGTATTCGGCCCGGCCACCGTCCCCGAGGCGAAGCCTCCACGGCCGTTGGTCTCCAGCCACTCGAGCCCGATGGCGCGCGCGAGGTCCCGACAGTCGGCCCCTTCAACATGGATGGGCGGATCCGTCGTACCTCGTGCGCGCGTCGCGATGCGCGCGGGCGTCTTCGTCGAGTCACGGGGCACGTTACTCACCGCTTTGTTGAATCAACTTGGCGACCAATCCCGTCCATCCGGTCTGGTGGCTGGCGCCGATGCCCGCGCCGTTGTCGCCATGGAAATATTCGTAGAACAACAACAGATCTCTCCAATGCGGATCGGACTGAAAGAGCTCCGCGCCGCCGAACACCGGGCGACGACCTCGGCCCTGCCGCAGGAAGATGTGTACCAACCGGTGCGACAGCTCGGCCGCGACCTCCCACAAGTGCAGAAATCGCCCCGAGCCGGTGGGGCACTCGACCTTATAGCTGTCTCCCAAAAAGTAATGGAACTTTTGCAGAGATTCGATCAACAGATAATTCACCGGGAACCAAATCGGACCGCGCCAATTGGAATTCCCGCCGAAGAGGCCCGTGCTCGATTCCGCCGGTTCGTAGTCCACTCGATAGTCCATGCCCATGACGGATAATCGGTACGGATGATCCCGATGGTACTGCGACAGTGCGCGGACGCCGTAGGGCGAGAGAAATTCTTTCTCGTCGAGCATATACCGCAGGACGCTCTGGAGGCGGTGCCGATTGACGAGGGACAGGAAACGGCGCACTTCCCCGTCTTCCGAGTGGGTTTCGACGTGGCTGGCGAAGTCCGGACGATTTTCGATGAACCACTGCATGCGGTGCTTGAAACGGGGCAACCGGTCGACCACTTCCGAATCGAGCGTTTCCACGGCAAAGAGCGGGATGAGCCCGACCATCGACCGGACCTTGAGCGGACACACATGCCCGTCCGGCAGATGCAACGCGTCGTAGAAGAACCCATCCTCCTTGTTCCAGAGTTCGATCTTCTCGCCCCCGATGTTGTTGATGGCGCGGCAGATATAAACAAAATGCTCGAAAAACTTGCTCGCCACGTCCTCATAGGCGCGATCCTCATGGGCCAGTTCCAACGCCATCGTCAGCATGTTCAGGCAATACATGCCCATCCAACTCGTGGCGTCGGATTGTTCGATGTGCCCGCCCGTCGGCAAGGGAGCGCTCCGATCGAATACTCCGATGTTGTCGAGCCCGAGGAAGCCGCCTTGAAAGATGTTCTTGCCCTCGGCGTCCTTCCGATTGACCCACCAGGTGAAATTCAGGAGCAGCTTATGGAAAACCCGTGCGAGAAAGACCCGGTCGCCTCGGCCGGAGCGTTTTTTGTCGATCTTGTAGACGCGCCAGGCCGCCCACGCATGAACGGGCGGATTGACGTCGCCGAAGGCCCACTCGTAGGCGGGGATCTGCCCGTTGGGATGCATGTACCACTCGCGCAGCATCAGCACGAGTTGGTCCTTGGCAAACTTGGCGTCGACCAGCGCCAGGGGGATGCAATGGAAGGCCAGATCCCAGGCGGCGTACCAGGGATACTCCCATTTATCGGGCATTGAGATGACGTCGGCGTTGTACAGGTGTTGCCAGTCCGAATTGCGCCCTTTGAGCCGGCTCGACGGGGGCGTCGGCCCGGCGGGATCGCCCTTGAGCCATCGTGCCAGATCATAGTGATAAAACTGCTTGCTCCACAGCAGTCCCGCAAAGGCCTGCCGCTGGACGCGTTTCGCGTCGTCGGAGAGACCCGCCGGGGCCAAAGGCGCGTAGAACTCATCCGCCTCCGCCCGGCGCGCAGCGAAGATGGCGTCGAACATGTCTCGCGTCACCGTCTCATTCGCGGATTCATCCGTCAGTCTGAGGCGCACGGCCTGGCGCTCGCCGGGCCCCAACGTCAGCACATAATGGGCGGCCGCCTTGGAACCGACCCGGTCGGGATTCACCGCCGCTTTGTTCCCTTGCACGACGTAGTCGTTGATGCCGTCCTTCGCATATCGCGGGCCGTCGGGATCGCCCCAGAGGGCTCTGGAATTCGACTCGTTCTCGGTAAACAGCAAGTCCGGATGGCCGTCGCAGAGAAGCCGTCGGGAGCCGTAATGATCGTGGGTAAACTCCACGGTGCTCCAGCTCCCGACGGATTCGCCCTTGCGCAGCCTCGGACGTCGAACGTCCAGCCCCCAGGACCAGGTATTGCGAAACCAGAGCGTCGGGAGCACCGTCAGTTCCGCCGTCTCGGGCCCGCGGTTCACCACCTCGATCGACACCATCAGGTCTTCAGGAGTGGCCTTCGCATATTCCACAAACACGTCGAAATACCGGCCGTCGGCAAAGACCCCTGTATCGATCAGTTCGAACTCGGGCTCCCCTCGCCCGCGCCGCCGGTTTTCCTCAACCAGTCGCGCATATGGAAACTCCGCCTGGGGGTACTTATAGAGAAACTTCATGTACGAGTGGGTGGGGGTGGAATCGAGATAGAAGTAGTATTCCTTCACGTCCTCGCCGTGATTGCCCTCATTGCCGGTGAGGCCGAAGGGGCGTTCTTTCAGGATAGGGTCCCGGCCGTTCCACAGCGCCACCGCGAAGCACACGAATTGGTGCCGATCGCAGACCCCGGCCAGGCCGTCTTCATTCCATCGATAGGCGCGTGAACGGGCTTGATCGTGCGGAAAATCCTCCCAGGCCGTCCCGTAGGCGCTGTAATCCTCCCGCACGGTCCCCCAGGCTCGCTCGCTGAGATACGGCCCCCATCGTTTCCAGTGTTTCTCGCGTCTGGCGTCCTCCTGCAATCGGCGTTCTTCAGCGCCGGGGAGGGTCGGCGCGGCGGAGGGTGACTGTTTCGCTCGTTTCATAGCTCCCACCTCTTGGCGACGTGCGTGCGAGGCCACCACTTTAGGCTCTTTCTGGCCGGCAATCCATGGCCGGCTCCGGAAAACCCGGGGCAGGATTCAGCCAATCATTTCCGCCTGGATGACTCCGGGATGCCCTCCTGCGGAGGCCCGTCCCGCGTCTGATGGCGCAGCCCAACCACATAGGTCCGGACGGTCGGCTTCCGGAGACAGACCGTTCGGCGACGCGCCAAGGCATCCACCGCAAGAATGAGTCGATTCCACTGAGCGGGAGGAAAGCCGCTGAGGAGGGTATCGATATCCAACGGGCCGGCGGCAATCGATTGCAGCACCGCCCGTTCTGCTTCGGCGTGATCGGCCTCGCCCCCTTGTTCCACGGATCGCTCTGACCCCCAGGTCACGTTCCGAGAGACGACAAACCTGTGGTCCGACGGAGCGGCCAGAGCTTACAAGGGGGACAACGGATAGCCGCAGTGGACGCAAGGATCCGCGTACGGAGGACGATCATCGATGCAGGGAGAGATCGTGCAGGAAGGGGATCGGTATCGAGGTTGAGCGCGAATCAGCTGAAGGTCACGCTGTCTTGATTGAGCAGGTAATCAATGACCTCGATACTGTCGCGAAGCTGGTTTTGGGCCTTTTCCGACATGGGGACGATCGCTCCCACTAGTTTACCCGCCTCAATATCGTCGAGGGAGGGAACGTTCGCCCCGCGGCCCTTCTCTAAGTCTGCTCGATAGCTTGCCATTGTCGCCCCTAGCCTTTCAGCCTTAGTATCGGGCAATTCCCGGGCCCGAGAACCGTTCGATTTGCCCTTGCATAAGTAAGCATAGCACATGATCGAACCACCGTGAGTCGAAGCGCTAACAGGTTGTTTTCTTTGCGCTTATATGAGCGTAATCGCTTGTCAGCGCGTGACGGCTACGGGAGCGAACGTCCCGAGAGAGGAAAAACCGTCCATTTTGAGAAGGGGGCTGTCCGGACGAAGTCGAAAATCGTCCGCAGCCGGATCGAGAAAGCCCGGGTCTGCCTCCACGTCGGATTCGACCGCCAGCTCGGGAGCGGGTACGGGAGGGGAACCGGGCCGCGCGTAGTGGACGCTGCTGTTCGAGAAGGCGTTATGGGAAAATTCGACCGTGCTCGTCGGAGCCACGGTGAATCCTACTGTATTCAGACTCAGGATATTGCCTATGACCTCGGCTCGGGATCGGGCGAGGAAGGCCGCGCCCCCTCCGTTCTTCACCAAGGTATTGCCCTGCAGCACCGCTTGCCCATGGTCCATCACGACGACGGCATCGAACAACTGTCGCGTAATGAGGTTACGCTCGATGCGCACCACGCTCTTTCCGGCGACGTTCACCCCATGATCACTGTCGTGAATCAGGTTCCCGATTACCTCGCCCTGCGAATCGGCGAACTGCACCCCCGCCGTCTCACTCCCGCCGATGTCGCAGGCTTCGACGCGCACGTCCTGGACCTGCTGGGCGAAGAGCATGCCCTTGATCTTGAGGTTCCGCAGCACAATTCCCTTGCCGTTGAACATTCCCACGGCATGCCCGCCGTGTTCATTGATGGTCATGCCGCTGATTTCGATGTTCGAGGCCCCGTATGGCCACTTCCCCACGTGAAGGACGCCGACACGATCTTTCCCGAGAAGCGTTACCCGGTCGATACCCTCGCCGATGAGCCTCACACTTTCCTTGCTGTGGATCGTCACGTCTTCCGGATAGGCGCCAGCCTTGACCAGAATCGTGTCGCCCTTTCCGGCGGCATCCAGGGCCTCTTGGATCGAACGAAATTCCCCGCTCCCGTCCAAGGCCACCGCGATGGTTCGGGGACTCTTCGAAACCGGCGGCATTTCCACCGCCAGGGCAGGACCGGACACGGCCGACAGGCCACAGAGGAGCAGGACAGAAACCCAGGATCGTCTCAGCATCGTCACAGGGTCTTACAGGCAAGTCGGCCCCGAAGTCAACGCGGTCCGTTGTGGGGCGGGAATGCGGATGGTATTCTCGTGCCATGCTGTTGGTCGGATTGACCGGAGGAGTGGCCACCGGGAAGAGCACGGTCGCGCGCATGTTTCAAGAGTGCGGCGCCTACGTCCTCGACGCAGACCAGTTCGCCAGGCAGGTCGTGGCGCCAGGCAAGCCCGCCTGGCGGGAGGTGGTCAGGACGTTCGGCCGCAGGATCCTCAATCCTGATCGCACGCTCGATCGCGTGGCGCTCGGCCGGCTCGTGTTTCACGACCCACGCAAGCTGCGACGGCTCGGTCGCATCATTCACCCGCGTGTGGCCCGCGAACAGGCGCGGGCAACCAGGGAGATCGCCCGCAGAGACCCGCACGCCGTGATCATCTACGACGCTCCCGTGTTGATCGAGGCGGGAGCACATACGCGTATGGACCGGATCGTCGTCGTCACGGCCGACCAAGAAACCCAAGTCGCGCGCCTGATGAAACGCAATGGCCTGGGCCGCACGGAGGCGCTGCGCCGTATTCGGAGCCAGATGCCGCTTCGGGAAAAGCTGACATACGCAGACGCGATCCTCGACGGGCGGCTCCCGCCGGCCCGGTTGCAGAAGCTGGTGGCGGGGGTGTACGGAGAGTTTTTCGCCGTCGCCTGACACGAGCCCCGCAGATCCGTTCCGCAGCCCTGGTGTATCGTGTCCCTCGGGCAATGCCAGTGGGCGGGTACCAAGGCTCGGGTAGACCGGAAAGCCCGCCGCTCGTCGTTGACCTGGCACGCCGACGCTTCTAAGATCCTCCGCATCGGCTCGACAGTCCACCCTTTCCCGAGGTGACCTATGCCCACCTACATCAGCTTGGTGAAATTCACCCCACAGGGCCTCAGCACCATGAAAGAGAAGGGGATCGAACGGTCCGACATGGTCAAGAAAAACGCCCAGGCCCTTGGCGGCAAGTTGCTTCAGGCTTATTACTGTCTCGGCGAATACGACGTGGTCGCGGTTTGGGACTTCCCGGACAACAAGACCGCCATGAAGGCCGCGGTCCTCAACGCGTCGCTCGGCCACATCCAGATCACGACGATGCCCGCCGTGGCGCGGGACGAGTGGAAAGCGCTCTTGCAGGAGACGGTGGGCAAACGAAAATGAGGGGCGCCGGACGAAGCCGCGCGACGGCCCCGCCGCGCACCGTGCAGACGATATGGGAGCTGTGATACATTGACGCGCCCATGCATGACGTCGTGATCATCGGATCGGGCCCGGCCGGCCTGACGGCCGCCATTTATACCGCCCGCGCAAACCTCTCGCCCTTGCTCATCGAAGGGTGGCAAGGGGGGGGCCAGCTCGCCACCACGACCGAGGTGGAAAACTATCCGGGGTTTGCCAAGCCCGTGTTGGGGCCGGATCTCATGAAGGAGATGCGGGCCCAGGCGGAGCGATTCGGGACGAAATTCCTCACCGGGGACGTCACGGCCGTCGACCTGCAACGACGACCGTTTCTCTTGCGCGTGGACGGAGGTGGCGCCACGATTGAAGCGCGAACCGTGATTATCGCCACCGGCGCGTCCGCCATTCACCTCAACGTGCCTGGCGAGCAGGAGCTGACGGGGCACGGGGTTTCCACTTGCGCAACCTGCGACGGGTTTTTCTTCCGCGGCAAGGAACTGGTGGTGGTGGGAGGCGGAGACAGCGCCATGGAAGAAGCGTTGTTTCTCACCAAATTCGCCACCAAGGTCACGGTCGTGCATCGGCGGGAGACGTTACGGGCTTCCAAGATCATGCAGGATCGGGCCCGCCAGCACGGCAAGATCACGTTCGTATGGAATTCGGTCGTGGAGGCCATTCTCGGGGACAAGGTCGTCGCCGGAGTGCGGCTTCGTCACGTGGCCACCGGTACCCGCACGGAGTTCGCCTGCGCCGGAGTGTTCGTCGCCATCGGACACAGGCCCAACACCGACCTGTTCAAGGGGCAACTGTCGATGGACGCCCGCGGCTATCTGCTCACGACCGCCGGCTCGGCCACCAACATTCCCGGGGTCTTCGCCGCCGGCGACGTCCAGGACTCGCGATACCGGCAGGCCGTCACCGCCGCAGGGTCGGGGTGCATGGCCGCTCTCGATGCCGAACGATTCCTCGAGGGACACGGCTGACAAAACGGGCGGGGCGAGGGCCCACCCGACCCGACTCACCTCCGGCGTTTGCCTCGGTTTCACGCCACATTGCCATGCGCTGCATCATCGTTCACTATCATGAACTCGCCCTCAAGGGGCGCAACCGCCCCTTTTTCGAGCGACGACTGGTCGACCACCTTCGGCGATCGCTCCGCGACCTCCGTATCCGGCAGGTCCACGCGCTCAACGGGCGCATCCGGATCGAACTTTCCGACGAGACGTCCTGGGAACAAGCAAAGGATCGGGTCAAGGAGGTCTTCGGATGCACCCATTTCGTGCTGGCGGAGGCGGTGCGCATGGACGTCACCGCGCCGGACATGAACCCGATCAAGACCGCCGCCGCCACCATGGTCCAGAATCGGCCCTTCGAGACCTTTCGGGTCAGCGCGAAGCGGGCCGACAAGCGCTTCCCCTGGACGTCGATGGAGATCGAGCGGGAGATCGGCGCTCACCTGTGCGCCCTGACCGGCAAACGGGTCAGCCTGAAGACCCCGGCCCTGACGGTTCATGTCGAACTCGTCGCGAAGGAGGCCTTCGTCGCCGTCGACCGCGAGGCCGGCCCCGGCGGACTGCCGGTGGGCGTCAGCGGCACCGTCGCGTGCTTGTTGTCCGGCGGCATCGATTCCCCCGTCGCCGCCTATCGGATGATGAAACGCGGCTGCCGGGCCGTCTTCGTCCATTTCCACGGTCGGCCATACATCAGTCGCGCGTCGGAGGAGAAAGTCCGGGACCTCGCTTCCCTCCTTACCCGGTATCAATTGGCCTCGCGCTTGTACTTGATTCCCTTCGGGGACATCCAGCGGCAAATCGTGCTGGGCGCGCCGGCCCCCCTGCGAGTCATCCTCTATCGGCGCATGATGATCCGTGTCGCGGAGGAATTGGCCCATCGGGAGCGATGCTGGGGGCTGGTCACGGGTGACAGCCTGGGGCAGGTGGCGTCACAGACGCCGGAAAACCTCACCGTAGTACAGGAGGCCGCGACCTTGCCGATCCTGCGGCCGTTGATCGGCATGGACAAGATCGAGATTACCGATGAAGCGAAACGATTGGGCAGCTTCGAAACGTCGATCGAGCCCGATCAGGATTGCTGCCGGCTGTTCGTCCCCCCCCACCCCAGCACCAAGGCCGGGCTCAATCAGGTCCGCAAGGTCGAACTGGGGCTGGACATCGGGGCCCTCACCAAGCAGGGCTTGGACGGCGCGGAAATGGTGGAGATGACCTTCCCCCGTTAACGCGCCGGGCCCGCAGCGAGGGTCGCTTGAAGAATTTTGAAATGCGCATCCAATTCGCGCTTCACTTCCATCGCTACGAGCCAGTCCGGCGCCAGCGTCTCCACCTCGACCAGCAGATCGAACTCGGCGTGGGTTCGTCCGTTCCGGTCCGCTGAGAGGTGCCAGGTCCGCTCATAGCGCCGGAAGTCCCCCCCGATCAGCTTCGTGGACAGCCCCCCGCCCGGCAGGGTGCGATTCTCCCCCAGCAACCGCCGTTCGCCGGGCATGATGGGATGGGCAATGTAGACTTCCGTGACCGTCCGATCCTCCATCCGCTCCACCTTGGTCACCCGCATTTTGGTTTCGAAGAGGCGGGGCCAGTTGGCGTAGTCAGTGAGGACCTGCTGCACGGCCCCCACCGAAGCCGAGAGCTGAAGCACCGCGTGCGCGCGCACCCCTCCCTCGGGATCAGTGCGGACATCGATGACGGTCCCCTCCGCGGAACCGCCCGCCGACGCGAGAGCGGCCCCGCACAGGAGGATCCACCCGACCAGAATCCTCGCGCCGGCTCCGCCGGGCCATCCCCGGACGCGCCGCCACACCGGTACCATGGCTACGCGCCCAGCTTCATGAGGGGGTCCAGAAGCCGCTGGTGAATTCGCCGCACCCGTTCCAATTGCCCCTTGGCGGGGAACCGCTCATAAAACCCCTCGGCCCGGAATTCCTTGGTAAGCTTGGCCCACGGCTGCAACAACGCGGCGAACGGTTTCGGCGAGGGCTCCTGCTCCCATTCGCTGAATAGACGTCGGTCGATGATGATGTCGTCGAGCACACGCATCAGCGCTTTCAGCGTGACGTCCCGGGTGAACATGTATCGTTCATTATTCCCCCAGACTTCACTCATGACCTCCTTGGCGCCCTTGAGGTAATCGCGGACCAGGGCGTAGCACTTCTGCGGCTTCATTCCCAAATGCGACTCCATCCATCGCTTGTGCGCCGTCACGACCTTGAGCAGTTCGTTGAAGATTTCCGATTGCAGGATCCACTTCTCCTGCTTGCTGCGGCCGCCCAGCCGATT
Source organism: Candidatus Inralta sp. (assembly GCA_039794185.1). Taxonomy (GTDB): domain Bacteria; phylum Nitrospirota; class Nitrospiria; order Nitrospirales; family Nitrospiraceae; genus BQWY01. The sequence continues at coordinate 96,951 of JBDIVW010000012.1, read as the reverse complement.
GATCTTGTATTGGAGGGGGGAATCGGCTTCCTCGTAGAGCATGTTGACGACCTTCGCGGTGAATTTCTTCTCGGGGCTCTCCCACGACACCTTCTCGTAGAGGTCGACCAAATGGGAGCGGTTGATGCGGGTATGGGTCGAATTGATGACCACGAACATTTCGGTGGCGAAGTCCGCGCTCCGACCGTCGAACAAGATACAGGGTACCTCGACTTGATCGATCTGATCCGGGTGCTTCTCGCGGAAAAAGTGCAGCCCGGCCAGGCGATGCTGGCCGTCGATCACGAGATACTTGCCCTTCGGCTCGCTGAGGTACCCCAGCGAGTCCTGTCCGTCGAGCTTCTGAAACCGCAACGTCTCATCGGTAAAGAGGAGGACGGTGCCGGGAATCATCGGCTGCCCGACGACCGTTTCGTAGAAGTTGACGATCTGCTTGATCTTTTGTCGATTCAGGAGACGTTGAAACCCTTTTTCGCTCCGCTCGATACCCGAAATGAATTTGGCCACCTCGTCGTGCTCTGAAATGCGGCTCTCGGCGATCTCCTCGCCCTCGAAATAGTAGCGACTCGTGAATTTCACCTTCTCCAGCAAGGCGTCGGCTTTGTAGGGGATGAAATAAAAAATCCCCTCCTTCTGACGGATCCTCGTCGCGAGCATGTGGTCTCCTCTTCGTCGGACGATTCAGTGCGCCGGCCTTACGGGTGGCTCCGTACGCTTCATGGAGAGGGCCGACGGCCGATTCGGTGCGGAGGATTTTACGCCGCTCCCCGGTTGGTCGCAAGACAGCGAACTGTGGTAGGATGCCGCCCCATGACACGACGAACCGTTCTCATCGGATGCGCCGCGGCGGCGTTGTTCACGGGTCTCGTGGCCCTGCTGAGCCCCGACAAGGCGCAGACGCAGGCGCCGGAGGACGTCCACGTCACGACCGAGCGCTATTGCAGTTTCATGATGACCAAGGGCGAGCGCCGGCAGCAATGCGAGGTGCCGCTGGTACGCAGTTGCGTGGTCGCCCGCTTTCCCGGCACCACGAAACCCTGGACCACGATCTCCAAGGGCGGGAAGACCACCTGCCGTTTCGATCCGAAGGCCACGGATTGGAAGACTCGCGTCGTCGGCACCTGCACGAAATGTGACTCACAACAATGCTCGGCCTCCTTCCACGTGAAGCTCGATTGCACCCCGAGCTGACCTTCCGTCAACCCGCCCCCGCGGTGCGGCATCGGATCGAAACCGGCGGAGCGCGCGACGCGTTCGGCGGAGGCGGGAAGGGGCCGGGATCTTCTCTCGCGCGCCGAACTCCGCAAAGCGCGGCGCCAGAGTCCGGTTCGCATCTTCCCCGGTGCAGAGCCCATGTCGCTCACCGCCGCCGTTAAAAACGTCGCCGCCGCCCTCGGTTTCGACGCGTGTGGGATCGCCGCCGTCCCCGCGGAGGACCCGGGGACGCAGACCGATCCATCGGCGCCGGGGTTACTCGCTTGGCTGCGCAGGCGACTGCTCGCATGGCTCGCGGCCGGCCACCAGGCCACAATGTCCTGGATGGCCAAGAATCCGGACCGGCGGGCCGACCCTCGCCGAGTGCTCAGCGGTTGCCGCTCCGTTCTCGTCGTGGGCCTGAATTACGACTCAGGCGCCCGTGCGGACGAAAGTCCAGGCATGGGGCGGATCGCGCGCTACGCCTGGGGGCGCGATTACCATCTCGTGCTCGGCGAGCGCCTTGCGGCCCTGGCGTCCCACCTGCAGACGCTGGCTCCGGACCACCGACATCTCTGGTACGTGGACACCGGTCCTGTCATGGAGAAAGCCTGGGCTCAACAGGCCGGTCTGGGGTGGATCGGCAAACACTCCAATCTGGTTTCGCATCAGCATGGATCCTGGTTGGTCTTGGGCGTGCTCCTGACCACGCTCGAACTGGAACCGGACGCCCCGGGTACCGACCTCTGCGGAACCTGCTCGCTGTGCATTCAGGCCTGTCCCACGCAGGCGATCGTGGAACCCTACGTGGTAGACGCCCGCCGGTGCCTCTCCTATCTCACCATCGAGCACCGGGGCGACGATATTTCTGACGACCTCGCGCGCCGCGTCGGCAATCACCTCTTTGGGTGCGACGACTGCCTCGACGTGTGCCCCTACAATGCCCAGGCCTCCCCAAGCGGGCACCCCGACTTCCAGCCCCATGACTGGGCCCTCCGGCCGTCCCTCGCGCAATTGCTCACATGGGCGGAGACCGACTTCCGCGTCCGGACCCAAGACAGCCCCGTGCGCCGGACAAAATTCGAGGGATTCCGAAGGAACCTCCGGCTCGCCCTCGCAAGCGCCCCCGCTGGTGCCCGATCTGCCACCGACGCATCCGGCACCCCGTAGACCCATGCACATCGGCGGCGTATGATGAGTGCGACGGCCTCATTTCACGCGAGAGAGTGGCGCCATGCATCGAGGCATCCTGCCCTATCGGAAACCGGAGTTGGGGAAAGACTACTGGATCCAGGACAATGTCCTGCCCAACCCCCTGGTCGTGACCGAACGTTGTTTCGGTAAATCCGCTTGGATCATGGGCGCCCCGTGGAGACCGGAACCCTGGCCTGGTCTGCGGGCCCCTGACGCGCTGCTCCCCTCGGAACTCTCGCTCATTGAGCAGTTGGTCATCCGTCACACCGGTGTGCGGGGGCTTCGCGCTCAAGCGGATCCCTCGGGGGCCAGTTCCGGACACAATTTCGTCCAGCTCGTGGGAGGCGGAGAAGCCGTTGCTCGGCCGCACGTCGACTCCAGCCGTCTGTGCGATTATGCGGCGGTCCTCTATCTGCACCCCTGCCCTCCGACGAAGCACGCCGGCACCTCGTTTTATCGACTCCGCCTCCCGGACGGGAGCCTGGACGGCAATACGTGCCCTCCGCCATACGAGAGCCTGAGCCAGATCCCAGGCTTCCAGACCATGGACCTCAGCATGTGGGAAGAAGAACTCGAAGTGCCCTACGTCTTCAATCGGCTCTTGTTCTATCGGTCGGATTTGGTGCACTCGGCCACGGCGTACTTCGGCTGGTCGCACGACTTGATGTCGAAGCGGATCGCCGCCGTGTTTTTCTGGAAAGTCGCGTAGCGCCCGCCCAACCCCACCGGGACGGCGCGGGGCGTGTATCCGGCAAAGGAGCCCGTGCTATGCGTCCTCCCCGCATCCTGGTCGTCGAAGACGAAGAGCGCATGCGACGGCTCTTCGACCTCATCCTCGCTCCAGAAGGATACGAGTTGCTTTTCGCGAAGAACGGGGGAGAGGCGGTCCAGATCCTCACCGACACGCCCACACCGGATCTTATTCTTACCGACCTCCAACTGGGCACCGACGTCAGCGGGATGCAGGTGTTGGAGGCCGCCAAGTCCGTGTTGCCGACCGTCCCGGTCTTGATCGTGACGGGATACGGCACGGTAAAGTCCGCCGTCGAAGCCATGCAGAAGGGCGCCTACCATTACATTTCCAAACCAGTCGACAACGATGAGTTGAGAATTATGGTGGCACGCGCCCTCGAGCTGCGTCGGCTCTCCCAGGACCATCAGGCGATGCGGGCGACTCTCGATCAGACCTTCGGGTTCGACCGCATCATCAGCGTTTCCCCCGACATGGCGCGGCTGAAAGGCCTCGCGGCGGACATCGCTCAAACCGACGCCACCGTGCTGATTACCGGAGAGAGCGGCACCGGGAAGGAACTGCTCGCCCGTGCGATTCATTGCGCCAGCCCGCGTTCCGGCGGGCCATTGGTCGCGGTCAATTGCGCGGGGATCCCGGAGCATCTGCTCGAATCCGAGCTATTCGGGTACGAGAAGGGGGCCTTTACCGACGCAAAGAAGGCCAAGCCCGGCCGCTTTCAGCTTGCCGATCGCGGGACGCTCTTCCTCGACGAGATCGGGGAATTGGGTTTGGCCGCGCAGGTGAAGCTCCTCCGTGCGCTGGAAACCCATCAGATCGAACCCTTGGGATGCGTGCGCAGCGTCGCCGTGGATATCCGCGTCATCGGCGCCACCAATCAATCGCTTCCGGAACTGATTAGACACGGACGCTTTCGGGAGGATCTCTATTATCGCCTCAACGTCTGCCAATTGGTCCTTCCGCCGTTGCGGGACAGGCCGGCCGATATCCCCCCGCTGCTGGAAGCGTTTCTCGAACGGGCTCGGCGGGACCGCGGGACGCGGCCGCAACACCTCTCTCCAGAGGCCTTGGCGATGCTCACGCGTTATCCGTGGCCGGGAAATGTGCGGGAACTACACAATCTCGTCGAATGGCTCACGATCACCTGTCGCTCGACGGAGATCGGCCCCGCAGACTTACCGCCCACCATTCGCGCGGGGTCGGATGCCGTTCTTTCGAGCGGGACCGATGCAGCGCGACCGGCGCTCTCGCTGCTCTCGCTAGGATTATCGGCGGAGGAGCTCGAACGACAGCTCCTCCGAGAGGCCCTGGACAGGAGCCAGGGAAACATTTCCGAGGCGGCCCGATTGCTCAAGATGACGAGAAACACCCTGCGCTATCGGATGGCCAAGTTCCAGCTTTCCTAGCCAAGGAGTCCATGCGGCCCGGGGGCCTCCAACAGAAGTTTCTGCTCGCACTCCTGTTCGTCGGAATCCTGCCCGGCGTGACGGCGCTGGCCGTCACCTATTGGTCGAGCACACGAAGCCTGAAACAGGCCATCGGCAGCGGATTTCAGGAGATTGCGCGGTCGGCGGCGCTGCGCCTCGCCACCGCCGTCGACGGGGAGATTGATCAGGCCGAGCGCTTGGCCCTCGTGCCCTTGTTGGCCCAGCGCCTCCTCGATTCCCACCGAGATCCTCAGACCGCCGCCGCGCCGACGGGCCCGGCCCCGCCGAGTCCGGCCGATACGTATCTCCGATCATGGGCCGCCCAGACGCGAAACTATGTGCGGGTGGTGGTAGCGGACGGCCTGGGACGCACCGTCGCCTCGAGCGACACCGAGAACCCCGGCGCCGATCATCGCGGCGAACGCTGGTGGCAGGAGGCGATGGGCGGGGATGGGGCCGCCTATGTCAGTTCCTTCCGGGTGACACCGGACACCGGCGACTATGTGTTCGACGTCGCCGCGCCCGCGCTGGGTCCGGACGGCCGCACGCCGATCGGCGTGATTGGCCTGACGATCCGGCGGGACATGCTCATGAAGACGATCCTGACGATCCGGGTCGGCGACACCGGACACGGCATGTTGGTGGACACCGACGGCACACCGTTGATCTGCCCGGTCCTTCCGCCGACCAGCCACCTGATTCATCAGGCGCTCTTGGATCAGTTTTCTCCCGACCAGGCGTCTTGGTTCGTGGCCGAAGACGACGCGCATGGGGATCGCAACACCATTGTCGCCGCCGCCCCGGTGCGTTTTCTCCATCGTCTCACCCCGCAGAGCCTCGGGGACACGGCCTGGTACGCGTTTGTGCGCCAGCAGGCCGACGAAACGTATGCGCCGATTTATTCGCTGCTCGCGACCGTCGGCGCCATCGGCCTCGTCCTCGTGATCGGACTGGCCTCGCTCGGATACCTGATCAGCGACCGGTTCGTCGCCCCGATCGTGACGTTACGGCGTGAAACGGAAGACCTGCGCCGCCGGTTCGACAGCGTGGCGGCCTCTCCGCTCAGCGTCGAGCCGGAACCGGTCCCGAGCCTGGCCGCGGCGTCCGAGCGCGGGGACGAAATCCAGGATCTGGCGCGAACGTTCCACACCATGCGGACCGCGCTCGAGACAAGTCTCGCCACCATTCAGACGCAGCAGACCCAATTGGTACGTCGCGAGCGACTGGCCTCGGTCGGGCAGTTGTTGGCGGCGCTCGCGCACGATCTCCGCAACCCGCTGGGCGTCATTCGCAGCTCCGCCCAACTGATCCTGGATCCGCGCCGGGAGACGGCCGTGAAGGACGAGGTCGCCCGCTACGTGATCGAGGAAGTCGACCGGCTGGCGCACCGGATCAACGACTTCCTTCGCTATGCGCGGCAGAAGCCGCCCGAACCGGCCCCCATCGACGCGGACAGACTGCTGGACGATGCCCTCCGCCAGTGGCGGGCTCACGGGGGACACGAGCACATCCTGGTCGACACGGCGTTTGGGTCGGACTTGCCGCCGATCCTCGTTGATCCCGCGCAGGTCAAGGAAGCGCTGGTCAATCTCCTGACCAATGCCCGGGAAGCCATGCCCCAGGGAGGCCGGATTACAGTCACGACCCGGCGGGCCGCCAGCGGAGCGATCGAGCTGATCGTCGCCGACACGGGATGCGGGATCTCGGAACCCCATTTGCGCCGCATCTTCGAGCCGTTCTTTACGACCAAGGAGTACGGGACCGGACTGGGGCTCACCAACGTCAAGCGTCTCGTCGAGGACAACGGCGGCACCCTGCACATCGCCAGTCAGGAGGGCGTCGGCACGACCTGTACCTTGTACTTTCCCTGCGCCAGCGCCGAGCAGGCGTCGTCGGACCCGACAGAGGCGCGCCCCGCTTCCGAGCCGTCTCGTTCTTCCGCCTGAACCCGAGCGCGTGGCAGGCCACCCCGAAGGAGCGGCGCGGACGATATCGAGTGTCCGAACACAATTCGGAGCGGTCGGAACGGGCCCCCTGCGACGGCCTGGTCTGCAGAATCAGACTCGGAGCTCCACAATGGTGACGCCGTCTCCTCCTTCGGCCCGCTCCCCCGCTCGAAACGCCGCGACATACGGAGAGCCCTTCAGATAGTCCCGCAGGATCGCCCGCAACCTGCCCGTCCCGTGCCCATGGATGATTCGCAACAGCGGAGCTCCCGCCAGCGCGGCTCGATCCAGTTGAGCGACGACGGATGCCAACGCGTCCTCAGCGGCGCGCCCACGCACGTCCACGACCGTCTCAGGCTCCTCGGCGCCGCCTAGACCCCACACCGGCCTTGGGGAAGGGAGGGCCGTTCCTGCCACCGCCGGTCGCCCGCCCGGCTGGCGAGGCACGCCGAGTAGACCGCCGACCGGCACGGACATTTCGGCATGACCCACGCGAATGCGAACGCGGCTCCGGCCCGCCGGCCGCTCGAGCAGCACACCCTGTGTCCCGAGGGACGACACCTCGACCAGATCCCCGACCTCCAGGGAGTCCAGCGGCGGACCGCTCGGGACCGGCTCGCCCGAGGCCGTGTCGGCCTCTATGGCGGCGATCCGGGCTTTCGCCGCCTTGGCCCGCTCAATGGTGCGCTGCTGTTTCAATTCGTCCATGACGGCCTGAATCGCCGCCCGCGCGCGTTGCGCCTCCTCGCTGATTTTCTTCTTGGCGCTGCGGCGCTCGGTCCATTCGGCTTCGCGGGCTCGTTCGGCGATGAGCGCGGCTTCGCGCGTGGCGGCTTCCAACTCCCCGCGAAGCGTCTCGACGCGTTGGAGATCGTCGGCCACCCGGCGCTGCGCGGCCTGCAGGTCCCCGATGAGCCGTTCCAGCGCCATGTCGTCCGAACGGAGCCGCTCTCGAGCGGCGCTGAGCAGGGTTTCCTCCATCCCGAGCCGCCCGGCGATTTCTATGGCGGAGGAGCCTCCGGGGATCCCCGCAATCAATCGATACGTCGGCGCCAGTCGCGCCACGTCGAATTCCACGCTGGCGTTTGCGAACCCCGGTGTCGCTTGGGCCATGACCTTCAACGCCGTGTAGTGGGTTGTCACGATGGCTTTCACGTGGAGAGACGCCAAGCGCTCGAGCAAGGCTTGAGCCAAGGCGGCGCCTTCCGCCGGATCGGTGGAGGTCATCGGCTCATCGAGCAACACCAGCCATCGACACGCATCCGTTCGGGCTGAACCGTCGCCCGACGCCACCGCGTCCAGCAGGCCAATCATGCAGGTCACGTGAGAGGAGAAGCTCGACAGGTCCTTGGCCAGATCCTGAGCATCCCCGATATCCGCGTAGATCGACGGGAACAGGGCCATTTCCGATCCCTCATCGCAGGGCAGCGGCAATCCGGCCCTGGCCATCAAGGCAAAGAGCCCGACCAGCTTCAATGTGACCGTCTTGCCGCCGGTGTTGGCGCCTGAAATCACCATGACGCGCGTGGCCTCGTCGAGGTTCACGTCGTTCGCGACGACGTCAGGCCGAGCCAACGCGAGAAGCGGGTGCCTGGCTCTCAGGAGACGAACCCGGCCGCGGTTGTTCAGGGGGACGGGGCTCGCTTGCAACAGAACGGCGAGGGCCGCCTTCGCCTGAATCACATCGAGCCGCACCAGAATGTCCTGAGCCTCCCGCAGCCGGTCGGCGTGGGCGGCGATGTGCCCGGTGAGTTCGTGGAGGATCCGACGCACTTCCCGCTCGACGGACAATTCCCCGACCTTGATGCCGTTGTTCAGATCCACCAGTTCGCGCGGCTCGAGGAAGACCGTGGCCCCGCTGGCCGACACGTCGTGCACGATGCCCGGGATGACGCTGCGCGACTCCGTCTTGATCGGCACGACATAACGTCCCTCCCGTTGGGCAAAATACCGTTCCTGCAACAGGTCCGCGTATCGATGCGAGTGGAGGATCGCCTCGAGCCGCCGGCGCATCGCCAATTTCAGGTCATGAACCTGTTGTGTCAGCCGTCTCAGCTCCGGCGAGGCCGAATCCTTGATGGTTCCATCGGCATCCACCACCCACTCGATCTCGGCCCGCAACTCGGCCAGCGTCTGTAGGGACGGCAGCGCCCCGGCCACGGCGGCGAGCGTCGACGCCTCGGCACGGTGCCGATGCCCGTAGCGGACCACGTCTTCCGTCACGCGCACAAAAGCCGCGACGTTTCGGAGTTCATGAGCATCGAGCACTCCGCCTTTTGCGGCCCGTGCGAAGACCTCGCTCAGGTCGGTGATCTGCACGGGGGGAAATGGATCGGTTCCCGCGCGCAAGCGCAGCATTTCGCCGGTCTCCGCCAACCGTGCGGTGGCCGCCTCGATCGTGGATTCCAGCGGGAGAGCTCGGCAGTGTCGGGCGCCTGGAGCCGACTGCGCCTGTTGGGCCAGGGCGTCGAGCACCCGATCCCACTCCAAGACCCGCAGCGTTTCGTCGAATGACGATAAGGACGATGATGTGTATCCCATCGGACGGCTGTTCCTCCTCGAAGGCCCATCCTAGCAAAAACCTCGTGCCGGGATCGCGCCGCTGTCGCGCGCTTCGGCGCGTCAGACGCCCCTACGATAGAACTTGACTCATCGCCGACCGGTCAGTACCATCCATGCCGGTGCGCTGATATTACTCACGAATTTCCCAGGAGTTCTGCGTCATGGCTATTCGCGTGGGAATCAACGGCTTCGGCCGCATCGGACGTAACGTCCTTCGCGCCTGCCTCAATGACCCGTCTCTCGAGTTCGTCGCCATCAATGACCTGACGGATGCGAAAACGCTCGCGTACCTGCTCGAGTTCGATTCCGTTCATGGGCGCCTGCCGGTCCCCGTTTCCCACCGGGAGGAGGCGATCATCGTCAACGGCAAGACCATCAAGGTGCTGGCCAAGAAAGATCCGAAGGAATTACCCTGGAAGGACCTGGGCGTTCAATACGTGATCGAGTCGACCGGCCGCTTCACCGACCGGGAAGGCGCGGGACGCCACCTGGCGGCCGGCGCCAAGCGGGTGATCATCTCGGCTCCCGCCAAGGATCCGGATATCACCATCGTCATGGGGGTCAACGAAGGACACTACGATCCGGCCAAACACGCGATTCTCTCCAATGCCTCGTGCACGACCAATTGCTTGGCTCCCGTGGCCAAGGTGCTCCTCGACGCCTTCGGGATCAAACGCGGCGTCATGACCACGATCCATTCCTACACGAACGACCAGCAGTTGCTCGATCTGCCCCACAAGGATCTCCGGCGGGCCCGGGCCGCGGCGCTGTCGATGATCCCGACCAGTACGGGTGCCGCCAAAGCCCTCCACCTGGTGCTGCCGCAGCTCAAAGGCAAGCTGGATGGGATGGCCATCCGCGTCCCGACTCCCAATGTCTCGCTCGTCGATCTCTCCGTCGAAACCGAGAGGGAGTGCGACACCGCCTCGGTCAACGCCGCGTTCCGCACCGCGGCCGAGGGCCCGCTCAAGGGAGTCCTCCAGTACTGCGAGATGCCGATCGTGTCGATCGACCAGAAGGGCGACCCGCACTCGGCGACGCTCGACGCCGCCTTAACGACCGTCATCGAAGGGCGGATGGTCAAGGTCATTGCGTGGTACGACAACGAGTGGGGCTATTCCTGCCGGATCCGCGATTTGATCAAGTGGGCCGCGGCGAAGGACTGAGCCGCGTCGCGCTGCGGTTGGACGCGACCGTCGCATGGCTCGTTCGGCGCGCGGCGCCCTGCCCCACGAGGCCAACAAGGGAGAGCCGAGTGAATCTGCACAAGCAAACCATCGACGACGTCGCCCTGAAGGGACAGCGGGTGATCATCCGGGCGGACTTCAATGTTCCGCTGGATGACGCGCTCCAGATCACCGACGACACCCGCATTCGCGGTACGCTCCCCACCATCAATCGGGCGGTCGACGAAGGCGCGAAAGTCATCCTGTGCTCGCACTTGGGCCGTCCTAAGAGCCACCCCGACCCGCATTTCAGCCTCGCTCCAGTCGCCAAACGTCTCCAGCGTCTGCTCGGCAAGGAGGTCGTGTTCGCCCCGGACTGCATCGGGCCCAGCGTGGAGGCGCTGGTGGCGAGAATGAAGCCGGGCGACGTGCTGCTCCTGGAAAATCTACGTTTTCATGCGGGCGAGGAAAAGAACGACGACCAGTTCGCCAAAGCCTTGGCGTCGCTGGGCGACGTCTACATCAATGACGCCTTCGGCGCGGCGCATCGGGCGCATGCGTCGATCGTGGGAATCACCAAGTACATCAAGACCTCGGCGGCGGGGTACCTGCTCAAGAAGGAAATCGAGTATTTGGAAGGTGCCGTGGCCAACCCCGTGCGTCCGTTCGTCGCCATCCTCGGCGGCGCCAAGGTTTCCGGAAAGATCGGGGTCATCGAAAACCTGGGCAAGCGCGTGGACAAGGTCATTATCGGCGGCGGCATGGCCTTCACGTTCATCAAGGCGATGGGACACGAGATCGGCAACTCGCTGGTCGAAAACGACATGCTCGACTTCGCGCGCGGCATCCAAGATCATGCGTTCTCGCGCGGGGTGAAATTTTATCTTCCGGTGGATTGTGTCGTGGCCGCCAGCCGCGAGCCCGGCGCCGAGACCAAGATCGTCCCCATTCAGGAGATTCCCAAAGGATGGTACGCCCTGGACATCGGCCCGGCTTCCGTCAAACTGTTCAGCGAGGCCGTTCAAAACGCGAAGACCATCCTTTGGAATGGACCGATGGGAGTCTTCGAAATCGATGCCTTCGCCCGAGGCACCCTCGCGGTCGCTCACTCGGTCGCCAACGCCTATGCGCTGACCATCGTTGGAGGAGGGGACACCGCGCTGGCCGTCCATCGCGCCGGCGAGACGGACAGCATGTCCTTCATTTCCACCGGCGGCGGCGCCGCCCTGGAATTACTCGAAGGCAAACAACTGCCCGGCCTGACCGCGCTACCCGACCGCACCGACTGACCGGACTGGAGCCTTGTCACCGGCTCGCTCCTCTGCCACCGATGCGGCACTTTCTGATTGCAGGCAACTGGAAAATGAACAAGACGGCCTCCGAGGCCGTCACGCTGGTCGAGCAGTTCCTCGCTCGCGCGCCGAAGACCTCCCGCGTCGACACCGTCCTGGCCCCCCCGTTCACGGCCCTGGCCGCAGTCGCCGCCATATTGGCGCCACGGGCTCCGCACCTGTCTCTTGGCGCCCAAGACGTCTTTTGGGAAGACCGGGGCGCCTATACCGGGGAGATCTCGGCCCCGATGCTGGCCGACCTCGGCTGCCGCTACGTCCTCGTGGGACACTCGGAACGACGACACCTCTTCGGCGAATCCGACGAGGCCGTGGCGAAGAAGGTCCAAGCCCTGTTACGACACGGGTTGCAACCGATACTGTGCGTCGGAGAAACCAGACAGGAGCGCCAACGCAAAGAAACGGAGCGCGTGGTCACTCGCCAGATCCTCAACGGTCTCGCAGGCCTGTCGGCGGACCAAATGGCTCGCCTCACCATCGCTTACGAACCGGTCTGGGCAATCGGCACGGGGGAGGCGGCCACTCCCGAGCAGGCCGCGACCGTTCACCGGCAGATCCGCTCGGTGCTCGCCGGAGAATGGAGCCCCGCCTGCGCGGCCGCCGTCCGTATTCTCTACGGCGGAAGCGTGACGGCGACGAATGTGGGAGAGTTTCTCGCGTCGCCGGAAGTGAACGGCGCATTGGTCGGCGGCGCTTGTCTGGATCCCGCCGCCTTTGCTACAATCGTGTCGATTGCCGACGCCACGACATAAAGGGATCCGAAAAGATGTATACGCTGTTCGTCATCATCCACATCATCACCTGCCTCTTCATGATCGGGGCCATCCTTTTACAGGCGGGCAAAGGGGCCGAAATCGGGGCCGCGTTCGGCGGGTCGAGCCAGACGGTCTTCGGTAGCCGCGGGCCCGCGAACTTTCTGAGCAAACTCACCATCGTCTTCGCCTCGGTGTTCATGGTCACATCGCTCACGCTCGCGATCCTGGCCAAGGAACGCTCGATGTCCTCCACCGTGCTCGATCTCAACAAAACGGAGTCCGGTGGACCGGCTCCAGCCGCCACGCCGCCTGCCGAACACAAACCTGACGACGGCTCCCCATCCGCGGACCCGAATCCTTCGACCAAGTAACGGGCGTGTTCGGGGACGAGGCGACTCCTTCGTCGCCGCCCCGCACCGAGTCCGGTGCGGGGCGGGACCGGCGCGTCGGCCCGCCTAGACCCGAGTGAGCCAGGACGCGTGCGAGCGGTCCTCCCCGCGCACGACGGCGAAAAAGGCCTGCTGGAGCGCCTGGGTGACGGGGCCTGGCTTGCCGGCTCCGACGCGCCGCCCATCCACCTCTCGGACGGGGGTCAATTCCGCCGCGGTGCCGGTGACGAACATTTCTTCCGCCACGTACATCGCGTCGCGGGTAAATCGCTCCTCCACCACAGGGATGTTCCGCTCCCGCGCCAGTTCCATGATGGTGTCGCGGGTGATGCCTTCCAAAATCGACGTGAGCGGGGTGGTGATGAGACGGCCTCGCCGGACGATAAAGACGTTCTCCCCCGTGCCTTCCGCGACGTATCCTTCGGGGTCGAGGAGGATCGCTTCGTCGTATCCGTTGGCCTTGGCCTCGCGTTTGGCTAGGATCGAATTGACGTAATAACCGGAAATTTTTCCTCGCGTCATCGACACGTTGACGTGATGCCGGGTGAAGGACGACACACAGGCCCGGATGCCGGCCGCCAAGGCCTCTTCCCCCAAATACGCGCCCCATTTCCAGGCCGCGACGGCGACCCGAATGGGATTGTCGCCCGGATAGACCCCCATGGCGCCGTACCCGACGTACACCAGCGGTCGGATGTAGCAGCTCTCCAATCGATTGGCCCGTACCGTCTCAATAACGGCCTCGCTGATCTGCTTTTTATCGTAGGGCATCGGCATCATCGCAATATGGGCGGACTCGAAGAGGCGATTCACGTGTTCGGGCAACCGAAATATCGCCGACCCGGCCTTGCCCTGATAGCAACGAATGCCCTCAAAGGCCGCCAATCCATAGTGCAGGGAGTGCGTCAAGACGTGGACCTGCGCATCCGCCCAGTTGACCAACGCACCGTCCATCCAAATTTTTTCACTCGGTTGCATGACAAGAGGCTCCTCGATGGGGGAGGGCAATACATTCCGCCGATTTAAGGAGTCGAGTATGTATAACGGGGTTGGATAGCCTGTCAATGAAGAGATCATCCGAGATCGACGCGGCTGGTCCGCCGGCAGGACGAGACAAAGGATTGACAGCCGCATTCTGATCGTGGTACATAGGTCGGTCTCCCTTCTGAAGGATATTTACCATATGTACGCTATCGTGACGACAGGCGGAAAACAGTATCGTGTGGAACCTGGGCAGCTCGTCCAGGTGGAGCGCCTTCCAGGCGACGTGGGAGCCTCCGTCGAATTGACCGAAGTCAATCTCGTCCATGGAGAAAGCGGCTTGGTGGTCGGGCAACCGACCGTGCAGAAGGCTCGCGTGACCGGCGAGATCGTCCGACAGGGTCGGACTCGATCGATCATGGTCTTCAAGAAAAAGCGGCGCAAGAACTACCGGCGTACCCGGGGCCATCGGCAGGGGTTCACGCAAATCCGCATCACTGGCATCGAAACACGCTGAGGGCGAGGGACTGAGCAATGGCCACAAATAAGGGCGGCGGATCGTCACGAAACGGGCGCGATAGCAACCCCCAGTATCTCGGGGTGAAGGCCTACGGGGGGCAGACCGTCACGGCGGGCAGCATTATCGTGCGTCAGCGCGGCACCAAGTTCTTTCCCGGCTTCAACGTCGGCATCGGCCGAGACCATACGCTGTTTGCGAAGGTGTCCGGCGTGGTCAAATTCGAAGGCGGGCGTGATCGCCAACGCGTCAGCATCCTCCCTACTGCTTCCTAGCCCACGAATCGGCTCGGTCCACAGAAGAATCGCCCCGCACGCTAGACAATTTCCCTCGGCTTTGTTTCAATCCGGCGGCGGGCAGGGACCCCGCCCCCTGCGCCTCCCTGAGCACGGCCATTCGCGTGGATACACCACCATGTTTGTCGATCAAGCTCGCATCAGTGTCAAAGCCGGCAAGGGCGGGGACGGCATCTGCAGCTTTCGCCGCGAGAAATTCGTGCCCTTCGGCGGGCCGGACGGGGGAGACGGCGGGAACGGCGGCTCGGTGATCCTGCAGGCCTCCCATCGTCTCAGCACGCTGCTCGATCTCCGCTATCAGCAGCATTATGAGGCCAGACCGGGTGATCCCGGACAGGGCTCCAACAAACATGGCAAGACCGCGGACGACGTGATCATTTGCGTCCCGGTGGGCACTTTGGTCCTGGACGACGCGTCGGGCGAGCCCCTCGCCGACCTGATGGCGGACGGAGCGAGGTTTGTGGCAGCGCGCGGGGGGCGCGGAGGCCGGGGCAACTCGAACTTCGCCACGTCGACCAATCAAACCCCGACGCGCTGTGAACCTGGGCGTCGCGGCGAGGAGCGCTGGCTTCGCTTGGAATTGAAATTGTTGGCGGACGTCGGATTGATCGGGTTTCCGAACGCCGGAAAGTCGACGTTGATCGCCGCCATTTCCGCCGCCAGGCCGAAGATCGCCGACTACCCCTTCACCACGCTCGTCCCCAATCTCGGGGTCGTGCGCGTCGACGACGAACAGTCCTTCGTGGTCGCCGATATTCCCGGGCTCATCGAAGGGGCCCACGAAGGGAAAGGGTTGGGGCAACAGTTCCTCCGACACATCGAACGGACTTCGCTGTTGCTGCACTTGGTCGACATTTCCGAGTGGGCCCCGCACGATCCCGTCACCACCATCGAGACGCTTCGACGCGAATTGACCGCGTACGATTCCTCCCTCAAGAAGCGGCCGTTTGCCGTGGTCGCCACCAAGCTGGACTTGCGGGGCGATGGAGCGAGGGAAACGGCCCTCCGGGTGTATTGCAAGAGGCGCCGGATCCGATTCTTCGCCATTTCAGCCGCCACGCGCCAGGGTCTCGAGGAACTCGTCCGCTTTCTGGGGACGCAGGTCAAGGCCTTGCGGACCATCCCATGCGCCAGCAACTCCTGAGCCAAGCCAAACGCGTGGTGGTGAAAGTCGGGAGCAGCCTGATCGCCTCCCGCGAGCATGGACTTCGCGAAGAGCGCCTCGAACGGATCTGCGGCGAGCTGTCGGCCGTCAAGCGACAGGGGAGAGACCTCCTGCTGGTGACCTCCGGCGCCATCGTCTCGGGGATCAAGAAGCTCGGTCTTGCCGCGTACCCGAAAAGTCTGCCGGTAAAACAGGCCGCCGCGGCCGTCGGACAAAGCCGTCTCATGTGGGCCTACGAGAAGGCCTTCGAGCGGGAGGGCCATCACGTCGCGCAGATTCTGCTGACGCACCAGGATCTCGCGGACCGCCGGCGATTCCTCAATGCCCGGCATACGCTGACAACCTTGCTTGCCTTCGGAGTCGTGCCGATCATCAATGAAAACGACACGGTCGCCGTAGACGAAATCCGCTTCGGGGACAACGACACCTTGGCCGGGCAGGTGGCGCATCTGGTGGACGCGGATCTGCTGGTGATTCTCTCCGATGTCGACGGACTCTTTACCGCCGATCCGCACCGCCATCCGGAGGCGACATTGATTTCGGAAATCGAGGAAGTCACGGACGATCTTCAACGGATCGCCGGTGATTCGTCCTCGTTCGAAGGGACCGGCGGCATGATGACGAAAGTGCGGACGGCCAAGAAGGTGGCCGAATACGGCGTGGCGACCCTGTTGCTGAACGGGCAGACGGTGGGATTGCTGGGTCGCGTCTTGGCCGGGGCGGAGGGAGGCAGCCTCTTCCTCCCTCACTCGCAACGGCTGTCGAGCCGCAAGCACTGGATCGCCTTCACCCTTCGCCCGCGCGGACACGTGACGCTCGACGACGGCGCGGTCGAGGCGCTGGTCGTGCGCGGGAAGAGCCTGCTGGCCTCCGGTATCGTCTCGGTGGAGGGCGACTTCGAGGCCGGCGACGCAGTCGCCTGCCGCGACGCCCACGGTCGGGAGTTCGCCAAAGGGCTGGTCAATTTTTCGTCGGGGGTCCTGGCGCGGATCAAGGGCATGAAGACCGCGGATATCCGCGAACGCCTGGGGCAGTCCGAGTACGATGAGGTCATCCATCGCGACAACCTCGTGATCCTCCGGTAGGAGACCACGGTGACGCGATCGCCCACTCGTCCCGCATCGGCCGGATCGCGCAAAATCGGGCTCCTCGGCGGAACGTTCAATCCCATCCATCGGTGCCACCTCGCGTTGGCGCGCGAAGTCCGCGTTCGTCTGGATCTCGACCAGATCCTGTTCATCCCCACGGGGGATCCGCCTCACAAGCCATCCGGATACCTCGCTCCCGCCGAACATCGGACCGCCATGGTCCGTCTGGCCGTCGAGGGAGAACCCCACTTCGCCGTATCCGATGTGGAAGTAGGTCGACCCGGGCGCTCCTATTCCATCGACACTGTGACCGCGCTGCGCCGAGACGCCGGTCCTTCGACCGAATTCTTTTTCTGTATCGGTCTCGACGCCTTCTTGGATCTGGGCTCCTGGCGCCGCCCGGAGGATTTGCTTCGGGCGTGTCATTTCGTCGTCGTGTCCCGGCCCGGCGCCACGTTTGTCCGTCTCTCCGCCATGCCGGTGTTGCCCACGCTTGATGCCGCGCGGCTCCAAGCCCTCGATGAGGGCCGAGTGGACCATCTGGCCTTCGCCCTGCCGGCGGGCCGGGAGCTCCATCTGCTCACCATCGCGCCCTGCCTAGTGTCGGCATCCCTGGTCCGGGAACGGCTCAGGCAGGGTCTCGGCGCGGAGGGTCTCTTGCCGACCCCAGTGGAACACTATATAATTCGCGAGGGTCTTTATCAGGAGCGTGACAATCCCACTCGATTCGAAGGCTAAAGCGCTCGCGATCGCCAGAGCATCACTGGACAAGAAGGCCGTCGATGTTCTGGTCCTGCACGTTGCCAAGCTGACCTCGGTCGCCGATTACTTCGTGCTGTGTTCCGGGGAGTCCGAGCGCCAAGTCCGAGCAATCGCCGACAGCATCGACGAGACGCTCTCCCGGCAGCGCACGCCTCCCATCGGCGTCGAAGGCGGTTCCACGGCTAAATGGATTGTCATGGACTTCGGCGACGTCGTCGTTCATATTTTCCATCAGGCTGTCCGAGACCATTACGGGTTGGAAAAGTTGTGGGCGGACGCGAAGCGCGTGCGCATTCCCACCGAGGGGCCAGCCACGCCGCCGACCGCTCGTCCCCGCCGCGCCAAACCTCCTGCGTCCCGCATGAGTCGATAGGCATCGGACGATGTTACGACTGCTCTTCACGATCTTCCTGACGACCGTCGGGATCTTATTCTATGGGTATTTTCGTGAATTGAATCCCGGGGTGGTCACGATCAGAACGAGCCCCACCGACACCTATGACCTGAGCCCCGTCACTCTGATCCTCGTCTCCATGGCCGTCGGCGCGCTGATCGTCACGGTCACCGTCGGCATCCGTGAAACCACCCATCTGATTGGAACCTGGAAAAGCGCCCGGCAGCAGCGACGCCAGGAGAAGGTCGGGACGCTCCACCAGGAGGGTATGCACGCCTTCCTCTCGAAACGGCTCGGCGACGCCAAAGTCATCTTTCAGAAAGCGCTTACCATCGATCCTAGCCGGGTTGACACCCTGATTTGGTTAGGCAACCTCTATCGGGAAGAGCGCAACTTCGTCGAGGCGATCCGCCTGCACCAGACCGCCAATCGCGTCCAACCTCGCGACATCGAGGTGCTCCTGGAACTCGCGACCGATCTCGAAGGCGCCAAGCGTTACGAGGACGCCCTGCAGGCGTTGCAGGACATTCTCCGGATCGACTCGGATCATCTCACGGCCCTAATCCGCCGGCGCGACCTGCTCATTCGCCTGGAAAAGTGGGGGGATGCCCTGGACATTCAGCATCGCCTCGCCAAGGCCAACTTGCCGGCCGCCGACGGG
Organism: Candidatus Inralta sp.; assembly: GCA_039794185.1. Lineage (GTDB taxonomy): Bacteria > Nitrospirota > Nitrospiria > Nitrospirales > Nitrospiraceae > BQWY01. The sequence continues at coordinate 78,354 of JBDIVW010000012.1, read as the reverse complement.
CAGGCTCAAGCCGCGTTGCTGGTGGGCTGTCTCTATGAGGTCGGCCGCCAATTCCTGGAGCGCGGCCACCCGGAAAAAGCCCGGCGATATTTCCGGGGCGCCATCAAGCGGGACCGTGGGTTCCTCCCGGCCTACATCGGACTCGGCGAGATCCTCCTGCACGAAGGCAAGATCAAAAACGCGGTGGACATTCTGGAGCGGGTGTTCGCCAAGACCAAGAACGTCATTCTGCTGCACCGACTGGAAGAGCTCTACCTGGAGCTCGGAGAACCAGGGGAAATCCTCCGGATCTATCAGGAAGCGATCCAACAGGACCCCCACAACACGGTGCTCCAATTCTACCTGGGCAAACTCTATTACCGTCTCGAAATGGTGGATGAAGCCCACGACCTCTTGAGCGGCCTCGAAGGGCCGCACGACCAGTTGGCCGACTACCATAAAATCATGGCCAATCTGCACTTGCGCAAACACAACATGGAGGAGGCCGTGCTGGAGTTGAAGAAAGCGCTCGGGTTCCGCAAGCGGGTCGTCGTTCCGTATCGCTGTCTCCATTGCGGGACCGAGGCCACCGAGTGGTCGGGGCGCTGCCGGGAATGCCGGCAGTGGAACACCTACGTCGCTCTGCCGTGGCCGGGGTCGAACAGGCAAGCCGCCGAACGTCCCTCCTCGAACCCGGCACCGCGCCCCACCTACCAAGGTGTTGCATCACCGTTTGAAACCGTGTAGGCTTCTCGGCCGACGGTCCCCATCTCATTCGTCCTATATCAAACGAGGCCCTGTGAGCCGCTACCAGACGTTTGCCGACAAAGCCTTGCGCGATGAACCCCTCACCCGCGCTGAAGCACTCAGCATATTGTCCTCCCCGGATGAGGACCTCCTTCAACTCCTGGATGCCGCCTTTCAAGTGCGGCGGCGGTATTTTGGCCGGACGGTTCGCCTGCAAATGCTCGTGAATGCGAAGAGCGGTGCCTGCCAGGAGGATTGTCACTATTGTTCGCAGTCCTCGGTCTCAACGGCACCCATCGATCGCTACGGGCTCGTCCCGACGTCGGCCATGTTCGACGGAGCCCGTCGAGCGGCCGAGTCGAAGGCCCAACGGTACTGCATCGTCATCAGCGGCCGCGCCCCGCTCGACCGGGAGATCACGGAGATCGGCGAGGCCGTGACGGCCATCAAGAAGGAGTTTCCGCTCCAGATCTGTTGTTCGCTGGGGCTACTCGACGAGGGGCAGGCCCGGCGGCTCAAGGCGGCCGGGGTGGACCGCGTCAATCACAATCTGAACACGAGCGAGGCGTTCCACTCGTCGATCTGCACGACCCATACGTACCAAGACCGAGTATCCACGATTCGTGCCGCAAGGGCCGCCGGGCTTGAAATCTGTTCGGGGGGCATAGTGGGAATGGGTGAACGCGACGACGATTTGGTGGACCTGGGTTTTGCCTTGAGGGAATTACAGCCGGATTCGATCCCGCTGAACACCTTGCACCCGGCCGCCGGCACGCCGTTGGAGCATTGCCGCGAGCTGACCCCGGCTCGCTGCTTGAAGGTCCTGTGCCTGTTCCGATTTCTGCACCCGCGAACCGAGTTGCGCGTGGCCGGTGGCCGTGAGTACAACCTGCGCTGGCTGCAACCGCTCGCCCTATACCCGGCGGATTCCGTCTTCGTGAACGGCTACCTCACGACGCCCGGACAGCCTGCCCCCGATGTGTGGAAAATGGTGGAAGACCTCGGTTTCCAGATCGAAGTCCGGCACCAACCGGCCTCGGCCTCGGTGGCCTGAGCTTCTGTCCGCGCCGGCCGAGGGAACGACGCCGGCCGAAGACCTCACCGCACTCCCCTTATTCGTAGCGAAGCCCTTCCACCAACGGCTGCCGAGCAATCCACCTGGCCGGCCAGAAGGCAGCGGCGACCGCGATCACCACGGCCGCCAACACAGCGCCGAGCGGCACCTCGAAGGGAACGGTCAGCGCGATCGTCCACCCGAACGATTGTTTATTGATGACCCAGACGAGCACGGCGGCGAGGCAGATCCCGCCCGCAGCCCCCAAGAGGCCACCGATGGCGCCAAGGTATCCGGCCTCCCAGAGCAGCAGCCCCACGATTTGCCCTCGGCCCGCGCCGAGAGCCTGGAGCGTCGCCAACTCCCGGCGCCGCTCGAGCGACGCCGTCAACAAGGTATTCACGATGCCGAATATGGCGATCACGACCGTAATCGCCTCGAGCACATAGGTCACGCGAAAGGTGCGATCGAAAATCTCGAGGATCTCCCGGCGCAAGTCCGCGTTCGGGAGCACGGAAAATCGCGCCGGTCCCCCCTCGGCGCCCGGCAAGAGCGCGTGGATCCTTCGCCCGACTTCGTGGGGATCGGCGCCCGGCGCCACGTAGACGGGAATCACATTCGCATCCTCGTCCCCCCAATACTCCAGAAAGAGCGCCCGGTCCATGACCACCTTTCCCCCATCCGTCGCGTAATCCAGAAAAATGCCCATAACCGGGAACGCCTGCGAACCGGCGGGGGTGGCCAGGACTACCTCATCCCCCACCGAGAGTCCCATCGCGCCGGCCAGCACCTCCGAGACGACTACGCCTCGCCCCCGCACGGCACGCCGCAACACCTCGGCCGACTCTCCGCGCAGAAACAGATACCGGCTTCGTTCGGCATGCAGGCCAAGATCCCGCGCGACGATCGTTCGTGGGCGTCCGCCTAGCTCCATGCTGAGATTGCGATACGTATCGACCGCCGCCACGCCAGGCAGAGCAGCGATCCGGTCCGCCCAGCTCCGGGGAAGCACGCCGCCAAGCTTCGACTCCTGTCCCGTATACGGCCATCCGGCCGGCGTGACGATCAGGTCGGCCACGACCGTCTGATCGATCCAGACCTCCACCGTCTGTCGAAAGCTCCTGATCATAACGACGACCCCGACGGTGATGGCCAGCCCCACGAGCAAACTGGAGATCATCACGCCGTTGCGGTGGGGCGTGCGACCGGCCGCCGAGGCGGCGATCCCCGCGAGAGAGGCCGCCGCATTCCGATCTCGCCGGCGCGAGATCCACCACTTTCGACCAGCGTCCAAACGCCCGACCACCGCGGGGGCGACAGCCGTCAGTCCAAGAAGCAGACACAGCACGGAGAGATACCCAAATACCGGCAGGTCCCCTTGCGGAGGGAGCCTGGCAAAGCCCGCCGCCGCGGCCAGCAGACCGACGCCGCTCCACAGCCAACGCCCGAGGTTCGGGATCGTCGCAAGCTCGTATCCGCCTGGCGCCAAGGCGCCGACGACGTCGGTGCGCGCGGCATCGCGACTGGGCGTGAATGCCCCGAGCATCGACAACACGACGCCCAATCCCACACCCTCGAGCAGAATTGGACCGACCTGCCGCCATGTCGGCCAGTGACCCGGTAGCCTGGCCACCGCCACGTAGAGCTCGGAAATATTGCGCCCTACCACACCGACCAACGACTGCGCGAGCACGACTCCAGCCAGGCTCCCCAAGGCTCCCCCGATCGCGCCATACATCAGCCCTTCACAGAGAAAGAGCGCGTAGACGCCCTGTTCGGAAAGCCCGATCGCGCGAAGAATGCCGATGTCCCGTCGGCGTTGCGCCACCGAGAACGACAAGGTGTTGTAGATCAAAAAACCGCCGACCAGAAGCCCGACGGCGCTGAGCATGAGGAGGTTCAGGCGGAACGCGGCCACCATGGCTTCCACCTGCTCCCCCCGCTGAGCCGGGCGACGAACGGTCAATCCGCCGGGCAAGCGACCCTGGAGTGCGAGCCGGACTTCGCCGATGTCAGCCTCGGCGCGAGTCACGATGTCGATACGATCGAGGGAGCCCACGCATTCGAACCATTCCTGCGCCGTCGCGATGTCCGTCAACGCCATGGTATCCCAGACGGAGCCGACCCCGGAGCCGGCCTCCACCACCCCGCCGATTCGGAGGGACCGGACCGCCATGCCCAACTCAAAACGGCGAGAACCGCCCGCCTGCCCTCCCCACAGGGCCGCGAGACGACCGCCGATCCACAGGGCATCATCTCGCAGGAGCGGGCGAGCACCCTCGTCCTCGGTCTCGCGCCAGCGGATCCCCTTCACCAGGGCTGCTTCAAGGAGATCGGTGCCGATCAGGGTCAACACTTCGCCGCTCGCCTCGTCCCGTACGCTTCGCTGCACCACCGGCAAGGCGGCAAGGACGTCTGGGTGGTCGCGAACCAGGCGGATCGCGTCTTCCTTGAATCCCGCTTCGCCGCCGGTCACTTCCAGCGTGGCGCTTCCGGCCACCTGCACGACCGACTGTTGAAAGGAGCGTAATACGTCGCGGTTGGCGAGATCTATCGCCACTGGCGCCCCCACCCCGAGGCACACGCCGACGAGGGTCAACATCGTCCGTACGGGATGAGCGGCGGTATGCGCCGCCGCGAGCACCCCCATCGCTCGTATGGTCGGCATCAGCGCGCGCGTGCCTCTCTCCCGCTCAACGAGCGACCCCTTACGTAGACCTAGCAGTGCCATGGGTCACCCCGACCGTCACCCGCGGGCTTCCATCAGGGATTCTACCAGCAGGAGGTTTACAGAGCCTCCTCCCTATGTTAGGCTGAAAACTGACGCTTCGTATGAGGAACCACCATGGCACTAACACGCACACGAATGAAACGGAAGCCGAAGCAGAAGCCGACGCGTCGACCGTCCAAAACCAGAGCCGCCGGCTCCCCTTCTCTGACTCCGCGTCAGCGGGAGATCCTTCGCTGCGTGGCGCAGGGGTTGACCAACCGAGAAACGGCTCACCGGCTCAAGATCAGCGTCCGCACGGTTGAAGTACATCGCTTTAACTTGATGCGACGATTGGGCGTGAGAAACGTGGCTCAGCTGCTGAGGCAGGCGCTGCTGTACAAGCACCTACCCAAGAACTTTCTTGTCGGCTGACCCCGGTCTGAGGAACTGGAGGAGGGCGCGAGCAGGGAGTCGCTCGCGCCCCGTCCGAAAGGGACCGGCACGCGCGTCCGTTCGCTTAGAGCTCCTTCAGCCGTCCTCGGCACGCCTCGACGGACGCGTAGCCTTTCCCAGCCAACACCTCGGCCAGTTCCCGCTCCAAGCGCGCAAACACACCGGGCCCTTCTTCGACCAGCGCCGTTCCGATCTGCACGGCGGATGCGCCGCATAAGAGGTGCTCGAAGGCGTCGGCACCGCGGACCACCCCGCCCGTGCCGATGATCGGCAGTCGCCCTTCGAACAACTTCCAGAACGCCCGAACGTTCGCCAGCGCCACAGGCTTGATGATGGCGCCGCCCAGTCCGCCGAATCCGCCTTTGGGCTTGATGACCACCGCCTCGCGAGCCGGGTCCACGACGAGGGCGTTCCCGACGGAATTGATCAGGGTGAGAAAATCCACCCCGCTGCGGGCCAGGACCTGAGCCATCTGCTGGTGATGCACAGGATCGAAATACGGGGGGAGCTTCACTCCCATGGGCACCGTGATCAGAGGACGAACGCGCTTGAGGAGACGTTCGGAGGCCTCGGCATCGTATCCGATTTGCGGCTTTCCCGGAATGTTCGGGCAGGAGAGATTAACTTCGATCAAATCCGGGGCGCTTGCGTTGATCGCCGAGGCGATCGTCACGAAGTCGTCCTCGCAAAGCCCCGCAACGCTGGCGATGACGGGCTTCCGGTACCGGCGGAGTTCGGGAATGAGCTCCGCGTACACGCGATAGCCCAAGTTGGGGAGCCCCATGGAATTGATCGAGCCGGACGGAAATCCGTAGTAACGCGGCTCCGGGTTTCCGGCTCTCGCCTCCACCGTCATCGACTTGGTCACGATGGCCCCGGCCCGTGATTGCCCGAGCGCCGCCAGCTCCTCCCGGGTCACGCAGAGCGCGCCCGAAGCGTTCATGAAGCATCCGGGGAACCGTACGCCGGCGATAGTCGTGGCGAGATCGACGCTCGGGGATGACTCAGACACGGTTCGGAACCTTATCGTGGAGGAGACGACCGTCCTTCATGAAACACCGGCGGTCCGCTTCGGCCGCCGCCGCCTGGCTGTGGGTCGCCAGCATGATAGTGCACCCGATCTGGCGGGGCAAGGTCTTCAGCATCGCGATGATCCCATCGGCCGTCTGCGAATCCAGATTCCCGGTCGGCTCATCCGCCAGGAGCAGTCTCGGGCGATGGATGAGCGCCCGCGCAATGGCAATTCGCTGCTGCTCGCCACCGGAGAGCTCGCTGGGACGATGGGCGGCCCGGTCGCTCAACCCCACCATCGCCAATTGATCCCTGACGCGCACGCCGATCTCCCGGCTCTTCTCCCCTCTCAGTACCAACGGAAGACCGACGTTCTCCGTCGCCGTCAACCCCGGCAACAGATGGAAGGATTGGAAGACGATCCCGATCAGCTCCCGCCTGGCTCGCGTCCAGTCTGTGGAGGTCCACCCGCTGGTCGAAGTCCCGGCGAGGAGAATCTCCCCGCCGGTCGGCCGATCCAATCCCCCGATCAGATTGAGCAAGGTGCTTTTCCCGCACCCGCTGGGACCCAGAATGGCGAGCATTTCACCGGATGTGACGGAAAGGTCGACCTCGTGCAACGCCTGGACAGGCATGGCACCGCGATGGTAGATCTTACTAACCTGCCGCAGCGTGACCATGTCGGAGCCGATCGTCATCGCGGCGGCCTGCTAATAGCACATCCGGCCGCGGGCGACAACCGGAGCGGTCTCCGGTGGAACCGGGTCGTGAATCGCGCGGGAGCTCCGATTCGGACCACTATGAATGCGGCACGCGGGGCCGGCGGGCATTCCTTCGACATCCTGATTCGTCTGTGGCGCCGCCTGTCGTATTCCATTCTTCCCGACGGCTGCACCGGCTGCCGTACTTCCCTCTCCGGCAACCACGTGCCGTTTTTCTGCGATCCCTGCTGGACGGCGATCACCCCGATCTCGGGCCCCGTCTGTCCCCGATGCGGGACGCCCTTCGTCTCGGCGACGACGCTGCTCCACAGTCCGACGCACCTGTGCGGCCCGTGCCGTCTGAGGAAGCCGGCTTACCGGTTGGCCCGATCGCTCTACCCCTACGAATCCCCGTTGCGTGAGGCCATCCATGCGTTCAAGTATCGCCAGAATCTTGCGATGGGCAGCGCACTGGCGCGGCTCCTGACTCAGGCCCTCCCGCAGGATCTTGCCGCCGACATGGTGATACCCGTTCCTCTTGCGCCGGATCGACTGCGCGAACGCGAATACAATCAATCGCTGCGACTGGCGGAGGCCGCCGCCAAAGCGCTTTGCCTTCCGCTCGACTATCTGACTCTGCGCCGACGCCCCGGGAAGGCACCGCAGACATCCTTGGCCCGGCACGCCCGCCTGCGCAATCTCCGCAGAGCCTTCGTCGTCGCTGAGCCTTCGCGCATTGCGGGCCGCCGTGTCCTGCTCGTCGACGACGTGTTCACCACCGGAACCACGGCCAACGAATGCGCCAAGGCCCTTCGTCGAGCTGGGAGCGGCGATGTGATCGTGGTGACCCTGGCGCGGACCCTATCCATGTGACCCTGCGGCCGATGACCGCCGGAGCCAGAACCCGCCGGCCCTCTGGCGAACACGAACGGCTGTAGTCGCATGGGCATCGAATCCGGCAAGCACTTGACAATGTTGGTGAATCTCCATACGATCACGGATGACTTTCCTATACACGGTCCAAGCACGGGCCTCTTCACCTGAGTCGCACCACAGACTCGGCCCGTGTCTCAACACCAGGATCAACAGCTCGAGGTCGACGGAACGGACGCCCAGGGAGGCCGCCCATGTTGTTCGCAGGTGAATATCTCTGCAAAGTGGACGAAAAGGGACGATTCATCGTCCCTCCGACGGTTCGCGAGCAGATCGAGGCCAGCAACCAAGGCGTGGTCTTTTTGAAGGGCCCCGAGCAATCGCTCTGGATTTACACCAACAGCGAGTGGGAAAAGGTCCTCGACCGGATGAAGGCCAAACTGGACGACGATCAAAGCCGCCTGTTCATGCACTTCGTCGTATCGGAGGCCGGCACGTCCGAAATCGATAAGGCGGGACGCGTCCTCATCCCAGGCCGGCTGCGCAAGCTGATTCCGCTGGACGAGGACCAGGAGGTCATCCTGGTCGGGTTGTACCACCGCCTCGAGCTGTGGAATCCGTCCGAGTGGCGCCGCTACGTCAGCAAGACAGAAGATCACTACGAGCAAAACATCGGAAAGATCCTTAACCTGCTGTAGCCTGTCCGCCGACGCCCTCCCGTGAGACGCAAGGACCACGCGCCACTCGTTGCCGTTCGGCTGGTTTCGTACCGATCCCAGGCCGTTGCGCCAACAACGGATGTCGGGCCCGCTGCCGATTCCGGTAGGGGGAGCCATCTCTTTTCGACCCCGGTCCTCCGCTCCCATCGCCGGACCTCGCCCGCCCCGCGATGCGGGGAGTCGCCCGCTCCCCAGATCGAGCCGGACCGCCTGGCCATCACACTTCCCGTTCCACCCAGCATCAATCACCAATACGCCACCGTGCAAGGACGGCGGGTCATGACGGCCGCCGGACGCGCCTACAAGGCGGAAGTCGGGCACCTCGTCTTGGTGGCCCTGGCCGCCGCCCCGCAGCGCCCCCGCCTGCTGGAGCGGCTGCGGACTTCGCCCCTCGCGCTGACAATTACGTTCTTTTTTGCGTCGGCCATTCGTCGTGATGTAGACGGTGGTCTCAAGATCGCCCAGGACGCCCTCTGTAACGGCCTGGGCCTCAACGACAATCGGATCGTCGAGATTCATCTGTACAAACGGCAAGACCGCGAGAATCCCCGCATCCAGCTGTCGCTCTCCGCGCTGGGCTCCGCCACGGCCTAGGTCCCTGGCAGCCGACATTCGGATCGGTCTCACAGGCGGCCTCCTACTCCGGACGAGGCGTCCATCGCGCCGGCTCCGGACTCTCGCCTCCGCACTCCTCGCGATGGCGTCCCCTCCAAGCCGCAGACCGCTGAGGCTCGTCGACCCGGCGCACATCCGGAAGGGACTACTCGTAGCGCAAGGCTTCGATGGGATTGAGCTGGGAGGCCTTGTTCGCCGGGTAGAGGCCAAAGAACAGGCCGATCGCAAGCGAGAAGAGGAACGCGAGCGCAATGGCCTGGAACGAAATGACCGTCGGCCATCCCGCCAGGCTGGTCGTGAGCTTCGACGCCGTCACACCGATCAGGATGCCGACCATCCCGCCGCAGAGGCTGAGCGTCATCGCCTCGATGAGGAACTGCATTATGATATGCCATCGCTTGGCTCCCACAGCCATGCGCACGCCGATCTCGCGCGTTCGCTCGGTGACCGACACGAGGAGAATGTTCATGATTCCGATCCCGCCCACGAGCAGCGAGATCGAGGCCACGGCAAACAGCATGTTCGTGATCGTGGCCGTGATGCCCTCTTGCACCTTCCCGATATCCACTTGGGTGCGAATCGTGAAATCGTCCGGCTGGTCGGCTTGCAGGCGATGCCGGCTGCGGAGCACGTCGCGAATGTGCTCCACCGCCTCCGGCAGATCATCAGGGCTGGCGGTCGACGCGAAGAGGGCGCCCACGGCCCCCAGAAACGACGTCCCTAGGACTTTCCGCTCGGCCGTCGTGAACGGAATGAAGATGACGTCGTCCTGATCCGAGCCTCCGGCGGATTGTCCTTTCGGCGCCAGCACGCCGACCACCTTGAACGGAACGTTCTTGATGCGAATGGTCGCCCCCGTGGGCTCTTCACCGGGATCGAACAGGTTTTCCACCACGGTTTGGCCGACGAGCGCCACTCGGGCGGCGGTATCCATCTCGACCTGCGTGAATGCCCCGCCGCTGCTGAACCCCCAATCCCGAATCGTGAGATACGACGGCGAAATGCCGTTCACCGGGCCGTTCCAGTTCTTGTTCCCGTAGACGATCTGCATCACGTCCCGCTTCGCCCATCCGGTATCGATGAGCAGGGGCACGCGCTTTTTCAGATCGAGCGCATCCGCGACGGTGAGGGTCATGGCGCCGCCTTGGCCGCCGCGGACGCCCCCGACCGTCGTGGCGCCTGGCAGAATGATGATGACGTTGGTCCCCATGCTGGCGATCTGCGCATGAATCGCATCGCGCGCCCCCTGCCCGATGCCGACCATGGCGATCACCGCGCCGACGCCGATGATGATCCCCAGCATGGTCAGCCCGGCCCGCATGCGGTTGCGCGCCAGAATGCGCAGCGCGGTCGTCAGGGTGAGCGCGAGGAAGGCGAACATCAGGACAACAACGCGGGATGCGACGAGGCGTCGGCGGTGGCTCGATCGCTCACGATCTCTCCGTCCTTCACGGTCAATTGGCGGGAGGCGTAGGCGGCGATATCCGTTTCATGGGTGACGACGATGACCGTCATCCCGTCGCGCCGGTTCAGGTCATTCAAAATCCCCATGATCTCGCGGCTCGACTCGGTATCGAGGTTGCCGGTCGGCTCGTCGGCCAGCACGATCGACGGCTCGCTGACCAGGGCGCGGGCGATCGCCACCCGCTGCTGCTGACCGCCCGATAGCTGCGTGGGCGTATGATGCTCCCGTCCGGCGAGCCCCACGCGAGCCAAGGCCGCGGCCGCACGAGCGCGCTGATCGCGCAAGGAGAGCCCGCGATAGAAAAGCGGCAACTGGGCGTTCTCCAGCGCGCTGGTGCGAGGGATCAGATTGAAACTCTGGAATACGAAACCGATCTGTTGATTGCGGATGTCGGCCAACTCGTTGGGGCCGGCCGAGGAGACGTCCCGGCCGTCCAAGCGATAGACGCCCCGCGTCGGCTTGTCGAGGCATCCCAGAATGTACATGAGAGTCGACTTGCCGGACCCGGAGGCCCCCAGGATGGCAATGAACTCGCCACGACGGATGGTCACGTGGACGCCCCGCAGCGCCTGCACCTCGACATCCCCGACGCGGTAGATCTTCCAGAGGTCTTCGCAAACAATGAGATCGGTCATGGAGAAACGGTACGTCGACCGGCGCGACGCTGAGCCCGACCCGCGGAATCCGACGACCGGACACGCGGGGATTGGCCGAACGACAGTCGTGGGCCGCTCCACCGGCCCACGGGACAGTTCATGATGATCCCATCCGTTCAGTTTGTGGAGGCAGATGGTCCTCCCGACGGGGTCCAGCCCGCTAGAGGTTGCGATCGCGCCCGCGCCGCTGACTGGCCCCGAATCCCGGAGGAAGCGCGGACGTCGACCGCTGCGTCCGCAACGACTCCAGCCCGACGATGACCCGGTCGCCCTCTTTCAAGTCGTTGGCGGCGATCTCCGTCACCACCCCGTCGGAGATGCCCGCCTGGACGGTGACGGACTCCGGCACCCCGCCTGCTCCCATTCGCCAGATGGTCTTCCCCGCTGCTCCCTTCGATCCGGCGGCTTCGGTCGGCCCGGTCTTAGGAGCCGCGGCGTCGGCCCGCCCATGGCCGCCCACGGACGGCGGTGGATTGAACCGCAAGGCCGCGTTGGGCACCCGCAGGACTTGGTCGCGTTGCGCCACCACGATCGAGACGTTGGCGGTCATGCCCGGCTTGAGCCGGAGATCGTCGTTCTGCACCCCGACCACCACGTTGTAGGTCACGACGTTCTGAATGGCGACCGGCGCGTTTCGAACCTGGCGGATTTTTCCGCGGAAAACCTCGTTCGGATAGGCATCCACCGTAAAAATGGCTTCGCCCCCTTCCGAAATGCCGCCGATGTCCGCCTCGCTAACGTTGGTGTCGACCTGCATTTGAGTCAGGTCCAGGGCGATCAGGAAAAAATTCGGCGTGGCGAAGCTCGCGGCCACCGTTTGCCCCACCTCGACATTGCGGGCAATCACCACCCCGTCCACCGGAGAACGAATCGTCGTGTATTTGAGGTCGAGGTCCGCCGCGCTGAGGGCGGCTTCGGCCTGTTTGACCTGAGCCTGAGTGAATTGCAGTTGAGCGTCCGCATTTTCCGCGTTGGTCAGGGCGAGATCGACGTCGTTCTGCGACACGAACTGCTGTCCCAGCAGCCGCTTCATACGATCCAACTCGCGCCGCTTCTGGGCCAGGTCCACACGAGCCTTCTCGACGGCGGCTTTGGCCATCAGGAGATTGCTCCACGCCTGCTCGCGACGCGCTTGAAACGGCGCCGGGTCGATTTGTGCGATGATCTGTCCCGCCTTGACGACGGAATTGAAGTCGGCACTCAGGCTCTTGATGTACCCTGACACCTGGCTGCCGACTTGCACGGCTACGACGGGATTCACCGTGCCCGTCGCCGTCACGAGGGACACGACCGATCCCCGCTCGACGGGGACGGTGCGGAATTTGGGGGCGGGCTCCGGATCACCGGAGAAGAGGGCGTACCCCAGCACCATCATCATCAGGATGAGCCCCCCGACGGTCCACATGGTGCGGCGACGCATGACGGCAGCCTCGTGGACGCATTGTATCAGGAGACGCCCATGGGCACCACCTGCACCTGTTCCACGGCAAACGCACGAGGGGCCGTTTGCCGCCGGCGGCAAACGGCCCCTCACGACGACTCCGCTCGCACGCGATCAGGGAGAGACGGTCACTCGATCTTTGATCAGATCGTAGGTGTCTTTCGGCACGAGATTCTTCGCCACCAGCTCGCCCTTCAAGCGATATGGCCGGTTTCCGACGATCTTGTCGGCCATGTCCTTGGTGATGCCCAACTGCTCGATCAGCTCGCTGGCCGACGCTTTGTTCAGGTTCAACAAGGGCGCGCCCGGGGGCGTCATGACCGGAGCCGCACTCGGGGCCGCCTTCCCAGGCACCCCGGAGGGCGCTACACTCTTCGGCGCCGTGGCGCCCGGCAGGGCGAGAGGCGCGGGTGCCGCCATCCCGCCCGGAACCGCAGCGGAACCGGCGGGGCCGCCCGAGAGCGGGCGATCCTTCAACTCTTTCTGATAGCGAGCAACCAGCGATTTGAGCGTCTCGTTGTGCCGCTTCACGTCGTCGTAGTCGTGGCGCAGGCTCCGCTGCTGAGCGGTCAGTTGCGCGACTTTTTGCTCCAGTTCCTTCGTTTTCACTTCGAGCGTCGACCGCTCTTTCTCCCGCCCGTGTTCGATACGGGACAACTCGTCCCGTGCCGTCTGCGCCTCGTTGCTGAACTTGACGTTCAGTTCCTTCATGGTCTTGACCTGCTGTTCCAGCGCGCTTTTCTGCGCCCGCGCCCGCTCCAGTTCGGCCTTGGCCGCTTCGGCGTCGGCCATCGCTTCATTGTATTTGCCCGTGCTCACACAGCCGCCGACCAGCAGCGCCGCCGTCAACACTCCGCTCAAGGCCACGTAGGACTTCATGGACGGTCTCCTTTCACTAAGCTCGCTCACGCGGGGATCGATTGTCTCGAGAGGAAGACGATTCTGACTTGGTGTAGTGCATACCCTGCACTTTGTCAATTGATTTGCTCGATCGTGCCCCAAACGGCTCCGCCCGCGCGGGCAATTGCACTCCGCGCTTGACGCCCTCTCGACCGTCTGTGATGATGCTACCACGGTTCGACCATCCTCACGATCAACGTTCATCTTACAAGAAAGGATACCCAGTGGCACAGTGGGGGCCGGAGCTTGCGATTCTACTGGGGGTCGTCGAGGGGTTGACCGAGTATCTGCCCGTCTCCTCCACGGGGCACCTCATTTTGGTGGGTCATGCCCTCGGGTTCACGGGCGACGTGGCCTCCAGCGTCGAAATCTCCATCCAACTGGGGGCCATCCTGGCGGTGATCGTGTACGAGTGGGAGAAAATCAAACACCTGGCTTCGGGAGCGCTGCGAGAGCAGCGGGAATTCGCGCGACTGGCGGCAGAGAGTCGGCCCTTCTCCTGGAACTCCACGCTGAGCCGTTCCTTCGGCTTGCATCCCAATCTCTGGTTTGTGGTCGGACTCGGGGTGGCCTTTCTCCCCGCCGCCGCCGTGGGCCTGGCCGCACACGGATGGATCAAGGCGCAATTGTTCACACCCCACACCGTGGCTCTCTCCTCGATCGTCGGCGGGATCATCATCCTGACCGTGGAAGCGAAGAAACGCGCCCCGACCATCAAGGAATTGGGGCAGGTGACCCCGGTCACGGCGCTCTGGGTCGGCATCGCGCAATGCGCCTCCCTCATCCCGGGCGTCTCGCGATCGGGCGCCACTATCGTGGGAGGGGTCCTGATGGGCATGGACCGGAAGGTGGCCACCGAGTACTCGTTCTTCCTGGCGTTGCCCACCTTGATTTCAGCGACCGTCTACCAATTCCTCAAATCCCACGCAGCCATGACCCAAGCGGACCTCGCGGCGTTGGGGCTGGGGCTCTTCGTATCGTTTCTGACGGCCTGGGGCGTGATTGCGCTCTTTCTGAACTTTGTGAAGCGCCATACATTGCGGGCCTTCGCCTACTACCGTATCCTCCTTGGCTTACTCGTCCTCGCGATCGCGGCCTGACGCGTCCGCCAGGACACGGACTCTCCATGACCGCTTCATCGCCCGATACCGTCCACGTCTTCAAGACGCGGGTGGAAGGGCGGAACGGCGCGATTCATTTCGACGTGATGAGCACCGATCAGGGCACGGCCCTCCGTCTGGCGCGGCAATACCTGACACGGATCGGAGAAGGCGCGCCTAGGTGACGGTGGACGAATGCCGGTTCTGCCACAGCGAACCGCTCGTTTTTTCAGCGCCGAGCAGCAGCGGCAGTTCCGCGAGGAGGGCGGCTTCGCGCTCGCCCCTTCCGATTAGCCGACACTCGTTGTTATGGACGGGCCCGTACGTCGGCCACGCCGCCCGATGCGTTAGGACCGTTCCTGCTCCGGCCAGGGCTCCTCGTCCGGCTTCTTCTCGAGCATGTAGTGAAGAACCAGGAACACGACGCCGACGGTGATGGCCGCATCGGCCACGTTAAACGCAGGCCAGTGGTAGGCATTCACATAGAAATCCAAAAAGTCGATGACCTCGCCGTAACGGACCCGATCGAGCAGATTCCCGATCGCTCCCCCCAGAATCCCCGCAATGCTGTATTGTCCGATCCAATCGGATTCGGGCATGCGCATGAGAATCGTCCCCAAGAGCCCCAGCGCCAACAGCGAGGTGAAGGCGAAAAAGACCAGACGAAACGCGGAGCTGCTGCCCGCCAGCAATCCGAAGGCGGCACCCGGATTCCGAATGTAGGTCAGGTTGAAGAAATTGGGGATGATCGGGATCGACTCGTGAAGCTGCATGGACTGCATGACTTCGATCTTGGTCAATTGATCGACCAACACCACCGCGGCGGTCACCAGCGAGAGCAGAAAATAGCGCATGGGGCCGGACGTCACCGAATCGCCTCGACGCAACGGTTGCAGAGCGTGGGATGGGCCGGCTCGGCGCCCACGGAGGACCGGTAGTTCCAACAGCGCTCGCATTTGCGGCCGGTCGCTTTGGACACGATGACCCGGCAGGCATCCGGCTCCGCTTCTCCGGACACGGCCTGTAGCTCCACGTCCGACACGATGAACAAAGCGGGAAGCTCCGACACATAGGGTTGCAGAAACGCATGGCGGTCGCGGCCCACCTGCAGCACCACCCGGGCTTCCAAGGGCGCCCCGATCACCTTGTCACGCCGTTTCTCCTCCAGCGCGGATTGGACCGCAGTCCGGACTTCGAGCAAGGTCCTCCACCGCTCGGCCAGGCCCGCATCACTCCATGCCCGCACCGGGTCTGGAAACTGCGACAGGTGGACGCTCCACTCGCCCGTTTCTGCCGATTCACCCCTGGGCAGGAGTCGCCAGATCTCCTCGGCGGTGAAGCTCAAGATGGGCGCCATCAACTTGGTCAACACGACCAAGACGTCGTAGAGCACCGTTTGTGATCCGCGCCGCGGCGGCGAATCCCGCCGGCAGGTATACAACCGATCCTTGAGGATATCGAGATAGACCGCGCTCAGGTCGACGGAGCAAAAGTTGTTCAGCAGGTGAAAAATCGCATGGAACTCGAAGTCATCGTACGCCTGGCGCACGCGGGGAATCAGCTCGTTGACGCGCATCAGGGCCCACCGGTCCAACTCGGATAACCGGTCGACGGGCACGCGATCGCGCGCCGGATCGAAATCGTACAGGTTGCTCAGAAGAAAGCGGCAGGTGTTCCGGATCTTCCGATAGGCCTCGACCAACTGCCCGAGAATTTCGGGCGAGATCCGGACATCCTCACGATAATCCTGCGCGGACACCCAGAGCCGTAGAATCTCGGCCCCCGACTGCTTGATAACGTCCTGCGGCGCCACGACGTTCCCGGCGGACTTCGACATTTTCTTTCCCGCGCCGTCGACGACGAACCCATGGGTCAGCACCGACTTGTAGGGCGCCCGCCTGTCCGTGGTCACGCCCGCCAGGAGCGCGCTGTGAAACCATCCGCGATGCTGGTCCGACCCTTCGAGGTACAAGTCCGCCGGCCACCATTTGCGCGGCTTGAGCACGGCGGCGAAGCTCACCCCGGATTCGAACCAGACGTCCAAAATGTCCTTCTCCTTCTCAAATGCCGTTCCGCCGCATTTCGCGCATGTCGTTCCCTTGGGAAGGAGATCCTGGGCCGACTTGCGGAACCAGACGTCCGTCCCGTGCTCGGCGACCTGATCTGCGACATGGTCGATGATCGCGGGCGTCACGAGGAGCGTCCGACAGCCGACACAGGTGAACCCGACAATCGGTACGCCCCACCCCCGCTGCCGTGACACGCACCAATCCGGCCGATTGGCAATCATTCCCTCGATGCGATCCCGGCCCCAAGGGGGGATCCACCGTACCCGATCGATCTCACCCAGCGCCTCCTGACGCAACGCGTTCGTCTCCATCGAGACGAACCACTGTTCGGTAGCGCGAAAGATCACCGGATTCTTACATCGCCAGCAATGGGGATAGGAATGATTCAGGCTGCCGTGGCCCAGCAGTCGGCCGGACGCGTGCAGGCGTTCGACGATGGCGGGATTGGCCCTGAAGACCTGCTGACCGGCGAACTCCGAGACGACCGATGTAAAACATCCGGCGTCGTCGACGGGCGCGAGGATCTCCAGCCTCTCGCCCGGCGACGCCGACGCATTGTGCTGCATCACCAGCGCATAGTCTTCCATGCCGTGCCCCGGCGCGATGTGCACACAGCCCGTGCCCTGATCGAGCGTCACGAAATCGCCCAACAGGATGGGCGACAGCCCCGGACCCAGTGGCCGCTGGGTCTCGAGCCCGGCGAAGCCCTCCTTACCCTTGCGCGTCCCGAGCACCGTGGGATTCGGCAGCCCGCAGGCCTTGGCCACGCTCGCCACCAGTTCCTTCGCCACGACCAGCACCTCGCTGCCCACCTGCACGAAGGCGTACTCGAAGTCCGGGTGCAGACAGACGGCCTGGTTCGCCGGCAGCGTCCAGGGCGTCGTCGTCCAGATCACGATCGACACGGCGGTGACGCCGGCAGGAAAGGCAAACCCCAACATCGAGGGGTCCTCGAGGACGGCGGGAGGACTGACGAGGGGAAACTTCACGTAGATCGACGGCGACGTATGGTCGTCATATTCCACCTCGGCCTCGGCCAACGCCGTGCGATCCGACGTGCACCACAAGACGGGTTTCAGTCCCTTGTAGACGCCGCCGCGCTCGACGAATTTTCCGAATTCCCGCACGATCGCCGCCTCGTAATCGGGCGTCATGGTCAAATACGGATGCTCCCAGTCACCCAGCACGCCCAGACGCCTGAATTCCTCGCGCTGGACCCCCACAAACTTTTCGGCGTACTCGCGGCAAAGCTTGCGAATACCGAGCGTATCCAGTTCCTGCTTCTTGCTGCCCAACTCTTTCATGACCTGGTGCTCGATCGGCAGGCCATGACAATCCCATCCCGGCACATAGGGCACTTGGTAGCCGGACATCGTCTTGGATTTGACGATGATGTCTTTCAAGATCTTATTGAGGGCATGCCCGATGTGAATGCGCCCATTGGCATACGGGGGACCGTCGTGCAGGACGTACAAGGGACGACCCTGCCCGGCGTCCTGGATCTTGTCATAGAGCCGCTGCTGGCCCCACCAGGCCAACATCTCCGGCTCCCGCTGCGGCAAGTTCGCCTTCATCGGGAATTCGGTTCGGGGCAGGTTGAGCGTGGCCTTGTAGTCCATATCCGTGGCCTATTCACTCCATTTAGCATCCATTGCAGAAAGCATTGCAGAAAGCGCGCCTGGCGCAAAGGCGCAACTATACAGAATTCCTCCTTCCGGAGCCAGTCTCGAGGCGCGGCTCTTCGTGGTCGCCGCGCAGAGGATCGAGCGGCTGGCAGGGCGAACCCCGGCGCGAATCGCATCGGCGGACCGAGAAGAGGAAACGGGAATCTTGCGGAGGAACTTCCTGGTGGGGCGACGGCAGGAACGGGGGGCGCTCAGCTCAACTGAGCGCCATCATGCGGTCCAACGCCACCTTGGCCCATTGTTTTTCGTCGTCGGGCACCACGATGTGATTGACGACCTGCCCGTCGACGAGATTCTCCAACGCCCAGCAGAGGTGAGGCGCGTCGATGCGATACATGGTCGCACACTGGCACACCGTCGAAGAGAGGAAGAAAACCTGCTTGTCCGCCTGCTCGCGCTTGAGCCGATTGACGAGGTTCAACTCGGTTCCGACCGCCCACTTGGTGCCGGGCGCCGCCGCCGTGACGGTCCGGATGATGTATTCCGTCGACCCCACGAGATCGGCCTTGTTGACCACATCCTCGTGACATTCCGGGTGGACGATGACCGTCACGTCCGGATACCTGCGCCTGAAGTAATCGACGTGCGCCGGCTGGAACATCTGGTGGACGCTGCAATGCCCCTTCCACAGAATGAGACGGGCCTTGCGAATCGCCTCCTCCGAGTTTCCGCCGTCGGCGAGGAACGGGTCCCAGACGATCATCTGATCACGCGGCACTCCCATCGTAGTGGCCGTATTGCGGCCAAGATGCTCGTCGGGGAAGAACAGGATCTTTTCCCGCCTCGCCCAGGACCACTCGATGATCGCGCGCGCGTTGGACGAGGTGCAGGTCAATCCGCCGTGCTCGCCGCAAAAGGCTTTGAGGATCGCGGCCGAATTGACGTACACCACCGGCATCACCATGTCTTCGATCGGCAGGATCCGCCCCAGTGATTCCCAACACTGCTCGACCTGCTCGATGGCCGCCATATCGGCCATCGAACAGCCGGCCGACATGTCGGGAAGAATGACCGTTTGATTCGAGCGACTCAGCACATCCGCCGTCTCGGCCATGAAATGCACGCCGCAGAATACGACATAGGGCCGCTCGGCATACTGTTGCGCGTACTTGGCGAGCAACAGCGAATCGCCTCGCAGGTCGGCGTGTTCGATGACCTCGTCGCGCTGGTAGTTGTGCCCGAGAATAAGCAGCCGGTCGCCCAACGTCCGGCGGGCAGCGGTGATGCGGTCGGTGAGCTCGGCCGGTTGGAGATTGTGATAGGCGTGAATGGGCCGGACTCCGACCGTCCCGCGCCCCGCGGACGTCGGCTCCTCACTCAAGACCGGAAGTGGAACTGGCATCGGCACCTCGATTCCCGTGAAAGTATTAGAAATTCTACGTCACGGTCCGCCAACAATCAACGACCCCCGAAGCACTACGCGTTTCAGATAGGTCCCCTGGCCGCGTCGCGCAACTCCCTGGGTCTCTCGGCCTCGCCATCCGTCGCCGAACGTGCCGGTCGTCTCGATCCACCCCACGCCACGGCATCTCGGACGGGCGACCCGGTTGACACCCGGAAAAGGCGAAGTGTACGATGCCTTCCACATAGTCACAGCTAGGGGAGCCGCCATGGCTGAGAGTCCGATCGGTCGGACGACCCTTGGAACCTGACCTGGATAATGCCAGCGTAGGGAAGCGGTAAGACTCACAATTTCCATGAGTGAAGCCGCTCCAGTTCCTGGCGCGGCTTTTTTTGTGTTCAGCGAGCGAGAGGAGGACCCACCCCACCATGAGCACGCCATTGCTCCATCCACCCGATAACGGCGCCAACGGCAAGGGCCACGCCGGGCAGGTACCGTCAATCACGACCCAACCGTTTCCGGCGTCGAGGAAAGTGTACGTGTCCGGCCGGATGCCGGGCGTCCGCGTCCCCATGCGCGAGATTGCCCTTTCGCCGACCCGCGCGTTCGGCAGCCAGGCGGCGGTCCCAAACGAATCGATCACCGTGTACGACACCTCCGGCCCTTATACCGACCCCGCCGAACGGATTGACATTCGGCGCGGCCTGGCCCCCCTCCGCCGGGGCTGGGTGGTGGCACGCGGCGACGTCGCGGAGTTGTCCGACCTGACCTCCGAGTACGGCCGGGCGCGGGCTCGGGATCCGAAGCTGAACGGGCTTCGCTTCCAGCACCTCCGCCCACCGCTCCGGGCCAAGGCCGGCGCCAACGTCACGCAGTTGCATTACGCGCGCAGGGGCATCATCACGCCGGAAATGGAGTTCATCGCCATCAGGGAGAACCAGCGGCGCGAGGCGCTGGCCGGCAACGAACGGGCACAGGACCATGGAGGCGGCGTGCTCGAACACCCGGGCCAGGCCTGGGGCGCCACGATTCCCCGCTCGATCACCCCCGAGTTCGTCCGCGATGAGGTTGCCCGCGGCCGAGCGATCATCCCCGCGAACATCAACCATCCGGAAAGCGAGCCGATGATCATCGGTCGCAATTTCCTCGTCAAGATCAACTCGAACATCGGCAACTCGGCCATCGCCTCCTCGATCGAGGAGGAGGTGGAAAAGATGATCTGGTCGATTCGCTGGGGCGCCGATACAGTCATGGATCTGTCGACCGGCAAGAACATCCATGAAACGCGCGAGTGGATCATCCGGAACTCGCCCGTCCCCATCGGCACCGTGCCGATCTATCAAGCGCTGGAAAAGGTCGGCGGGAAGGCGGAAGATCTGACGTGGGACATCTACCGCGACACCTTGATCGAGCAGGCCGAGCAGGGCGTGGACTACTTCACGATCCATGCGGGGGTTCTGCTGCGCTACGTCCCGCTCACGGCCGGGCGCATGACCGGCATCGTGTCGCGCGGCGGATCCATTCACGCCAAGTGGTGTCTGGCCCATCACGAGGAAAATTTCGCCTATACGCACTTCGAAGAAATCTGTGAGATCATGAAGGCCTACGACGTCTCGTTCAGCCTGGGCGACGGCTTGCGCCCCGGCTCGATCGCCGACGCAAACGACGCCGCGCAGTTCGCCGAGCTGGAAACGCTGGGCGAATTGACCACGATCGCCTGGCGGCACGACGTCCAGGTCATGATCGAAGGGCCCGGCCATGTCCCGATGCATCTGATCCAGGAGAACATGGAGAAGCAGTTGAAGGAATGTCGGGAAGCCCCGTTCTACACGTTGGGACCGCTGACGACCGATATCGCTCCCGGATATGACCACATCACCTCGGGGATCGGCGCTGCGATGATCGGGTGGTATGGCTGCGCGATGCTCTGCTACGTCACCCCCAAGGAACACTTGGGCCTGCCGACCAAAGAGGACGTGAAGGCCGGGGTCATCACGTACAAGATCGCCGCGCACGCCGCGGACCTGGCCAAAGGACACCCGGGCGCCCAGGCGCGCGACAATGCCCTCTCGAAGGCGCGGTTCGAATTTCGTTGGGACGATCAGTTCAATCTGTCGCTCGATCCCGACACGGCGCGCTCGTTTCACGACGCGACCCTGCCGGACCATGCGGCCAAGGTCGCCCACTTCTGCAGCATGTGCGGTCCGCATTTCTGTTCCATGAAGATCACCCAGGACGTGCGGGACTATGCGGCACAGAAGCAGATGGAGGCGCAGGAAGCCTTGCGGATCGGCATGAAGGAGAAGGCCGAGGAATTCAGGCAGTCCGGATCCGAAATTTACCGATAAGGAGCGGACCGCAGTCAGCTTTCGCGAGGAGGAAGGTCATGGGGAAACTACGGCCGGCGCCACTGCAAGAACGAGACATCACCCGGCAGATCGCCCGAGAGTACTATAAAGAATTCGACCAGCTCATCGAAAGTGACGTGATCATCGTCGGCGCGGGGCCCTCCGGTCTCATCTGCGCGCACGATCTCGCCGCGATGGGGTTCCGCACGCTGATCGTCGAGCAATCGCTCGCTCTGGGCGGCGGATTCTGGCACGGCGGGTATCTGATGAACAAGGCGACGATTTGCGCGCCGGCCAACGAAATCCTGGAAGAGATCGGCGTCCCCTGTAAGAAGGTCAAGGAATGCGAAGGCATGTTCATCGTCGATCCCCCGCATGCGACCGGAGCCCTGGTCGCCGCAGCCTATCGGGCCGGGGCGAAGGTGTTGAATCTCACCAGGGTCGTCGATTTGATTCTCCGCCGGGACGGCATCCTCGAAGGCGTCGTGGTGAACAATACCACGGCCGAGATGGCGGGCCATGATAGGATCCACGTGGACCCCATCGCACTGGAGAGCAAGATCGTAGTCGATGCCACGGGCCACGATGCCATCGTGGTGAACCTGTTGCACAAGCGCAACCTGTATCAGGCCGTGCCTGGGAACGGCGCCATGTGGGTCTCACGCTCCGAGGAAGATGTGATGGACCATACCGGGGAGGTCTACCCGAATTGCTTCGTGATCGGCCTGGCCGTCTCGGCCGTCCATGGAACACCCAGGATGGGCCCGGCGTTCGGCTCGATGCTGTTGTCCGGCCGCTATGGAGCCGAACTCATCAAGAAGAAGCTCAAGCAGGAGTAACGTCGCACGTCATCCGTCAGGCATCAATCGGACAATCCCCGACAGACTCCGATACGCATGACGAATGGCCAGTGGCGATGGACGCTATTATGGACGTGCAAGACTTTTTGGCCCACGGCGAAGGCAAAGAGGAAGACAAGCGCGAAGCCTGGCTCCTCTTCCAAAAGGCCTACGAACTGCAGATGAAAGGCGAACTCGAGGAGGCGGCGCGGCTGTACCTGGAGTCCATCAAGGTCCACCCGACCGCCGAAGGCTACACCTTTCTCGGCTGGACCTACAGCTTCATGGGACGCCTCGACGACGCCATCGAGGAATGTCATCACGCCATCGAGCAGGACCCGGAATTCGGCAATCCCTACAACGACATCGGGGCCTATCTGATCGAGAAGGGACAATACGACGAGGCTATTCCCTGGTTCGAGCGGGCTATGCGCGCCACGCGGTACGAAAGTCCGGCGTTTCCACATCTGAACCTCGGCCGCGTGTACGAGAAGAAGGGTGACTGGCACAAGGCCATCGAATGTTACAAACAGGCGCTGGTGCTCAATCCGAACTATGCCCTCGCCAAACGCTCGCTCGGTCGCCTGATCAGCAGTATGAATTGAGGCCGGCTATGCCCGACAAAACGATCCTCGTCGCCATCAACGACATTTTCTTTTATACCAAGCTACGTGACGCGCTGTTGCCGCACGGCTATAAGCTGGAGCGAGCTCGGACGCAGGAGGACTTTTCGACCAAAGCGTCGACGCTCAAGCCGGACGCCGTCGTCATGAACATGAACGAGATGAACTTGGACCCGTTCAAGGCGCTGAGCCTCCTCAAGGCGGATCCGATCCTGGCCAAGACTCCCGTGCTGGCGTTCGCCAACCACGAGGAGGTTGACACCTGGCAACGCGCGAAGGCGCTCGGCGTCTCGAGGATCGTCTCGCGGAACGAGTTCTCCGCCCGCACGCGCGAGTTGGTGGAAGACACCATTGGGGGCGGCTCATGAAAACAGTGCGATTGGCGGAGCGCCATCGTCAACTCGGCGCTCAGATGAGCGAGTCTGCGGGCTGGGAAGTTCCCCTTCATTACGGGGACGTCGCAGCGGAGCACCGGGCGGTCCGCACCGCCGTAGGGCTTGCCGATCTTTCCCATCGGGGCAAACTGCGCGTGACGGGAGACGACCGGGTCAAGTGGCTACAAAGCATTCTCAGCAATGACCTCCTGCCGCTGAAGCCGGGGCAAGGACTCTATTCGAGTCTGCTGACCCACAAGGGCAAGATGTTGAGCTACTTCCGCGTCTATGTGACGGCGGAGGCGGTGCTCGTTGAAGACGTAGGCGAAATCGGCGAGACCACCTTTCAGACTCTCAAGAAGTTCCTGCTCTATGGAACCAAGGCCAAGATGGAGAATCTTGCCGAGACCTGGGGGTTGTTGCTCGTGAGCGGGCCGAAGGCCGGCGACCTGATCAGATCCGCATACAACGTGGCGATGGGTGAAGCCGGAGTGCCCAGTTTGCTTGCCGCCGACGCGGCGGGCCGGCCGGCCTATTTCCTCCGCACCGAGGAAACCGGCGAGGTCGACATAGAAATCATGACGCCGGCGGACAACTTGACCGCCGTGTGGGACCACCTGCTGACAGCGGGCACCCCCTTCGGGCTCCGCCCTTTCGGTGCCGCCGCCCGCGAAGCCCTTCGACTGGAAGCGGGCCTCCCGAAGGCCGGACCGGATTTGAATGAGGAGATCGTTCCACCGGAAGCCAATCTGGAAGGCAAAGCGTTCAGCCTCAGCAAGGGCTGCTACCCCGGCCAGGAAGTGGTGGCCCGGATGGATACCTATGGCAGCGTACGCCGGCACTTGGTGGGATTGATCCTGGCGGAGTCGGTCCTCCCGCCCTCCGGCGCGAAGTTGTTCAGCGGAGAACGCGAAGTCGGGTGGGTCAGCAGTGCCGTCGTTTCGCCGCAGCTCGGGAAAGCGATCGCGTTCGGCTACCCTTTGCGGGATTTCAGCAAACCCGACACGGCCCTGAGCGTCGAGTTGGGCGGCCGCCGCATCCCCGCGACCGTCCACGCCCTGCCCTTCTATCGCCGCGCGTCGGCCACCTAGCGCTCCGGGTTCCGGGCGGCTTTCACCGCATCCGCGAAAGCCAGGAGTGTCTTCCGCTCACTGTCTTCCAAGGCCAACAGCAGATGGGTTTCTTCACCGTGCATGAGCCGCAGGCTCAGGAACGGGTCTTCGCGGCGCTTCTCGCGGTTGTTCCAGACGGCATCGATGACCTGGACCTTGTCCAACTGTCCGACCGACACGAGGTCGTACCGGAAATAGGTATCGCCGATCACCATATCGAACACGACCCCGCCCGCCGTGAGGGCCAGCATGTTGAACCGCCCCTGGTCCTCATACCCTTCCGGCAGAAAGCGATTGACGTGCAGATGCGCCACCTTCCGGTCCCCCAGAGCCGCCTGAATATTCTCCTTCAGCGCGTTGTAGTCGATTTGTAACGCCTTCTCATCCGGTCCGGTCGCGTCGACCGCCGCTTGCTTCGCCCGCTCGAACACGTCGTTTGCCGTGAGTAACCCCGCCATGTACTCTCCCCTTTCTTGGTATCGTCCTCGGATTATTCGGTCGTCCACACTCGCCTCGGCCGGCAGCCTCAGGCCATCCGTTGCCGGCAGGCCCGTACCACCCCCACGACGCCCAGCCCGACCCAGGCGAATTCCAATACGATGAAGCCGTACTGCCGCTCCAAGACCGCCACGATGCCGAGCAGGAGGGAGCCGATGATATTCAACGCCAGGTACCCGGCGTCCAGCTCGCGGCACAGGCCGCTTTGAATCATGGCATAGGCGGCCAGCACCATCGCCGCGCCCGCCAGCGAAACCAGCTGTAGCAGCATCGCCCCCTCGTATCCTGTCTCGCAGCCTCGGCTGCGGGAAGCCAATCTCAATTTCCTCGCCGACGGCGGAGGGCTACCGTACCCGGTGGGGAAGGGCGAATGCAAGCGGGCGACCCTGGAAGCGGAGCTCACGGCGCGACGGACTCCTCGGCCCTCACCGTGTACTGATACCGCACTCGACCGTCGGCATCGACGAGTTCGACCCGGAAGG
This sequence comes from Candidatus Inralta sp., assembly GCA_039794185.1. Lineage (GTDB taxonomy): Bacteria > Nitrospirota > Nitrospiria > Nitrospirales > Nitrospiraceae > BQWY01. The sequence continues at coordinate 52,558 of JBDIVW010000012.1, read as the reverse complement.
CCGCATCGGTCACTGTCACGACCCCGAAGTTATCGAACCCCGATTCCGCGAACAGCCGCGTCGGGCCGAAGGCCGGATGGGGGTCCGCCACGCGACCATGGTACGCGGAGAGCGGCCCGGCGATGAACTCGTGAAAGTCTGGTTTCCCGTCGCCGTCGGGGTCATACGCCGCGCCTTGGACATAGTGGACATCGCCCGCCAGCCACACCAGATTGCGGACGGTCTTCGCGCGCAACGCCTGCACGATCTCCGTCAGTTCGGTTTCAAAGCCAGTTCCGTCCACTCCGCGTGCCCATCCGTCATTGCCGGGAACGGCGCGCGAACGTTTGGTCGGATACGACAGCGGCACCGAGGTTGCGATGACCTTCCACGTCGCCGTCGACCGCGTGACCCCGTCGATCAGCCAGGCCAACTGGGCCGAACCGAGCAGGGTCTTGCCCGAACCGTCCGAATCCTGATTACGGCTGCGATATTGTCGCGTGTCCAGGATGAAGAGTTCGAGGCCTGCCCCATACCGCACACTGCGGTAGAGCCGAGTCGGGTCCTCTTCATTGACCCGAATGGGCCAGTAGTCGAACAGCGCCTGGCGACCGGCCGGCATCTGAGGGTCGAAGGGGCCGGAGAAGTTATTGCGCACCTCGTGATCGTCCCACATGGCCCAGACCGGCACCTCGAGCAGGAATTGTCGGAGCGCCGGCGCGCCGCGCTGATAGCGGTGCTTGCCCCGATACTCATCGAGGGTACCGGCCACGAAGTCGCTGCCGGGATCGTTCGGAGGAGAGGGACACCGTTCATCTCCGTAAATGAGATCGCCCAGCAACAAGAAAAACTGAGGACGAGCCTCGAGCGCTCGATCCAGGATCGGATAGCCGCGCACACCTTGGCGACAGCGGCCTTGCCCGCCCAGGTCACCGCTCCAGGCGAACCGTACGTCCCGGTGGGTAGCCGGATCCGGCGCCGTGCGAAACCGGCCGGGGTCGCCGGGCGTCGCCGCTTGGGCAAACCGCTCTTCCGCCGTGAGGGGAGCCGTCCAGACTCGATAGCGATACACGGTGTCGGGCCTCAGCTCCGACAAACGGACCTTCGCCGTAAAATCGTCGGCCGATGTCGTCCGCTGGATCGAGGTCCGGCTTCCCGAACCTCTCGTCGACGAACGCGCGACGTCGTCGACATCGCCCGCGGAAGCCGGCCACCATTCCACCTGCAGTGCGGCCGGTCCATCGGTGCGCGCCCAGATGACGGCCGACTCGTGGGTGACGTCTCCACTTGCGATCCCCTGAGGAAGCGCGAGTGCTTGGGCCTCGGCAACGGGGAGAAAGGGGCTGCCCTCGGGCAAACCGGCCCGAGGCGTCGGCGTACAACCACCAAAGACGAGCATTGCCAGGAGCACTCGGAGACCTCGCACTCCGGCCCGCCCCCCATACGAGACGCCCACGAACCTCTCACACATCCTCATAGATCCCCCCTGGCACCCCGACGGCGGCCTCCGGCGATCCCCCTCGGCACCACAATGTGCGCGGGCTCGGCAACCTGAGCCGCCTGTCCCATACCGGACCGGCCCAGACCGGGTCAAGCACGGCATAGGGAGGTTGCAAACCCAACCGGTCGTTGGGCATACTGACCGACCAGAGGGAATCATCACATGACCCAAGATACCTGTACGATTCAATTCTGCCGCCAGGGCGTCTACGCTCCTGCCGGAACCAGGCATGTCTGCAAAGCTCACTTCATGGACTTTCTGACCTGGCGCCGCAAACGGGGGATGCAGATGTTCCTGAAATATGCCGGCATGACCATGGCCGAGCGGGATGCCATCGTGGACGAGTGGAAGAAAACCGTGAAGGTCGAAGAGCCCGCCGTCCCCGGTGCAACGAGGTCGTAGGGGGCGGCACCCGCTGTGCATACCACGCCACCCCTACTGTCGGCACCCCCTGTCACTTTGCCCGTTCTCAAGTTACGATAAGCCTCCAGCGCGGCTTCCTCATCCTCGCCGCAACCGTCACCTTCGGCTGTGGAGATGACGAGTCAGGTCCACCGGCTTCGTTCACTATACGCGCTTCGGTTAGTCCGGAGGGCACGGAGGCCGTCAGAGGGATCAGCGGTGTGCCGGTAGTCAGTGCCGACGGCCGTTACGTAGCCTTCGCGTCGGACACCACGAATCTCGTCGCGAACGACTCGAACGGCGTCACCGACATTTTCCTGCAAGACCGGGCCACCGGGAGGACCCACCCGTTTTTCCATCGACATCAGCGAAAATCAAGGTGTGGGCCTCGGTAGCTTCGGCCTCGCCATCAGCGCCGACGGACAACATATCGCCTTCACGTCGGCGCCGCGAACCTGGCCCTGGCCGACACCGACGGACTGGCCGATGTCTTCGTGCGGGACCGAACCGCAGGCATCACGGCGCGCGTTTCCGTCGCAAGCGGCGGCGGGCAAGCCACAGGCCCGGTGGGCAGTCTCAGTTCCTCCTTGAGCGCAAACGGCCAGTACGTGGCGTTCGCCTCGGCGGCGAACAACCTCGTGGCGAACGACACCAACAACGACTACGACGTTTTCATGCGCGGCCGTCTGAAGGGCGAAACGACGCGGGTCTCGGTCGATAGCGCCGGAGCACACGCCGCCGGCGGAACGAGCGAGAGCCCATCCATCAGCGCGGGCGGCGGCACTGTGGCGTTCCGGTCGAGCGCCGTCACCCTCGTGCGGACGATTCCAATGGGGTGAGCGACATCTTCGTGCGGGAATCGGACCACCCGGCAATCGGTTTCCAGCGCGGGCACCGAGGGCGGCGGCGCAAACCCGTCGCCCGGGGTGACGATCGCCCGCGCGCTGAGACACACAAAGCATCTTGAGCCGAGACGAAGGGCGCTGCTACAGTAAGCTAGGGCCTCGACCAGAGGCCAGCCAGTCACCTGTTGCGAGGCCTCGATGGCAGTCGAATCGGTCATGCTCCCGCTCGGTACATCGGCCCCGGCGTTTTCGTTGCGTGACGTGGTAAGCGGCCGGGCCTACTCGCTGAACTCGTTTGCGGGCAAGACCGCCCTGCTGGTGATATTTTTGTGCCGACACTGCCCCTACGTGCAGCACGTTCAGGACGAACTCACCAGGATCGGGCAGGACTACGCGGAGAGCGGGCTCGGCATCATGGGCATCAGCAGCAACGACCCGGCGCATTACCCGGAGGACGCCCCCGATCGTCTCAAGGAATTGGCGCTGCGGCTGGGCTGGCGGTTTCCGCTCTGCTTTGATGAAACGCAGGACGTCGCGAAGGCCTACCATGCGGCCTGTACGCCGGACTTCTACCTGTTCGATGCACAACGACGCCTGGTCTACCGAGGGCAGCTCGACGACAGTCGCCCCGGCAACAACAAACCGGTCACCGGTCGTGACCTCCGCGCCGCCATCGACGCAGTCCTCGCCGGCAAACCGGTCGAGGGCACGCAGCATCCCAGCATCGGCTGTAGCATCAAATGGAAACCCGGTAACGCGCCATCCTATGCCCGGTAGCGCCTCGGGTCCTGCATCGTACCCCGTCCCTCTCTGACTGGTCCTGATCAACCCGCCGGGGCCTGTTCAGTTCGACATCGCCTATCGGAGAAGGACGCTCGATCGCTGTCATGCTTCCGAAACCGATGACGCGGTAAGCGAGGCAACGGTTGTTCGCAGAGAGACAAACGGACGGCGGGAAGGGATCAGGATGAGATGGTGACGGAGGGCCCGCTATTTCGCTTCTTTGCGCCCTGTCCGCGCGGCCTGGAGGGACCGCTCCAGGCAGAGCTGCAGGAGCTGGGCGTGGCGGATGCCACCGGCGGGGAGGGCGGGGTCGCCTTCCAGGCGTCCTGGTCCGGGATGTACCGGGTCAACCTTCACAGCCGCATGGCCAGTCGCGTGCTCTGGGAGGTAGGACACGGTCTCTATCGATCAGAGCACGACGTGTACCGAGCTGCGTACACACTGCCTTGGCCCGAGTGGTTCGCCCCGACGGGGACGATCAAGGTCAAAGTCAGTGCGCGCCGCTGCCCGCTGCCTAGCCTGGATTTCCTCACGTTGCGGATCAAGGACGCCGTCTGCGACAAATTCGTCACAGCCCGGCAGAAGCGACCGAGCGTGGATACAGAGCAGCCCGATATACGCATCGATGCCTTTCTCGATCCGCACACCATCACGTTTTATCTGGATACCTCCGGGGAGCCGCTCTTCAAACGCGGCTATCGCCTCGGGCCCGTCGACGCGCCGCTGAGAGAAAATCTGGCCGCCGGCATTCTACGACTCGCCGGCTGGACTCCCGATGAGGTCTTGCTCGACCCCATGTGCGGAAGCGGAACCATTCCGCTCGAAGCCGCCTTGATCGCGCGGCGGATGGCACCCGGCAGGGCAAGAGCGTTTGGGTTCGAACGGTTGCGGGCGCACAACCCCACCGTGTGGAGCCGCGAGCGCGAGGCGGCCCACTCCGCGCAACTCACCACGACGCCCGCCCCGATCTACGCATCCGACCGCGATCCGGCCGCAGTACGAATCGCACAGCGGACATTTGGCCGCGCAGGCGTCGCCCAGAATATTCGTCTGAAGCAAAGCGATGTGCTGGATCTGGAGGCGCCGGCCGGTCAAGGCGTGATGCTGCTCAATCCGCCCTACGGCATACGCCTCAGCAGACCGGAGGAATTGGAACGGTTCTATCCGAAACTGGGCGATTGGCTGAAGCAGCGTTTTACCGGATGGCGGGCTTACGTCTTGACCGGCGATGCCCGCGTGCCGAAGCTGATCGGCCTGGCACCCTCCAAGCGCACGCCGCTGTTCAATGGCGCATTGGAATGCCGGCTCTACGAATTCGTCATCGTCCAAGGCGGCGCCCGTCGCCGGCTCGCCGCAGTGCGCACAGACGGCTGCTGATACCCACGACTCCCAACCGGCCTACACGGTCCGCCTGAACCAACCCCGACAAACCCTCCTGGCGGGCTCTCGCGCCAAAACGGATCCAGCCCCGTTGACGCGGACTTAACCGAAACCAAGCTGCCCAACGTTCTGCTGCATGAATACAAGACCCGACCCCGTTTTTGCGGTCCCTTCAGCACGAAGCGGTGAGCCCTGATACCCGCGCCACCAAGAAACCGTAAGAAAGGACTCCCGCCCCCTGTAGGACCGCCGGTGGAACTGCTGGTCTTGGTACCCTGCCACGGTGGACAGCACGAAGGGCAACCTCCTGTCTCAACAGGGCGCGAAGTCGTCCAATCGGCAGTTCTCGCGAGGACTCGCTAAGGAAAACCAGATTGTTTTGGACAGAAGTGCTCCCGATTCCTTTTGTCCCTCAAGAACTGATTCTGAAAATATCGACCTAAGACGTATTATTCCTTCCTGAATTCCTCAAAAAACGTCTCATCAACCTCATAAGTGCGCTTCGGTATGAGTCCGAATTCATGACGCTCGAACATTTCGACGAGAATTTCACCATCCACGAGCTCGATTGGTGGCACACCATCGCGCCTCGCTTCTTTCTTAATGTGGAAGCGACCTCGGCGGAAGACCTGCGCCAGGCCGTGGGGTGCGGCATGGGAGGCGGAAACTGAAGGAGTCTTCGACTGAATTTCCGAGGGCCCCATGCCGGAGCCCCCGGCATGGTCGCTCTGGAGGTGCCGGATCGGAACGCCCTATGCCGGTCCGCTTCAGCCCCCGCCCATCCTTCCCCTTCTCCCCTTTCCTATTCCCTACCGTCCAGGGGGGAGCGGCCATGTAGGCTCCCACTGCGCGTGTCCAACAAGGTCCTTCTGAGGACGCGCGTTGCACGAGCACAGGAGCCTGCATGGCCGCTTCACCCACCCCCCATGACTGGCGAACCATGATGGTGGATCAACACCCACTCCTCCCCCACCCGTTCGAAGAGGTTCGTAGCTAGCACCCGACTCTCCACGGTATTGCCCTCCTGTTCGGTCGTCAGGTTCTCCGTGCAGATCACCCAGCCCATGTCGCCGGCCACCTGGACAAAGACGTTGCTCAGGCGAAATTTCATCGAAAACGTATGGTTGAAAATCAGCACCCAAGAGTCGCGCACCGAAGGCCACCCCTCGCGAAGCCCCCACCCGGGATGAATGCAGGTGACATACTCCTGGTGTGCCCACACCTTATCCATGCGGCCGATATCCAGGCTTTCGAAGGCGTCGTAAAACGCCTGGTTGGCGCGTGTCAGTTCGTCGATGCGTTGCTCGATCATGCGAGACCCCTTATGTGATCCATGTGCCGCCATCATGCGGGATTGCGGGGCGAGGGCGCAAGCCGGGCTCGATTGGATGATCGCGAACAATCGAGGGCCCATTGGCTGGAGGAATCCGCTGAACTGAGCAAGCGCCTGGAAGGAGGAAAGGGCTTACCTATTGGACCCTGAGCGGCAGATTAGCGAGTCGCGGCTTTGACCTTGGCGGGCTTGCGCACGGACGCCGGCACGGAGGCCGGTGCCGCGGACGGGCCGGGAGCTTGGCGCAACGCATCGACCAGCCCTTTCCGCGAGTCAAAGGTCTTCCCGACGAACGGACCCTTGTCGCAGACGTAGCTTCCTTTGGCGCCGGTCTGGCGGCAGTCGTGCCTATCGTGGGCACGGTCTCTGGGCTTCGTCGCCGCCGTCGCCGAAAGCGGCACGAGCGTCCCGAAGACCGTAATGGTGGTCACGACGATACCGGCAAGTCTCCGCATAGTCAGTTCCAATCGGGTGAGAGGCTATAACCAAGTATAGCAGCCGATTGGAAACCGGCCAGGGCATCAGGAAGAAAAATGCGACGTGACGCACTTTTTCTGATGTTGCGAACACCGGCCAGGATCCCCCCTATTTCGTGGAGGTCCTCGTCTGGTACCCCACCAACCAGACGCCGGCAAGAATGAGGAGGATGCCCACCATCTCTCTTGGCCCGATCGCCTCACCGAGCACAAGAGCCGAGAGCAGCAGCGCCGACACGGGAATGAGGTTGACGAAGACGCCGGCCCGGGAAGGCCCGACTCCCTGCACGCCATATAACCAAGCTTGCTGGCCCAACGCCGTCGCAAACACGATCAGATACACGAGCGACACCCACCCGCCAGGCGACACAGACTCGAACCCGCTTTGCATAACCTGTTGATCGGTCCACAGGAGAGGAATCTGTAACAGGATGGACAGCAACAGCGTGGTCCAGTTGACGGTGAGCGGCGACAACCGCCCCATGACCGCGCCGCTGCCGATGGTATACAGCGCCCAACTGATCAGCCCCAGGAGGACCAGGATCCCCCCGAGCCACGGATTGTCCCCGGCTGCACTTCCGCTCCCGCCTCCCGATACCAGGGCCACTCCGGCAAACGACAGCGCACAGCCCCCCGCCACCTTGCTGAAGGGTACGTCACGGATCAGGAGCGAGGACAGCAGCGCGGTGATCGCCGGGCTGGCGCCGATGATGACACCGGCGCTGGCCGCTCCAATGTAGCGCAGGCCGAAGAGTGTCAAAAGGTGATTCCCGAGCACGGCGAGCCCGAGGGCGGCCAGCACTCGCAGATCGCGACCGACGAGCGTGATGGCCTTCCCCTCCTGTGCCCACCAGAGCGGGATCAGGATCGCCAGCGCTCCCAGACCGCGGAGCACGGACACCTCGACGGCGGAAAAGGACCCGAGGGCATATTTCTGTCCAACGATCGAACCACCCCAGACGATGGCCGACACGGTCAGCGCGGCATAGGCGAGCGCGGCGGAGGGAGAGGCCATCACCGGTGGGGATAGCAACCGCTCGGTCGGTCCGTCAAGGTGTATTTCCGACCGGTCCTCGATGGGTGATGACGAGCAGGCCGTCCCGGATCGGCGCCAGCACCGCGTACACTCGGGCATCCTGGGCCACCGTCCGATTGAGTTCCTGGATCACAGCCGTGCGCTCGTCCGGCGGCGGTTGTTTGAGCACCTCCCCCGACCAGAGCACGTTGTCCACCAGGATCACCCCCGTGGGGGCCATTAACTCCAGAGCGCGCCGATAGTAGTTGAGATAATTCTGTTTGTCCGCATCGATGAAAATCACGTCGAAGGGTCCCTGCAGCGTTCCTAAGATTTCCAGGGCCGGACCAGGCCGGATCTGAATCTTCCGCCCATGCGGACTTCTGGCAAAGTACCGGCGGGCGATTGCGACCGGTTCGGGATCGACTTCACAGGTGATCAGCTCACCGTCATCCGGCAACACCTCCGCCATCGAGAGCGCGCTGTACCCGGTGAACATGCCGATTTCCAAGACGCGCCGTGCCCGTACCAACCGCACCATCATTTTCAGAAACGCCGCCTCATAGGGACCGACCAGCATCCGAGCCAGCTCCATCGTCCGCTCGGTCTCTTCCCGCAGTTCGCGGCAGAGGGCCGACTCGGGGATGGAATGCCGCTCGGCATACGCTTCGATTTCGGGGGCGACCAACTCTTCCATCACGCTCTCCTCATGCCGGCTCCGAGAAGACCGTTTCTCGCGCCGCTTCAATTGAAAACACCGCCACCGTTGTCTAGGATGACTCGACCGATTGATCACCGCCGCATCATGCCGAAGGAGGCCGACCGTGGCAACCCTTGCGACTTTGGAACCCTTGACCGCGCGTTTGCGCGAGGTCCAGCACATCAACAGCGCCTCATCGCTGCTCTCGTGGGACATGGAAACCTATATGCCGGCCGGGGGCGGCGCGGCGCGGGCCGACCAGATCGCCACCCTTCAGGGGCTGGCTCACGATCGCCTGATCGCCCCGGAAACGGAACGCCTGCTGGGACAATGGCTCGACCTGGGCAGCGGCGCACCCCTGGATCGCCCCGGCGACCCCTGGGACGAATCGGCGCGGGCCCTGCTGCGGGAAGTGTGGCGTGATTTCAGCCGTGCGAAGAAACTTCCCTCGGAATTCGTCGTGCGGATGGGCCGGGAATGCTCCCTCGCGCAACAAGTGTGGGTCGAGGCGCGCGCCAAGAACGACTTCAAGCGGTTCCTGCCGAACCTCAAGACCATCGTGGCCCTCAAGCACGAGGAGGCCGATCACCTGGGATACGCCGCGTCCCCGTACGACGCGTTGCTCGACCTGTACGAGCCCGGCTCGACGGTGGCCACGCTCGGGCCGCTGTTCGCTCAGATCAAGGCCCGTCTGGTGCCATTGCTCCAAAAAGTGCTGGCGAGTTCGGTATCGATCGACGATGCGTTCCTTCACCAGTCGTATGATACCGCGCGGCAACTCGAATTCGGCCGGCTGATTCTGACCGCGATGGGATACGATTTCGAGCACGGTCGTCTCGACGTCTCGGCTCATCCGTTTACCACGTCGTTTCATCCGACCGACGTCCGCGTGACCACGCGAATCTTCGAGCAGGACCTTCCCTCTTGTCTCTTTAGCTGCATCCACGAGGGTGGCCACGGGCTGTACGACCAAGGACTCAACCCTCAACACTTTGGCACGCCCCTGGGGGATTCGATTTCACTCGGCATCCATGAGAGCCAGTCACGGCTCTGGGAAAACTGCGTGGGGCACTCGAAACCTTTCTGGCGCTGCTTCTTCCCGCTGATGCAGCGGACCTTCCCCGACCAACTCAAGTCCGTAACGGTGGATCAGTTTTATGCGGCGATCAATCGCGTGCAGCCGTCGTTCATCCGCGTTGAGGCCGACGAACTAACCTACAACCTGCACATCATGCTGCGCTTCGAGATCGAACAGGGTCTGATCGAGGGCCGCACCCGAGTGGAGGACCTGCCGGACCTCTGGCGGGACAAGATGCGGACGTACCTGAACATCGTACCCGAACGCGACGCAGACGGGGTGCTGCAGGACATCCACTGGTCCATGGGATCCTTCGGATATTTCCCGACCTACACCTTGGGCAATCTCTATTCGGTTCAGTTTTACGATCAAGCCCGGCTGGAATTGACCGGATTGGAGCAGGAGATCGAGGCCGGGCGGCTGGTCGTCCTTCGCCGGTGGTTGCAGCAGAAGATTCATCATTGGGGCCGAATGTACACCGCCGACCGGTTGGTCGAACGGATCACCGGTGGACCGCTCAGCCCGGCTCCGTGGCTGAATTATGTGGAGAAGAAGTACGGCGAACTCTACCGGCTCTAGGAGGGGAGGCGTGCTGAGCGCCGGGGCAGCGCGGTCCCTCAGTCTCGAGTCCGCAACATCGGTCCCGATCTAATATCCCATCAGTTTGTTGAGCTTTGCCAGTTCTGAAGAGGACAAGGTGAACTCGTCTTTCACCTCGATACGATGGGGCACCAATATCGTCGTGTGGAAGACGATATCGCGAATGGGAATCTTGAAATCGGGCTTCTCCGGCGTCGTCAGTTCGACCGCCTCTACCGATTTGGTGATCTGCGTCGTGTCCTGCGGGCCATACGTGCCGACCACCGCCTGGATGAGATCGAGGCTCTTTTGATTGGGCTCGTGCGAAGCCCCACTGCCCGTCAGCATGGGCAATACCTCCTCCACCACCTGGTCGGTCACGGAGAAATTCTCGACCTTCTCCTTGCGCCGGAGCGATAACAGATCGTTGTCCACATCCTTGCTGAATGCCCCATAGGCGAACCGAAAGAACTCGAAATGGAGCGTCCGGAATCCCTTGCTGAAGAGCTGCAGTTCGCAGAGAAACGCCAGTTGCTGGAGTTTCACATCGTTCAACAATCCGTAGGGCTCGGCCAAATGCAAAATGTAGAGGAGCACGGCCCGATCAATCGTCATGTGATGCGCTTGTCGCATGCAGCCGCCTTTCGTCTGCAGAACGGGTGGCACTATAACGACCGACTTCGCCGCCGGTCAATGCAGCAGCGGCGGGCGCATGTCTCTCTGCGCGACCATAGCCCGGCTACAAGCCCCTTGACCAAATCGCCGTTTCGTTCTTTAATGTGCATCGTCATGCCAGGCCGGAACCATTTGACGAAACTGCCCAAGGAGATGGACGCGCTCCGCTCTCATCTCGCGAAGAACAACCTCAAACTTACGCGGCAACGCGAGTTGATCCTGGTGGAGTTCCTCAAGAAGGAACACATCACGGCCGAACAGATGTACCACGAGTTGGCGCGCAAGGATCCGCACCTGGGCTTGGCGACCATCTATCGGACCCTCAACCTCTTCTGCGACGTCGGGCTGGCCCAGGCCCGGCACTTCGGCTCGCAAACCCAGTACGACAACGTCTCGCACAAGGGGCATCATGATCACTTGATCTGCACCGGCTGCAACAAGATCGTCGAATTCGAGAACGACGACATCGAGCGCCTGCAGGAGGAAGTCGCCGCCAGACACGGGTTTACGATCACCACACACAAGCTCGAGCTGTACGGCCTCTGCTCGAAGTGCCGGAATTGACGGCCCGCCGTTTTTTTTGCTAGCTTATTGAGATGATGAATCAATTTCAAAATATGCGCCAGAGCGGTGCGTCTCACACCCATCACCTCGGGGGCCTAGTCCGGCCTCGCCGACTCCTGCTGGGGGGCCTGGCTCTCAGCTTCATCGCCAACCTGGCCGTGTTGGCGCCGGCCCAAGCGGCCGAGAAGTTGGTCGTGTACTCGGGGCGGGCCGAGCGACTGATCAAGCCTGTTTTGGACGCCTTTCAGACCAAGACGGGCATTCAGGTGGAACTCCTCTCCTCCGGCACGACCGAGCTGATCAACCGTCTGGAGGCCGAAGGCTCCAGAACGCCCGCCGATGTGCTGATCACGAACGACGCCGGGAGTCTCGAGCGCGCCCGCGAACTAGGCCTGCTCCGCCCCCTGAATCTGCCGGAGGTGGAGCGCGCCATTCCTGCGCAATTTCGCGCCGCCGACAATAGTTGGATCGGCCTCTCGGGCCGGTTCTGGATCGTGGTCTACAACACCAAGCAGGTCAAACCTGATGAGATGACGTCGCTTTTCGACCTCGCCAAGCCAAAATGGAAAGGCAAGATCGCCATCCCCAATGCGGGGAGTGAGTACCTCCAGGCCGGAGTGTCGGTCATCAAGGCCTCCCAAGGGGAGGCTCGCACGAGAGATTTCCTGACCGGCCTCAAGCAGAACGCCGGGAATCGGGTCTACGGGAAAAGTTCGCAGATTGTCGAGGCCGTTGCCAAAGGGGAAGTCGCGCTGGGCATCGTGAACCATTATTATGTGTATCGGCAGCTCGCGACGGAACCGAGTGCTCCCATCGCCGCCTTCATGCCGGACCAACAGGACGGCGGCATGGGAGCGATCATGAACGTGGCCGGCATCGGCGTCCTCAAACAGACCTCGCATCTCGAAAGCGCCGAATTGCTGGTCGAATTCCTCATTGCCCAAGAGGGGCAAAAAATGTTCGCCGACCTGAACAAGGAATACCCGCTGCATCCGGAGGTCCGCCCCGACCCTGCACTGGTTCCCCGCTCGTCGTTCCGCCCGGCTCTGATACCGCTCACCAAATTGGCGGAACTCCGGGAACCCACGATGACCTTGATCGAGGACGCCGGTCTCCGCTGACGAATCGTCCTTCCCATGACCACCACGGCGCTCCGCCACCATGTGCTGTCGCCCATGCAACTCCTGGTCATGGGCATCGCCGCGGTCCTCTCGCTTCCCCTCTTCTACGTCGTGTACCAGGCGCTCGCGGCTGACCCGGCCGTTTGGAGCCGTTTGTGGCGCACCCGGCTTCCCGAGCTCCTCTGGAACACCTTCTCTCTCGCCGGAGGGGTCGCCGTGCTGACACTGGTCCTCGGTGTCTCGCTCGCTTGGCTGGTCGCCCGGCTCGATTTTCCCGGACGGCGCATGTGGGAGTGGCTGTTGGTGTTGCCGCTGGCCATGCCCACCTACGTTCTCGCGTATGTCTACTCGTACCTTCTCGGCGCCAATGGACCGATCGATGGAATGTGGCAATCCATCGCCGGGCCAGACCGGCACGTCTTCGCCCCCCAATCGCTCTGGGGAGCCACGTGGGTAATGGCGCTGGATACGTTCCCGTTCGTCTATCTCCTCACCCGGACCGCCCTGTTGAACATGAATGTGTCGTTCGAAGAGGTCGCACGCGCGTGCGGAGTCGGCGCCTGGCCGACGTTCTTGCGTGTCACGCTGCCCTTGCTGCGTCCGGCCATTTTCGCGGGGGTCTCACTGGTGATCCTATACGTAGTATCGGATTTCGGTGCGGTCTCGCTGCTCCGCTATCAGACCCTGACCTACGCGGTCTACCAGCAGATGACCGGACGTTATAATTACGCGGCGGCGAGCGTGTTAAGCGTGATCCTGGTACTGTTCGCCCTGCTGTTTTTCTTGAGCGAGCGATGGTTCCGCCAACGTAGCCGCTTTTATCAAACCAGCGGACGGTTTCGTCGGCCCGTGCCGCAACGCGGGAGCCCCCTCGCCAGGATTGCGGCGCTGAGCTTCGCTGCGATCACGTTTCTCTTGTCATTCGGCATTCCCACCGGATTGCTGATCGGATGGAGCGCAGAGGCCATCCGAGAAAATCTTCTCGATCACCGCTTCGTCGAATTCACCTGGAACACGGTCTTGCTGTCCGGCCTGGCCGCCTCGTCGGCGGTTCTGCTCGGGATCCCCGTCGCGTACCTGGCGACCCGGCGCCCGAACTGGTTGAATCATGTCTGCTTGCATGCCACCTATGCGGGGTATGTGCTTCCCGGCCCGGTCGCAGCATTGGCGTTGCTGGTCCTGGCCATTGCTCTGGCGCCGGGGCTCTATGGAACGGTTCTTCTGTTAATTTTAGCCTATGTCGTGCATTATCTCCCCGCAGGGCTCCAATCGTTGGAGCCAGCGATCCAGCAAGTGACGCCGAACGTGGAGGAGGTCGCTCGGACGTTGGGCTACACCGTCTGGGGCACACTCCGGCGCGTGACGATTCCACTGATCTGGAATGGATTCGTGAGCGCCTGGATCTTGATGTTTCTGCAGTGCATGAAGGAACTGCCGGCCACGTTGTTGCTGCGCCCCGTGGGCTTCGACACGCTCGCCGTCCGCGTTTGGCTGGAGGCCAGTGAGGAACTCTACCAATCGGCGGCGGCCCCCGCCTTGCTGATCGTCGTGATCAGCCTGCCGGCACTGGCCCTGTTGGTCGCCCGCGACTGGGTTTTCCGGGAGACCGTATCGTGACCCAGCCCCGATATTCCTCAGCCGCCGGTGAGGACGCGGGCCTGAGCCGCGCAGAGGCGATGCCGGCCCTGGGTATGCCGCGGGTGCGGCTGGATACGCCGGTGGTCCTCGAGCTCCGCAAGGTTTCCTGCGCCTATGATCCGCGCCGGCCGGCCGTGAGCGACATCTCCCTCGCCGTGCGCTCGGGCGAGATCGTCTGCCTGTTGGGCCCGTCTGGCTGCGGAAAGACCACCATCCTTCGCGCCATCGCCGGATTCGAGCCGGTGACGGAGGGAGAGGTCCGACTCGGAGGCCGATTGGTCTCGTCTCAGGACACGCAAGTCCCCACCGAGCAGCGCAGCGTCGGCATGGTCTTTCAGGAGTATGCCCTTTTCCCGCATCTCCGCGTCTCGGACAACATCGGGTTCGGCCTGGCTGGCATGGCCCCGCCGCAGCGACAGGCTCGGATTACCGCCATGTTGGCATTGACGGGGTTGACGGGGATGGAACGGCGCTATCCGCACGAGTTGTCCGGCGGCCAACAACAGCGCGTCGCGCTCGCCCGCGCGCTGGCCCATAATCCGGTCATCCTCTTGCTGGACGAGCCCTTCAGCAACCTCGACCCCGATATGGCCACACACATGCGCCAAGAGCTGCATGCCCTCCTCAAGCGGACCAACACCACGACGATTCTGGTGACCCACGATCACGACGAGGCGTTCGCCATCGCAGATCGGATTGCAGTCTTGAATCAGGGCCGTCTCGAGCAGCTCGACACCCCGGAGATGATCTATCACCTGCCCGCGACGCCGTTCGTGGCGGATTTCGTCGGCCAGGCTGACTTTATCCCGGGCGTCATTCAGCACGAGAAAGTGGTAACCGAATTGGGGGAATTCGCCAATCACAAGTCCCTTCCGGTCGGCACCTCCGTCGTGGTCATGATTCGACCTGACGATATCCGCGTGTCGTCCGTCGAGGGAGGGGATGCGACCATTCTGGCCCGTCAGTTTCGAGGATCCGAGAATCTTTACCGGATCCGCTTACGTTCCGGCCGGGTGGTGCACAGCAGCGAAGCGTCCACGGCAGTCTACCCGGTTGGAGCCAAGGTTACCGTCACCACCACCCTCTCCCATACGGTCGTCTTTTCCGACGCGACAGTGGGTGTGCAGACGGCCTCGGCGTTCGATCCCCCTCAATCAGAGACTCGCCCTTCGGTTCCCCCAACGACCTAATGCCCTGTGCACTGGTCGTCGCCTTGGACGAACTTCGCCTGTCTGCATCCCTTTCTCGCCTATCCGGGTCGCTCTTGCCATACAAGCCCCCCTGGCGGTCCACCGGACACGCTGAGCGTGGATCCGTTTCGCCGGGGGGGGTGACCATTCTCCTGCCCTCCATTCACTCCATCCTTTTCCACCGGACACCGATCGGGAAGGCCACCCGAATCAAGCGCCAGGTGCTATGATGAACTATCGCTGCGACATGCGTGCGCGCCTCGTCGTCAAGCAGGGCCGTCGCGAATTGCCCTCCGGAATGGCCGCTGCTGAGTGAGAACCGGTGGTGAGCTTTACCGGCACCCCCGGCCAGGCGGCATCTGATGTTAGAAGGAGAAGATTGTGATCACACTGGCCTCCGACACGCCGGAGCGCGCCTTGTTTCTAGTCCAAGGGTGGGCGGCATCTCTCGTGCTGCACGCGATAGTAGTCGGAGTGGTGGCTCTCTTCGTCACCTCTCTGCGTCCGCCATCTCAATCGGAGTCCTTTCGATGGGAGGTCGCTGTGGTGCAGTCCCCGGACGGGAATACCTCGACCACTTCTGCATCCGTGACACCTTCCACCTCCGGTCGCGAATCCGTTCCGGAATCCAGCTTTGTGTCGAAAGCGCCGGCGAGGGATCCGGCAGAGACACGTCCCCCGGCCGCAAAACAGAGCAACGTGGCCCCACCTAGCCAGGTGCGGATGGAGCCCCAGACATCGCCTGCGACATCGCCCTCTCGGAAGGCACCTGCGGAATCAACGGCAGGAGGCCAAGGCACAATCGATTCGCCACGGCCTGTCCCTCACGCGCCGCCGCCGTCTCCTCCTTCGGCGACGACGACAACCCCCGTCCCGGCGAAGCCGACCTCCCAACCCGAAACCATTGCGTTCCCACCTCCGGCAGACGAAAATCCGCCCTTTTCTATCCCATCCCCATCAACCCCTGAATTTCGAGCCGGCACGCCGGGTACCGACGAGGCAGTGGCATTGGAAAGAATCCATCGCGATCGATCAGCGAATAACGAACCGGCCTCCGCGATTGGCGGAGCGGCTGGGTCCGACACCGACCCCAGCCTTGCCGGCCCCTCCTCGGTTGAGTCGGAAGTCTCGTCGCCCCAGATCGCGGGACTCCCAACCTTTCAGTCCTCGACGCCAGGACTTGGACACTACTCCTCCCCTCAAAAGCAGGATTACACCTGGCTCGCGCAAGACCTCCTAACCCGCATATCAGCGATGATTCGCTATCCAGTCGAAGCTAGGCTCAATCAGTGGCAGGGCAAGGTCGTCGTCAAACTAGTGGTGAACGCCGAAGGTGAAATCGAAAATCCTACGATCGTGCAATCATCCGGACATCCAATCTTAGACGAAGAAGCGCTGGCACTGCTTCGCCACCTGTCACCCATGAAGCTCGATCGGCCTCTTGGGGCCGACCGCATTCCCCTCCAGGTGCCCATCCGCTATTCGCTCAAGTAGTTCTTCTCCATCTCCTTGCCCGCATGTCCGTCACGCGCTGAGTAGCCAGACCAATGTGCGCTGTCAAGTATTTTGGCAGGATGGCAGGATCCGGGAAATTCCGATATTCTGTGCAATTACCTAGGCTTCGGGGCTGCAACTCGGCTGGGCGACTTTCAAGTAATTTGGCAGAGAGAGGCAGAATCAGGGAAAAACCTTCAAGTAATTTGGCAGAACTGAACGCCGAATCAGAGGGTCTTTAGCGCCGCCACAGGAGCGGCGATCCATCTTTAATTGAGAAAATCAGCCTCCGTTTTGAGAATAAAAACACCGGTCTGTGGATAACCTTAAATAGCGACTGAAAATGGCATTGGCACGAATCCTGTCCGGCTGGACCGACTCTCGTCTGTGGATAATTTTTGGTCTGCTTGGGTCCTATATTATGGCGGTCTGGTTTCAGCGGTTCGGAGTTTCTCACATCCTAAAAATCATCTGGTCCTTTCACTGGGGCATGCGAACCCGGAGGGCCACTCGGTTGTCCAATCGGGAGGTGCTCGCGTACCCGCGCACTCACCTTCTTGTCCCGGTCAAAGGTGAGGGCCAGTGTTTTGGATTCCCCAGTAAAGCCCTCGCCCGATGCCGCCACGCCAAGTCCCACGATTGGAACATAGAGCCACGGGCTACTTTCCGCATAGGCATAAGAATAGGTCCAGGTCTCTTCCTCTCCCGCCGCCGTTGCCTTCACCGCCTTAGCGTTGGGCTCCCCTAATTTTTCAAGAATCTCCGACTGGGGCGTGCCGAGGGGTGGCCAATCTGGCGGGAGCGTGTGTACCGCCTCGTTCCCCACGCTCGCACAGGCAGGCAGGGTGACCATCATCAAATAGACATACAGGCGAAGGTGCTTCATGCCGCCCTTCGGTCGGGGTCCGGGTCGATGCAGCTCACGCGCGTGGTAGTGAGCGTCATCACATAAAGCCCTCCGCGCCCGTTCGGCATCAGCAGGAGACTCAGCGAATCGACGGCCGGATTGTAACATACGCCATCGACGCGCGTCCCACGCCGCCGATCGACCAACCCCGCCACCAGTGAGACCTGCGAGCGCACGGCCGCGCGCAGCTCGTCGTCGCCGTCGCGATAGATTCGGGCCACAGACGCCAGCACGCGCCACCCGTCCGCCGGGAGGTCGAGCAACCAATACACCAGATCCGAAAGACGCATGCGACGAGTCAGCCATGCTGCGCCTCCTCCCCTTCGCCCGGCTCTGCGCGCGGGGGGCCGAGGGCGCGATCGATAATCCGCATCTGCCCGATCAGGTGCTGCCGGATAGCCGGATCCTGACCAGTCAGGCCGCGGAGAAACTGTTCCAGTGCCACGCGCTCAGTATCGCCCAAGGAATTGAGTTTAGATAAAAAGTCTACACCATAAGGCCGAAATGTCTGCCCCACAGACGTGGGAGGGTCTATCGCGATGGGTGGTCCGTGGTCACGTGCGCGGGCCCCAATCCCGGAGCGAAGCCATTCTTCAGAGACGCGTAGCTCACGTGCGAACAATTTGATCATGGAATCGTGAGGGATCCGAGTCCCTGCGAGATACCGACTCAAACTGAGCGCCGTGATGCCGATAGCGCGTGCCACCTGCAACTTTTTTTTACCAGAGACAGCGATCGCCTCAGCCAACCTACTGGAAAAGCCTGATATTTTTGCCATCTGGCTAATAAATAAACCAAAGGCACATTTTGTGTTGACAGAAATATTCCATTGGAATATTATGCAACCATGTTCCTGCAACAAAGTTATCTAATTCGGGCCGAACTGATGCGCCACGGGCTGAACATGGCGGACGTAGCGCGCAGGTGCAACGTCCATCGCTCCACTGTTGTGCGCGTGATCACAGGTCAGGCGCGCTCTCGTCGCATCGAACGGCATATCGGCAAACTGCTAGGCCTGCATCCGGGTGTCATATTCCCGATGCGGACCACTGCTACGCGGTTGCAGAGACGACGAGAACTGCGCGAGACGGCATAGTGTATGCCGAAGCTGCACCTCAAGCAAGATCATTTGGCTCTGTACCGCCTAGAGTGGTTGCCTCACCGTACTCATCACGAGGGCTAATACGCAATGTCGAAGATCAAGAAAGAATCGACGACCGCGTGTCCGCAAACTCCATTGTTCGCGGTGGAGCCGCCGACGCCGGAAGGGCACCTGGAGGACCTCCCTCACGCCCTGCGCGCGGCCTTGGTCGACACCATGAAGCCGCTCGCGCTGTCCCGGTGGCAGATCGCCGGCCGCTGCTCGGAGCTGCTCGGGCGCGAGGTGTCGAAAGCGATGCTCGACGCCTACTGCGCTGAGAGTCACGAGGGACATCGGCTGCCCGCCGACGTCGCCGTGGCCATCAGTGTGATCGCTGGCAATGTGCAGGTGCTCGACGTCATGGCGCAGCGGGCGCGGTGTGTGATCGTGCCGCTCGCCGAGGTGCTCGACACCGACCAGACGGAGGACCTGCGCGCGGGCCTGCTGCATTGTGTGCGCGAGCTCGGGGAGGCCGCGCAGTGCCTGGAGGAGTCTCTTGCTGATGGGGCCCTCACCCGGGCCGAGCTGCTGAGGTTCCGGCGCGAGCTGCGGGATGTGATCAAGGCCGCGTGTGCGGTCGCCGCGCGGATCGAGGAGGCGGTGTGATGGTGTTGGCCGGCATCGCGGTCGCGCGGTCGCCGCGCGGTGACTGGGCGGTGGGGCTGAGCTTGGCTCAGAACGGGTACCGCTACCGACGCGATCGATGGGCGAGCACACCCACTGGTGCCAGGACACAGTTCGAGACTGCCGTGCGATCGACCATCTCCGGAGGGCTGATTGACTGACCTCGCGCCACACCTGACCGAGCCGACCCCCGTCCCTATTGTGGATGGGCTCGGGCCGGACCTGGCGGCCGCGACGGCGGCGCGGCCGCCGGCGTCCGACGCCCTCAATCTGGCCGAGGCCCCCCCGTCCGTCCTCGCCGAAGGCCAGCGCCGCTTCGCGATCGTGGAGCCGCTCCTCACGCTGCCACGCGAAGGGCGCGAGGCTGCCATGCACGCGGCCGCCGTTGCCACGAACACGCCACTGCGCACGCTCTACCGCTGGGTCACGGCCGCGCGCACGTCCGGTCTGGCCGGACTGCTCCCAAAGTGGGGCACCACCAAAGGCCGCTTTACCGCCCTCTCACCGACCGTTCAAGAGTTCCTGATCAATGAGTATTGCCAGCCGAAGCAGCCGTCTCCAACCACGGTCTACCGCCGCCTCGAGATCTTCTGCGCACACCTGCGGTTGCCCACGCCATGCGCCAGCACGGTGAACCGTTTCCTGCGGTCGATCCCTCCCTCCACCGTGGTGCTCGGTCGAATTGGTCCGAAGGCGTGGCGCGCGGGATACGAACCCAAGGCGGTGCGCGATTTCTCTGATCTGCCGGTCGGGGCCTGGTGGGTGGCCGACCATCGCGAGTTCGACGTGTTCGTGCGCCTCGGGGATCCTGATGGCGAGCGGATCGTCCGCCCGTGGTTCACCGCTTGGCTGGACTTGCGCTCGCGCGTGTGCGTGGGCTGGCAGGTGAGCCTCGGGCCAGATTCGGACACGATCGCCTGCGCGCTCCGCGACGGCATCCTGCACTACGGCATCCCACAGCACCTCTATCGCGACAATGGGAAGGACTTCACCTGCCATTACTGGGGCGGCAAGACACGCCTCGTGAAGGGCGCACGGCTCACCGACGTCGCAATGACGCTGCTCGCGCCGGGCGTGCTCGCGCCGATGGGCATCCGCACGCACGAGGCCACACCCTACACGCCGTGGTCCAAGCCGATCGAAGGCTGGTTCGGCGCCGTCTTCCCCGAGTGGGAAAAAACGCTCCCGGGGTGGTGTGGGCGCGACGCCAAACAGCGCCCGGAGAAACTCGCGCGCGAGATTCAGGACGGCGAACTGCTCACGCTCGATGAATTCGTCGATCGCGTCGCCGAATGCCTCGATCTCTACCATCATCGCGCGCAGGAGGGCTTGGGCGGCACGCCGCTCGAGCAGTGGCGCGGCGCCACGATCGAGCGCCCCGACCCGCGCACGCTCGACTTGTTGCTCATGCGGGGCGGCAAGGCGCACGTGACCACGCGCGGCATCCAGCGCTTCGGGCGCCACTATTGGCACGACCGCCTGGTGGACGTCATCGGCGACACGGTGGAGTACCGGTACGATCCCACGCGGATCGGCGCGCTCGTCTGCTTCCGCGGCGGAAAATTCTTCTGCGAGGCCACCCACGCCCCGACACTGCGCATGGGCGCCTCGCAGGCGGACCTCAAAGAGCTCCACCGGAAGAAGCAGCTCGCGAAACGTCGCGCACGGGCGGCGCTCGACGACCGCACGGTGCTCTTCACACCGGAGCGTGTCCTGGCAGACCTGGCCGCCGAGCGGCGGAAGAAACAGGTCTATGTCCTCCGCGCCGATCGGACCTTCGATCCGACGATCCCGCCCGGGCAGGCGTCGCCCCCGCCCGCGGGCGCGCGCGCCATCCCGCGCATGCTGCCTGCGTTCGATCACGCGGCCCAGGCCCTGGCCGAGGCGCAGCACGCGAGTGCGGCCCCTGACCCACGCCTGAGCCCTATGGCGGAGCCGGCGTCGGCTCATCCCGGCGTGCCCACCGGGGTGGCGGCGTCGGCTCCGCCCCTTTGCCCCCTGGACGACACGGGCTTGGCCGAGCTGCTCGCGGAGCGCCCCGACGCGTCCGCCCGGGAGCAGCGGGAGTGCGAGAAGGCCGAGGCCCTGAAGGAGCTATTGGGATGAGTCTCCTCTATGCGACCGACCTGGAACTGATCGTCGAACGCGTCGAGAAACTGCGCGAGAAGCTGGCCGGCGCCGGTCGGGCGGTGAGCTACGACGACCTCGGGAAGGCCGTCGGCCTCTCGGGCGCCACGGTGTTCAATTTTTTGAAGCGCAAGGATCCGTCCAACAGCAAGCTCAAGGAGCACGGTGAGGCCCTGCGCGCCTGGGTGGAGCGCGAAGAGCTGAAGGCGGAGCACGGCATGCTGCGGATCCCCTTCGCGGAGACGCGGCAGGCCCAGCGGTTCATCGAGGCCTACCAGTTCGCGCAACGGTACAACAAGCTCGTCGCTGTCCTCGGGCATTCGGGGTTCGGGAAGACGCGCGCCATCGAAGAACTGCGCCGGCGCGACCGCACCCTCATCACCGTCACCGCCTGGTCGCAGATAGGCGCCTCCGGCCTCCTGAAGGAATTGTGCGAAGAAACGGCGAGCCCCACCAAAGGTCTGCAGATCGCGCTGATGAAGCGGCTCCGGCACAAGCTGACCGGCTCGAACCGCGTCGTGATCATCGACGATGCGCACACGCTGAAGTTCAACGCCCTCGATGTGCTGCGCTACCTCTACGACCAAACAGGGATCGGCATGGTGCTCTCCGGCATCGGCGGCCTGCGGCGGCACCTGGTCGGCACGAGCGACGAAACCGAGCAGCTCGCCTCGCGCGTCTCCGGCCGCATTTTTGAGCTGCCCGACCTCAACGGCGAGGACGTCCACAAGATCCTCGTCGCAGCGATGGGCGCGCGCGAGGCCGAGCGCGCGTTCGGGTTGATCGAGCGCCACGAGACCATCATGGCCAGCGCCCGCCGCCTAGGGAATGTCCTCGAAATGGCGAGCGCCTTCGCGCATCGCGCCAAGGCCGACCTCTCGGTCGACCATGTCACCAAAGCCCTGAAGGTGGCCGCATGAACGACCAACGCCCGGCGTGGCAGTCAGCGGCCGGCGAGTCGCTGACTCTGCTCATCGCTGTGTTCCTCGGCACGGTCTTGGTGAGCGCCACCCTCGCGATCCTCTACGGCGGCCTGGCGGTGGCGCGCCGGATCGTGCAGTGGATCGGAGGCTGCGCATGACGCCCTGGGGACTCTGGTGGCTCGCCGCCGCCCTCGCCGAATTGGAGGACGTGCTCTGGACGGGACTGATCTTGGTGGGCGTCGGGCTTACGCTCCGCGCCGTGGTCGCCCGCTTGGGGCCGGCCGAGCGCCGCAGCCCCGAGGTGCGGGTCGCGCGGGCCTGCTACGCGGTGGCCGTCGGGCTCACGGTGGTGTTGGCGCTGTGGCGGATCGGGACGCTCCTCACGACGGGAGGCGGGCGATGACGCGACTGGAGACCATTCTCGCCGATACGTTCCGACTCGCCAGGTGGGTGGACGCGGACGGCCGCTTCGGTGGCCCGGTGTGCGGCGATTGTTACGACGCCGAGCACGTCCAGGAGGACCGGTCCAAGCGCCAGCGCCGCGCGTTCGGCGGCGCGAAGGTCTATCTGTGCCGCGCGTGCATCAGCCGCTTCACCGACCGCACCGACACGCCGCTCGCGCGGAGCCGGTTCGGCTATCGGCGCTGGGCGATGGCGCTCCTGTGTCCCGCGGAGTACGCGCAGACCCGGTACCCGCAGGGGTTCGTCCGTCTCGCCCCGGGGGAGCTCCGCCGGCTGCGGGCGCAACTGGCCCGCGCCCCCGAGCTGGCCGGCCGCTGGCGGGCCAAACTGGAGGACGCGGGTGTGACGTTCGCGCAGGTCCGCGACGAAGAGGTGCGCGTGCAACGCGCGCGGGCGACGGTGGAGGCACGGCCCGCATGAGCGACACCCCCACGCCGACCCCGAGCGCCGAGCCGCTGCTCACCGTCGAGATCACCCTCGCGGGCGCGCGGGCGCTGGTCGCCGAGATCGCGCGCGTGCTGACCGACGCGCCGGTGGACGTGAAGGGCGCGCGCACGCCCAAACTCCCCGCGCTCATCGGGTTGCAGGCGCGACTCCTCCGCGACCCAGGCTATCTCCCCCCGCCGCCGAAGGAGGCCGCATGACCCGCCACGCCCGTGCCGCGCTCCGCGATCCGCTGATCCTCGGCGCGCCCGCCGCGCCCGTCCGCTGCAGCCGCCGCGACTGCCTCACGCCGGACTGCCAGCCCCTGCTGGTGCGCACGGAAGCCGGCTGGCGGCCGCTGTGCCGCGTGTGCCGCGCGCGCCGCATCCACAGCGTGTTGAAGGTCCTGCGCCGCATCCCGGGCCGCGTCACCGCGCCGAGGCAATCATGGCCGGAGGGCCGCGCATGAAAATTCGTGACTGGGACCAGGTGCCGGGGGTGATCCGCCAGCGCGGCATCGACGAGCTGGCGCTGCGCGAGCTGGAAACGGCGATGAATCGCGAGCTCGACGCCGTGAAGGCGCGCTACGCCCGGGAGATCGCCGCGCAGCGCGACGCGCTCACCCATTGGGATGCCGTGCTGCGCCTCTGGGCCGAGGCCCACCGCGCGGAGATGACCCCCGCGAGCGCCAGCGGCGGGCTCGTCTACCGCTGCCTCTTCGGGAAGATCGCGTTCCGGAAGTTGCCGCCGAGAATCAGGTTCGTGAAGAAGGTCGAAAAGGTCATGGCTGCGCTCAAGGCCGCCCGGCTCACGGACTGTATCCGCACCACCGAGGAGCCGAACAAAGAAGTGCTCCTCGGCCTCGACGACGCGACGCTCAAGGCGGTGCACGTCAAGAAAGTCGACGGCGAACGGTTCGAAGTGGTGCCGGACTACGAGGAGATCGCGAAGCATGCCTAAACTCTCCCGGCGTGAGCGCGAGGTCCTGGCGGGGCTCTGGCAGCACGGCGCGTTGCCGCCCGTCGCGCAGGCGCTCGGGCTGTCGCATAAGTACTGCGTGAATGTCGCCTACCGGCTCTATCGCAAGCTGGGCGTCCACACCGCCGTGCAGGCCTGCCGGGAGGGTCTGCGGCGGGGATATCTCCAGGTTGAGCCATGAATTCGCCGGCGCCGCTCGGCGGCATCGTGATGCTGTCGATCCCGCTGGATCAGGACGCGTGCACCATCGACGCCATGCAGTCCGCCACGCGGGCGAAGGAGGGCGCATGACACAGGTGGAGCGGCTGGCGGGCGTGCGGTTCGAGGGCATTCAGTTCGGGCTCGCGCTCGGCCAGGGGATTGCCCTCTGCACCGATCCACTCACCCTCACCACGTTCGCGCTGCACGACGGCGAGACGCTGGCCGAGGCGCTCGCCCGGATCGACGCGCGCTTCCGGGAGCACGCCGCATGACGCGCGTCCAGCACAGCCCGCACGAAACCGCCGTCCTCGGCATGCTCCGCGGCCGGACGAGCCGCTCGCCGATCCCCATGCCCACGCTCGCGACCGCGCTGGGGCTCCCCACGCGGGACATCCAACTGATCGTCAAGCATCTCGTCGAGCAGCACCACGAGCCGATCGGCAGCACCTGCGCCCGAGGAGCCGCCGGCTATTTCGAAATTCGCACCGCGGAGGATCTCGCCTGCGCGGAGCGCGACCTCCGGCACCGGGCCCTCTCGTGTTTGCGGCGCTTGGCGCGGCTCAAGGCGGCCACGCCGGACGAGATCCTCGGCCAGCTCCGCCTGGCGCTCACGGAGGACCCGGCATGAGGGACGACGCGTGGGTGTGGCTCCCGCTGAGCGACGAGGACCGGGCGGCGGTCGCGATCCTGCGGGCCGCGCAGTATGCGCCGCGGTTGGACGACGAGGAGCACGAGTTCCTCGACCGGGTGGCGCGCGCGGGCACCTACACCCCAGCGCAGCGCGACTGGCTCGACCGGATCTGGGACCGAGTGATAGGGTGACGGATGAGCCGCGGATCCCGCGGCTTGGGCCAGCGGGCGGCCCCGAGTGCCCGCGGTGGTGAGAGTCCAGCGGGGTGACGCGGCAAGGTCCGCGCCACCCCGCGACCAACGACCAGACCCATGCGACGCGCGTGCAGTCAGCCCCAGCCGCTCGACCGGCAGACGGCGATCAAGGCGATCCACACGCTCGCGCGGGATCTCCACATGAACAGCGACACCCGCAAGAGCTTGCAGCAGCGCCTGGTCGGCGTGGACAGCTGCGCGGCCATGACCGTCGCGCAACTGCGCACCGTGCACGCGTGCCTGGCCGTGCTGGCGAACGACGCGGGCCTGGGTCGGCAGGGCCGGTTCGAGGCCGCGCGCAACCGGGAAAAGAAACGCCCGGGCCGCGACGAGCGCAAGCCGTTGGAGCAGCCGACGAAGGAGCAGCTCGACAAGATCCAACATCTCTGCGAGCACGTCGGCCTGCACGGCGTGGCCTACATCCAATTCTGCCGGCGGACGACCCGGAGCGCGGAGGCCCGCGACGGGCACCCGTTTCCGCAGACCCGACACGAGGCCAATCAGGTGATCGAGGCGCTCAAACAGATGGAGGCCCGCGGCTGGCGTGCCACGGGAGCGCCCGTCGGAGGGACCGCCTGATGGGCTGCCGCCCCATCAGCTTCACCTTGCCGAACGGCTCGCGCGCGACGGGCATCGCGTGCAGCCGTGGCCAGAAGGAACCGCGCTGTTCGGTTGGGCTGTGCCATCGTCCCGTCGTCGCGCTGTGCGACTATCGCGTGCTGCGCCATGGGAAATGGACGACCTGCTCGTCGCCGATGTGCGACGAGCACCGGCATCCGGTACCCGGGAAGGCCGACACGGATTTCTGCGAGGGGCACTGGCAGTTCGATGTTTGCCGCCGGCTGAGGGAGGAGTGAGCATGTTCGACTCAGCTCAGCCCTCAGCACGAGAGTCCGCGGGTGGGTGACTGCCGCAAGTGCGGCGGGTGCGTGGTGCGGGAGTACGACGACACGCACTGCCTGAATTGCGGCTGGCGGCCGCCGGCCGCGGGAGAGGGGAGAGGGGAGATGGGGACAGGCTGGACGGAGGAACGGCGGCGAAAGTTTCAGACGACCATGGCAGCCAAACGCGCGGCGGCCGGGGGGGCGTGTCGCCGCGCCGGGCCCGGCGCGCGAACCCGACGGCCGTGCTGCCCGTGCGGACCCGGCCGCCCGTCCCGCGGGTCCCGGTGGCCGACGCGGAGGACGCGGTCGCGCGGGCGTGGCTCGGGGTGGTGCTGCAGGGGATGCGGCGGGCGATCGAGGACTTGGAGGCGTGGCACGCGACCAGAGGAGGGCCCTGACATGAGCCGACCGGCTAAAGGGAAGCGATTGACCGAGAGCGAGCAGGCGCGGGTGCGCGAGCGGGCGGGCCAGGGCACCCCGATCGCGACGCTCGCGCAGGCGTTCGGCACAAGCCGCTATTTCATCACGCGGGCGTTATGGGCGGCCGCCGATTCACGCGACGACGGCGAGCGCGGCGGCTACGCCGCCGCGGAGCAGGAATGACCGCCCGACGCGTCGTGCAGGTGGTGGTGACGTGCGACGAGCGGGTGGCGGCCGTCCGGCAGGCCCGGCAGTGCGGGGAGCGCACGTCCGAGGGGCTCGCGTTGTTCGCGATCGACGAGACGCGCGGCGTGTTCTGGGCGCGGCCCGACCGGCCGGTCGAGATCGCGCGGCGGCTGTTGGAGGGCGTGGTCGAGGGATGATCGCGCACGCCTGCGAGACCTGCGGGGCGACGGCGGTCTGGACGTCGATCGCCGACTACGCCCCGTGCCCGACCTGCGGCGGGTTGAGTTTTGTGCGAGTGGGGGCGGGCGCGGAACCGAGGAGCGACGAGGAGGAACATGCCGAGACCGGGGACGGAGCCGCCGGATAAGCAGCGGCCGAGCCACGATCTGGCCACGCTCATCGCGTGGCTGGGCGAATTGCAGGACTCAGGGTTTTATGGTACCGTCACGCTACACTTTCGCGGTCGATTGGTGAGCGTCGTCAAGCAGCAGGTCCTCAAACCGTGGGACCCGCTGACGTGACGGCCCGGTCGCTGCGGGCGGGAGGGGGCCTCCACCGCGGCGAACGTGCACACAGAGCACGCGTGCCTGGTCGGTGAGGATCTCACAGCCAGGTTCAGGTCCCGGTGAACGGCCGTTCACCGGGGCTTGGGCCTGGCTTTTTTATTGCGCACAGGAGGCGACGATGAACCAGAGGCGGACCCTCGCGGTGGTGCTGGCGGCAGGCCTCCTCTCCGGGTGCGCGGCCACAAGTCAGACCTTCGAGCATTACGGCTGGCGCGTCGAGACGACCTACAAATCCAATTGGCAGAGCGACAACGTGCACGTGCTCACGCTCTGCGACAAGACGGCCGTCGTGGGCGACGAGGGCCGCTGCCCGACGCTGGTCGACCCGGTGGTGAAGACGTCGCCCGGCTGGGCCGCGCTCACGTTCCAGACGCTCGCGGGCATGGCGACCTACGTGCCGGCCGCGCTGATTCTGCGTGACGGCCTGCGCCACCAGGCGACGAGTCAGACCAGCGTGCAGCAGTCGGCCGCGCAGGAGGCCAACCCGACGCTCACGCCGTCGAGCACGGTGAACGTCCGCACGGGCGGCTACCACCGCTGAGGGGGAAGATCATGGCGTCGTTCGACGACGCGGTCGCGCGAGTCCTGGAACGGGAGGGCGGGTACGTCGACCACCCCGCGGATCGCGGCGGGCCGACCAACTTTGGCATCTGCCAGCGCGACTTTCCGGCCGAAGACATCGCGCGACTCACCGTCGGCCGCGCCTGCGAGCTCTACCGCCAGCACTACTGGCATCCCCTCTTCGACCGGATCGTGCATCAGCCGGTCGCGAACAAACTGTTCGACCTCTGCGTCTGGTTCGGAGCGCCGAAAGGCATCCGGCTCGCGCAGGTGGCGCTCCATCATCAGGACGCCACGGTCGACATCGACGGCGTGATGGGCCCGCAAACGCTGCAGGCGCTCAATCTGTCGCCGGTGCTCCCGCTGCTCCGCGAGCTGCGCTTTCGCGCGGCTCAGCACGTGACGGCGCTGGCGCTGGCGGACAAGACCCAGGTGGCGTTTCTGGACGGCTGGCTCCGGAGGGCCTGCTGGTGACACGCCTAGCGCCGGAGGCCCGTCGCTTGGCCGCGCGGGCGATGGCGCGCGAGCGCTATCGCAGCAAGGTGGAGGCGGGAGAGTGTTGCCGCTGCGCCCGGCCACGGCTGCCGGATTCGGTCTGCTGCGCGGTGCACCGGCACCGCCTGAACGAGACGGCGCGTCGCTCCTACCGCCGCCGCGTCGCGGCGGCGCCGCACGATCCGGAGCACCCCGAGCGCGGCTATCTGGACCGCGTCCAGACGGGGCGGCAACATCGGCCGGATCCGGGGAGCCATCACCGCACGCGCCTGCGGGTGCCGACGCGGTGCCCGAAATGCGCCGCCCGGCTCCTCGCCCTGACCGTGGGGCGCTACGAGGGCGGCAAGTGCCCCAACTGCGGCTACTTTGCCGATCAGTACATGCTCTGGAATCAGGCCCGGCAGCGGGCCGGCAAGGCAATCGCGACTTGATGGACGCCCTCGCGCTCATGATCGCGCTCATGATCAACGGCAACGGGCTCTGTGCCGCGCGGCCGGTGGAACTGCGCCAGCTCCAGGGCGAGACGTTTCAGCTGCAAATCTGGCGCTGCGAGGGCCGGATCGACGGGCGCGCCGCCGAATGGCGGGCCTGGGCGCGGCAATGTCCGCGGCACGCGCGGCCGGGCGAGGCCACGTGGTGGTCGCGGCCGTTTCTTCTCGAAGAGACCGTGACCGGCGCGGGGTTCTACCTGAACCGCTTCGCCGAGATTCACGCGGGGCATCAGGTGGCGTTGGACGAGACCTATGAGCCCGATTGTGCGAGTTGACTCGTGGCGCCGCGCGCTGCCCGCCTGGGCCGTCACGGTGCTGACCGAGGCGGCGGCCTGGTGCTGGCAGACCCGCTGCTGGCAGTGGTGGACGGCGCGCCGCCGCGTCCGCGCCCGCGTCTCCGACGTCGTGGAGACCGATCGCGATGGACGGGACTTCCGCCGCCGGCTCCATCCCGACGACGACACGGAGGTCCGATGACACCGAAATGGTCCGCCGCGCCCCTGCTGGTCGGAGGCACGCTCACCCTGCTGGCCACGCAACCCGTGTGGAGCCAGGAGCTGGCCGCCCCGTCCGCCGGCGAGGGGTCGCTCTTCGGCCTGACCTTCGGCCAGCTCATGACGCTCGTCACGAATCTCGGCATGGGCGGGATCGTGTTCATCATCTGGCTGAACGGCCTGAAGCGGCAGACGTCGATGGAGCACCTGATCGAGAAATACGACGAGACGCAGAAGGCGCACCTCGCCGCGTTCAAGGACATCGTCGAGAACTACCGGACCTTGGCCACCGACATGAAAAACACGAGCCTGCTCGTCATCCAGGTACAGACCCGGCTCGTCGAGCGGCTCGAAGCGGCGGAGAAACAACATGGCTGACCACGAGCGGCTGATGAATGAGGGACGCCTGCAGGAGGCCGAGCAGGAGGCCCGCCACCTGGCGATCGCGATGGACGGCCACCGCCGCCGCATCCGGGAGGCCACGGATCCGTTCCTGCCGATCCAACAGCTCGATCTGGGCGCCCTCAAGGTGGAGGTCGACGAGCTGCAGGCCAAGGAGCTGCGATTCGACGCCCTCTTGCAGACCATCGCCCGGCTACGCGACGCGCTGGGGAAGCCGCGCTACCAGGAGTGAAGAAGATGTGGAAACGCGCCGCCAGCTCCACCACCGCCGCCTCAACCCTCCGGCGGCGCAGGCGGTATGGGTGCGAAACTGAGTGTGCCTCACTGGCAACCGACCGATGGCACAGGCTGTGTGGAGCGCCTCGCGGTGAAGGTCGCCGAACTTGAAAAACGCATTGAGGACCTGGAGCACGGGCGAGGTCGTCTACTGATGAATATCTTCAGGCGAGGAGTATGAGAAAGACCGTCTCCCGCGTGGACGAGCTGGGGGTGCACGAGCTGGTGAACGACCTGCTCGACGCGAACGCCACCTACGCCGACATCGCGGCGGCCGTACAGCAGCAAACCGGGCAAACCATCAGCCAGTCGGCCCTCTCGCGCTACCGGGCGCACTGGGCGCAGCGGAAGGGGCTGGAGGCCGCGAAGGAAGCCGAAGTGGAGGCGCTCTTGCGGGCGCTCGCGGGCGGCTCGGCCGTGCAATTGGATGAGGCGGCCCGCGGGCTCTTGAAAAAAAAGCTCGTGCAACATTTGGCCGACGCCGAGACCACGTTCGACGGCGCTGACATCATCGAGACCGGCAATTTGTTGGTGCGGGCGCTCAGGCTGGAACAATTGCAGTTGCAGGTCCAGACCCAGCGCGAACGCCTGGAGCTACTCAAGGCGAAGGTGGCCGCGACGGCTGACAAAGTCGAAGCGATCGGCAAAGCGAAAGGACTCGACCCGGAGACGCTGCGGCAGATCCGAGAAGACATCTACGGGCTCGTGGAGGCCCCGAAGGCGGCATGAGCGGCATCGTCCCCCTCACCGACTATCAGCAGCGCTGGTTCTGGGACCGGTCGCGCTTCAAGCACGGGCGCTGGTCGCGGCAAAGCGGCAAGACGTTCGCGTCGACGTTGGAGATCGCCGACGACCTGCACCAGCGGAAATCGAAATGGGTGATTCTCTCGCGCGGCGAGCGGCAGTCGAAGGAAAACATGGAACAGCTCGCGGTGCACTGCCGGGCCTACGGCCACGCGGCGCACATCGTGGAGCAGCAGTGGCGTGGCGAGGAGGCGGCATATCGTTCGCTCGAGATCCGGCTGCCGAACGGCGCACGCGCCCTCGGCCTCCCGGCCAATCCCGACACCGCGCGCGGCCATTCCGCGCACCTGTACCTCGACGAGTTCGCCTTTCACGCCGACTCGCGCAAAATTTGGGCGGCGCTCTTTCCCGTCGTGACGCGCGGCTACCGGATCATCGTCACGAGCACCCCGCAAGGGAAGCTCAACAAATTCTATGAGCTGGAATCGAACCCCGAATTTTCCAAGCACAAGGTGGACATCTACGACGCGGTGGCGGGGGGATTGATCTTGCGCGACGAAACCGGGCAGCCGACCACGCCCGAGGCGTTGCGCGCCGCGCTGGCGGATGAGGACGCCTGGCAGCAGGAATATCTCGTCCACTACCTGGACGAGGCGACCGCGTATTTGACCTACGAGCTGATCGCCACATGCGAATCCGAGCAGGCGACCATCGACGCGACTCCGGACTGGCAGGCAACCGGCCCGCTCTGCGTCGGCGTGGACATCGGCCGCAAACGCGATCTCACCGTGATCTGGATCCTGGAGCGGCTGGGCGACGTCCAATGGACCCGGCGCGTCATCGTGCTGGACAACACGCCGTTCGCCGTGCAGCGCGAGGTGCTCTGGCCGTGGCTCGCGCGGGCGCACCGGGCCGCCATCGACGCGACGGGCCTCGGCATGCAGCTTGCCGAAGAGGCGCAGCGGGCGTTCGGGACGAAAGTCGAGCCCGTGACGTTCACGCTGGAGCGCAAGGAGGCCCTCTCCGTGGGACTGCGGCGACAATTCGAGGACCGCACGCTGCGCATCCCCGTTGACCGCGACATCCGCGAGGACCTGCACCGGATCAAGCGCCTGCCGTCGACCACCGGACATTTCCGGTTCGACGCCGAACGGAACGATGCGGGCCATGCGGACCGGTATTGGGCGTTGGCGCTGGCCGTCGGGGCCGGGAGCATGGGCGTGGTGCCCCGGATCCGGTCGTTCGCCAGCGCCTCCGTGGACGCCCTGGCGGCGGTGGGGGCCGGTGAGGGGTGCGGGACAGAACGAACGTCGCGCTGAGGCCAAAATGGAACGTGGTACCACGTTAAGGTGCGCGCAGTGCGGGATGCCCTTCGAGCCCAAAAACCGAAACGGCATCCCGGCGAGGTTCTGCGCGCGGCGGTGTCTGGACCGCTACCGCAACGCCGCGCGCCTGCAATCTGTGGCCGCGCTCAAACAGATCTCGCCGCGTGTCCGTCGCGTCGATCCGCGCAAACAGCGGATCGACCTGGCGGTCATTCCTCCATTCGAGCGACCGGCGTTGCCGTGGGAGGCGGCCGAACGCCTCGGGCTGACGGAGGGGGCGGCGCTCATGGCGATCCGCCGCGCGGCTCAGCACTCAGCCCTCAGCCCTCAGCACGGGTCCGCGGCGGAGGCCGCGGTATGACCTGGCGTGACTGGCTGCCGCCGATCCTGGCGCGGAAGGCCTCGAAAACGACGGCGTCGGTCGTCGCGTTTTTCGCGGCCGGGCAGCCGGTCTGGACGCCGCGGAACTATGAACAGCTCGCCAAACAGGGCTATGAGACCAACGCCACGGTCTACGCCTGCGTCAACGCAATCGCGCACGCGATCAGCGGCCTCGATTGGCTGCTGTTCGAGCGCCGGCGCCGCGGCGAGCAGGAGCTGGAGGAACATGCGGTGCTGGCCTTGCTCGCGCGCCCCAATCCCTTCGAAGGGCGGACGTTTTTTTTCTCGAAGCTCGCGGGGTACCTGATGCTCGCCGGGAACAGCTACCTGGAAGCGGTGGCACCCAACCGGCCGAACGCCATGCCGCGGGAGCTCTATTGCCTGCGGCCGGATCGCATGAGAGTCCTGCCGGACGTCCGAGAGCGGATCGGGGGGTTCGAGTGGGAGCATCAGGGCGTGCGCGCGCGCTTCCGCGCCGACGAAGTGCTCCACACAAAATTATTTCACCCGACCCACGACTGGTACGGCCTCTCGCCGATCGAGGCGGCCGCCCGCTCCGTCGACGTGGATAACGCCTCGCTGACCTCGAACATGAAATTCTTGCAAAACGGCTTTCGCCCGTCCGGCGCGCTCACGGTGGACGGCAATCTCGGGGACGACGTCTTCACGCGGCTCAAGGCCGACGTGCAGGCGCAGTACGGCGGCGCGGAGCGAAGCGGCCTCCCGCTCCTGCTCGAGGGCGGCATGAAGTGGCAGGACATGAGCCTCTCCCCGAAAGATCTCGACTATTTGGCCGGCCGGAAGATGAGCCAGCTCGATGTCTGCCGCGCGTATAGCGTCCCGCCCGAGCTCGTCAATCTGAAAGAGGGCACGTTCGAGAACCGGAAGGAGGCCCGCAAGGCGCTCTACACCGAGGCCGTGCTCCCGGTCGCGGACCTACTGCGCGACGAGCTGAACACATGGCTCGTCCCGCGCTATGGGGACCGGCTCCGGCTCGACTACGACCGCGACGCCATCCAGGCGCTCCAAGAAGACCGCAAGGCCCTCTGGGAGCGCGTGCGCCAGGCGGACAGCCTCACCGTCAATGAAAAACGGGTGGCCATGGGCTACGACGCGATCCCCGACGGCGACGTGGTGCTCGTCCCGGCATCCGTGATTCCACTGGCCCTGGCCGGCGACACCGGCGCGGACTTCGAGGAGATGCCCGGCGACGCCGAGCCGGACGAGCTCGACGCGATGGAGGGCGTGGCCGGCGACCAAGATCGGGGCGCGGCGCAGAAGGCCGTGGCCACCATGGCCGACCCGCGACGCGCCCACCTCTGGACCAAGCAGGCGCTGGAATTTCTCCCGATCGAGCGCCGCTACCACGCGGCGCTGCGGCGGTACTTCGCCCAGCAGGCCCGCGAGGTGCTCGGCCGCCTCCGGCGCCTGAACCGTCTGGAGGCGGGCATCGTCCTCGAAACAAAAGACATGGAGGAGATCCTGTTCGAGGTCGATGCGGAAACCGGGACGCTCCGCGAGGTCGCCCGGCCGTATTACGACGAGGCCATCCGGCGCGGCGGCCATGCGGTGGAATTGGAGCTGGGCGCCGAGGGGCAATTCAGCCCGGAGGCAGCGGCCCCGGCGCAGCGATTGACGGCCTTGCTCGACAATCTGCGCGGCATCGTGACCCGCGTGCGGACGTATCTGCGCGGCATCATCGAAGGGGCGCTGCACGATCCCGAGGGGGCGCCGTCGATCGACGAAATCGCCCAGCGTTTGAAAGACGCCTATGCGGGCCTCGGGGAGAGCCGCGCCCGCACGATCGCCCGGACCGAGACGGCGCGCGCGTACAACGACGGCCGCATGTCCGCGTTCGAACAGCTCGGCGTCGAGGAGATCGAATGGCTCTCGGCCCGGGACGAGGCCGTGCGCACGAGCCCGTTCAACCATGCGATCGACGGCGAGCGGCGCCAGCGCGGCCAGCCGTTCTCCAACGGGCTGCGCTGGCCGCACGCGCCGGAGGGCTCGGCCGCGAATGTCGTGAATTGTCGATGCGTAGTGTTACCCGTACTGAGAGGCCTGTGATGCCATTGGAGCTCAAGCGCACGCGGTTCGAGCTGGCGATCAAGCAGGTGGACCTCGAGGCCGGCACCTTCGAAGGGCACGCGAGCATCTTCGGCATCCCCGACGACGGGATGCCGCCGGACATCATCCTGCCCGGCGCCTTCGCGAAGACCATCCAGGAATGGGGGCCGAAGGGCGCCAATCGGATCAAGGTGCTGGCGCTCCATCGCAGCGACTGGCTCCCGATCGGGAGGCCGCTCGAGCTGGCCGAGGACGCGAAGGGCCTGGGCTTCCTCGCCAAGATCTCCACCACCGTGCTCGGCACGGACGTCCTCACGCTCATGCGCGACGGCGTGCTCACCGAGATGAGCATCGGCTTTCAGACGATCAAGGCGGATTTCGACCAGAAGACCAACGCGCGCCTCGTCCGCGAGGTGCGACTCTTTGAGATCAGCCCCGTCACCTGGGCGATGCATCCGCTCGCCAAGATCGAGGGCGTGAAGGGCGTGAAACACCGAACAGACTTTGCCGCACTGCCGACGGAGGACCCGGCCAGTTCCCCGAACCCGGCCAGTCCTGCCGCGCCAGCCGCCGCCTCAGGGATCGACCCGGCCACCGTCCAGCTCGCGGGCCAGTCGATTAAAGCCACGACCGAGCTGCTCCGCACCCTTACGAGGAGGACCGCATGACCCCCGAAGAAATCAAAGCGCTGCTCGACGAGCAGCAACGGCTATTCAAGGAGTTCAAGGCCGAGAACGACAAGCTGCTCGAGGCCGGGAAGCACACGCAGAAGGAATGGAACGAAAAGCTCCAGAAGATCAGCGACCGCCTCGATGAGATCGAGGTGAAGCTGAAGCGGCCGCCGGTTGCGGACGGCGATCCGGAGCAGAAGGACAAGGACGCGCAGCGGCTCAAGAACCGCGCCTTCGTCGAATACTGCCGCTATGGCCTCGAGGGGATGGACCCCGAGCTCAAGGGGCATCTCATCAAGGCCGAGCAGTCTAAGGAGCGGAAGGCGCTCTCGACGGCGCAGGGTGTGGAATTCCTCGCCTCGCCGGAGATCACGGCCGAGCTGATCAGGGGCGTGGTGGAATTCTCGCCCATCCGCTCGGTGGCCCGCGTGCGGACGACGGGTGCCACGAGCGTGAAGATCCGCAAGCGCACCGGCGTCTTCGCGGCGGCTTGGATTGCGAAGACCGGCACGAAGGCGGAGACGACCGGGCTCACCTACGGCATGGAGGAAGCGCCGAACCATGAGCTCTACGCCATGGTGGACGTCCCCGTGCAGGACCTGGAGGACTCCGACTTCAACCTGGAGTCCGAACTCAACCTGGAGTTCACCGAGCAGTTCGGGGTCGCCGAAGGCAAGTCGGCCATCACCGGCGACGCGGTCGGCGAGATGGAGGGGATTGCGACGCACGGCGTGCTCCAGACGAACGCCGTGGTCTCGGGCAACGCCTCCGCCCTGACCGCGGACGGCCTGATCGATCTCACCTTCGCGCTCAAGGACGCCTATGCCCGCAACGGCGTCTATCTCCTGAAGCGGAGCAGCATCGCGGCGATCCGGAAATTGAAGGGCTCGGACAACAACTACCTCTGGCAGCCGGGCCTCTCGGAGAACGTCCCGGCGAATATCCTCGGCCGGCCGTATCTGGAGGCCGTGGATATGCCGGCCATCGCCGGCGGCGCCTACCCGGTCGCGTTCGGCGACTTCCGCCGCGGGTATATGCTGATCGACCGCGTGATGGTGTCGGTGCTGCGGGATCCATATACGCAGGGCACCAGCGGCATGATCCGGTTCATCGCCAGGAAGCGCGTGGGCGGCCAGGTCGTGAACACCGAGGCGATCAAGCTGCAGAAAATCTCGACGTAACGGGCGCTGTGCACCGAGCACCGGGCCTGACATAGGAGGCACCCATGAATCTCTCGCAGATCGTCAAACAGGTCTCGGCGCTGGACGCGGTGGCGCTCGCCGCGACCACCAACGGGATCGTGATCGACACGCAAGGCTTCGAGCAGCTCGGCTTCGCGATCAACGTGGGCGACTTCGCCACGTTCGACGGGACGAACAAGCTCACCTGGAAGGTGCAAGAGGGCGAGCAGTCGGACGGCTCCGACATGGCCGACATCGCGGCGGCCGACTACCTCGCGAGCCGCAACGAGGCCGGCGCCGCTTGGGACCGCATCATGGACGGCGCGACGGACGACGAGCAGGCCTACTGGATCGGCGTGGCGCTGAACCAGAAGCGCTACCGACGGCTGGTGGTGACCGAGGGCGGCATTGTGAGCGTACCCTGCTCGGCGACGGCGCTGCTCGCGAAGCCGCGGCATGCGCCGGTAGCCACCACGCAGGCGCCGTAACGGGCGCGTCAGGACTCGGGCGGGGCCGCGCCGGCGGCCCCGCCACTGAGCCAGAAAGGGACGACGATGACGACCGTGCGCATGCTCACGACGCGACCCGGGTCTCCGGACGGCGTGACCACCCACCTCTACAAGGCCGGCCAGGTCTATGACCTGCCGGACGGGCTGGCGAGGCTGTTTCTCGGCGACAAGGCCGCGACCGAGATCAAAAAAGCGAAGGGCCCGGCGGAGAACAAATGATGCTCGCCACGCTCGCCGCCGCGAAAGCGTTTAAGAATCTCGACACCGACGAACACGACGCCGAGCTGATGCGGTTGCTCGGTGTCGTCTCGACCTTCGTCGAGACGTACTGCCGCCGGACGTTTGCGCAAGGGACGGTCACCGAATACCACAGCCCGCTCGCGGGCGCGGTGCGGCTGTTTCTCAAGCGCCCGCCGCTCGTGACCATCACCAGCGTGCACGACGATCCCGACCGCGTCTATGGCGCCGAGACGCTCGTCGCCGCGACCGACTACGTGATCGAGGACGAGGCGGCCGGGCTCCTCGCGTTCGACGGGCACGCGCTGGCGGGCGGCATCAAGAGTGTCAAGGTCGTCTATGTCGGCGGCTACAGCCCGATCCCGGGCGACCTCGAACAAGCGGCCGTCGAACTGACCTGGCTCACGCGCGACCTCGGCGACAAGGCCCTGCTCGGCGTGCAGGCGAAGCAGATCGCCGACGGCTCGATCACGACCTATCAGCGCAGCCGCCTGGAGGCGGTGCGCGAGCTCATCGAGCCGTACCGGCTCCGGAGGCTCTAGCGTGGCGGACATTCAGGTCAAGATCGGGTTCGTCGGGAAGCTCCAGCAGCAGGTCGCGGCCGTGGCGGCGCGTGTCAAGCCCGCGTTCGTCGAGGGCGTGCGGCAACTTCTCCAGGATATTTTCCGCCGCTCGCAGGAGCGCGTCTCCGGGCCGGTGCTCAAGGTCCGCACCGGGCACCTGCGGCGCTCGGCCTTCCTCACGGTCGAGGCGACGCCCACGGGTGCGGCGGGCGTCGTGGGCTATCGGGCGATCTATGCCAAGTGGCAGGAGCAGGGCACGCGGCCGTACACCATCCGCGCGCGCAACCGGCGCGCGCTGCGGTTCATGGGCCGCGACGGGGAGCCGGTCTTCGCGAAATCCGTGCGGCATCCCGGCCTGCGGCCGCGGCCGTTTCTCGGTCCATCGGTCGAAGACGTGCGTCCGCAAGTGCGGCCGTATCTCACGCAGCTCGTGCTCGACGTCGTGAACGGAGCGAAACGGTGACCATGCCCGAACGGTCGCGAGCGGAGCAGCTCCTCGGTCTCGCCGCCGGCAAGCTGGCGGCGCTCAAGGCAGGAGACGACGTGTGGTACACGCCCGGCGAGATCGGGCGGGACTGGAAACAGTTCGATGAGGTGAAGGCGTTCCCCTTTTACGGCGTCATCGAAGGCGGCACGGCGCCGGTTGGGGACGACACGCAGGACGGCGGCGGCGTGCTCGAGCAAACGGTGATCGTCGTGATCTGGGTGCACGAAGACAAGATCGCCTGGATCCAGGAAGAGAAGAACCGCCGCGTGGCGCTGCTGCGGTCCTGCCAAGACGTCGTGCGGGCGATCACACAGCACTGGCACAACGGCCCTGACTGGCTCATGGACGTGTCGCGGCCGTCGGTGATCACCGACGAGGCGACGCTGCTCGCGAAGCCGTTCGCCTATGGGGAGGTGACGGTGCGGTTTCGCTACTGGGCGGACGTCGGGACCATCTAGGCGCCCGGTCGTCGGTCGAACAGATCATCCGGGTCGGTGAGGCACTCACAGCCCGGCTTCAACGAGGCCTAAACGCGCGTTCAGGCCCTGCTGAGACCGGGTTGTGTTTCTTTCACGGGAGGAGGAGGCGGACATGGCGAACACAGTGGCGTTTCGATCGTTCGGGGCGAAATTGAAGCGGGGCGACGGCGGAAGCCCGGAGACGTTCCAGGAAATCATCGGCTGCGGGGACATCGAAGGCCCCGACGTCAAGGTGTCCTTCGAAGAGAGCACCAACCACGCCAGCGCCGTGGTCTCCGGCGGGTTCATGGAATGGATCCCCAGCTTGAAGGACGGCGAGAGCGTGAAGTGCCCGGTAAATTGGAATCCCGCGGACCCGGTGCACCAGGGCCTCCAGGCCGACTTCGACAGCAGCCGGCTGGTCAATTTCCAGGAGGTCTTTCCGACCATCCCGCAGGCCACCGTGGCCTTCTCCGGGTACATCGAGAGCTTCCGGTTCAAGGCCCCCGTCAAGGGGCTGACGCAGCGCGAGCTGCAGATCAAAGTGACCGGCGCGGTGACCATCACGACGAGCTGACGGCGGACGCCGACCGGCGTGCAACGATGCCACTGAAATCAACGAAGGAGACCTGACCATGACACCCTGTACCGGCATGCTCCGTGGCCTCTTCGCGATCCTCGCGGTCCTGACGCTCACGGTGGTGGGCGTGGAGGACGCGCTGGCCGTCCGCACGGCCGTCACCGCCAGCATCGTCACGCCGAAGGGCCCCTACCCCGGCCCCGTCTCGGCGAACGATCTCGATGTGGCGACGTTCGACCTGGACAACACGAACGGGAACGTCTTCGTCGGCACGGGCCGCGAGCTGTTGGTAATTCAGAATCCGACCGCCGGCGCCATCACCGTGACGCTGACGAGCGCGTTCGACCAGGCGAAGCGCAAAGCCGACATCACGACCTATTCCCTCGGCGCCGGGGAGTTCATGTCGTTCTGGTACGGCAGCCTCGTCGGCTGGGATCAGGGCGGCGGGCAGATTTTTCTCGACTGCTCGGCTTCCGGGCTGAAGGGGCTCTTGCTGCGCCTTCCATGACGGGCGGCCAGACGACCCAAGGAGACTCGACGATGCGTGTGATTGACCCGATCCCGATCGACCTCGACAAGCCGCGCTCCATCCTCCTGACGCTCCCGGCATTGAAAGCCGTCGAAGATCAACTGGCCAAGCAGCGCGGCGAGAAACGCGTCAATCTGTTCCAGGTGTTCGCCGGCGGCGATCTCGGCGCGATGGAGCTGCTGATCATCCTGTGGGCCGGGCTCCGGCACGAGGACCAGACGCTCACGCTCCAGAAGACGCTCGATCTCGTGGCCAAGATCCCGATCCGCGACTGGGCTGAGGTGGTGAACCGCGCGATCGAGCTGCATATCGGCGTCGGCCAGCCCGACAAGACGGGCGCGCCGACCGAGACGCCCGGGCAGGAGGCCTCGGATGGCGCCCCTTTGGCCTGACGGCGGTGGCGGCGATGCCGCTGCCGCCGCCCGAGGTCGACGCGCTCGACTGGCTGCAGGTGTGGGCCGTCGGGCGGTACGCGCTGAGGCTCACCGATGCTGACCTGGCCGGGCTCACGTTCGCCGAGTTCGCGGCCCTGGCCGAACAGCACCGGCAGACGGTGCGGGCCGCGGACCAGCGCGCGGCCCTGGTCGCGAGCGTCCTCGCGCAGAGCAATGGCATCGACAGGACGATTGACGACTTCATGCCGAAGACCGAGCACGAACGCGCGATGGAGCGGTACGCGGCCATGATGAACCAACTCGCTGCTTGGCAGGGCAAGGCGGCCCGACACCGCCGCGCGCAGAACTAGACCATGGGACTCGAAAACCTCGAAGCCAAAGTCTCCGCCGACATCTCGGACTTCCAAAGGAAGTTTGACGAGATGCGGGGCCAGCTCAATCAGCTTGGCCGCGCCGTCGCCGGCCCGGCCAAGGAGGCGTCGAACGCGCTCAAGGGCGTGCAGGAGGAGACGGCGAAGATTGGCACGCTCTTGCGCGGCGGCGCCCTCATTGCGGGCGGCAAGGCGTTCACGGACGCGGTCACCCTCCCGATTATCGGGCTCGGCAAGCAAATGGTTGGGCTCGCGAGCCAAATGGAGCAAACCGAGATCGCCTTCACGACGATGCTGGGGAGTGCCGAGCGGGCCGGGGCGTTTCTCAAGGAGCTGCAACAGTTCGCCGCGACGACGCCCTTCGAGTTCACCGACCTGACGCAAGCCGCGAAGAAGATGCTCGCGCTCGGGTTCGAGGCGCAACAGATCATTCCCACGCTCACGAATGTCGGCAACGCCGTGGCCGGCCTGGGCGGCAATGCCGCGCTCTTCGATCGCATCGTCCTGGCCCTCGGCCAGATGCAGGCCAAAGGCAAAGTGAGCGCGGAAGAGATGAAGCAGCTCGCCGAGGCGGGCATCCCGGCCTGGCAAGCCGTCGCGACCGCGATCGGCGTCACTGTGCCGGAGGCGATGGAGCAAGCCAAAAAAGGGGCTATCGACGCGCAGACGGCCATCGCCGCCTTGCAAGCGGACATGGCCACGCGCTTCGGCGGCCTCATGGAGGCGCAATCCAAAACCGTGGTTGGGCTCTTGTCGAATCTCCAGGACACGGTCGGGTTCATCATGACCGGAATCGGCGCGGAGATTATCGAGGCGTTGCAGCTCAAGGAGGCCATCGCCGTCGTGGGAGACTTCGCCAGCTCCTTCCTCGATTGGTTCAAGTCGCTCGATGCCGGCACCAAGCAGGTCCTCGTCGTGTTCACCACCGTGTTCGCCGCGGGCGGGCCGATCCTGGTGGCCGTCGGGGCCTTCATGACTGCACTCGCGGCCGTGACCGCGCCCATGCTCGCCGCCGGGGCCATCATCGCCGGCATCGTCGCCGGCGTCACGCTGATCCTGCTCAACTGGCAAAAAATCAAGGACACGGGCGTGGCCATCTGGACGAGCGTCAAGACGGCCATCGTCGGCACGGCCGAGGCCATCTACACCGGGATCAAGACCTGGCTCATCGACAAGGCGGAGGCGATCGCTGGCCGGCTGCAATCCGTCGCCCAGTCGTTCGCCAAACCGTTCGAATGGCTCGCCGACCATCTCGTCGGCCGGTCCGTCATTCCCGACATGGTCGAGGACATCGACCGGCAGTTCCGCGCCCTCGACGCGAACACCACCTCGAGCGTGCGCAACACCGTCGTCACGACGGCCCGCATCCTCGAAGGCGGCGCCCTCACCTGGCAGGGCGCCATCAACCAGTTTGTGACCTTGGCGAACAACACGTGGGGGAATCTCGCGCAGACCGTCGGCGCCAGCATCGCCCGCATGACCGACGAGACGGTGCACTGGGGCGAGGTCGTCAAACAGATCGGCATCCAAGTGCTCGGGCAACTCATCGCGCTCGGCATTCAGCTCACCACGCAAGCGCTGATCACCCTGGCCACGCAGACCACAGCGCATCAGGCGATGGAGACCGCCAAGACGGTCGCCACGACCGCCGGAGAAACCGCGCGAGCCGGGATCGTGCTCGCCACGAATAAAGTCCTGGCCGCGAGCACCATCAGCACGCTCGCGGGGATCGCCGCCGTCGGCAACGCCGCGGTGACCGTCCTCGGGACCGTGCTCGCGGCGACGTCGGCCACCCTTGCCGCCATCGGGGCGTCGCTGGTCGCCACGCTCGTGGGCGCGCCCCTGGGCGCGGCGTTTCTCGCTGCCTCGGCCGCCGTGCTCGCGGCCGGCACGCCGGCCGTCGCGGCGGCGTTCGGCGCCATCCAAGCCGCGGTGGGCACCGCGATCGCCACGGCGGCGGCCGGGCTGGCCGTCCCCGCCTTCGCCGAGGGCGGCGCGGTCTTCGGGCCGACGCTGGCGCTCGTCGGGGAACACGCCTCGCGGTCAAATCCCGAATACATCGGCCACGCCGCACAGCTCGGCCTCGCCGGCGGCCCAACCACGATCGTGCTCGAGCTCGACGGCGACGTGCTGGCGAGGAAGACCTTCACGCGCTTGCCCGGCCACGTCTATCGAATGGGGTTCCGCTAATGCCGCCCGTTGGGAACGATCCGTTCGGCGTCGCGACCTTCGGCAGCACCGCAGAAGGGCAGGCGGTCATTGCCGAGCAGGGCCTCGAACTGCGCATCGGCGCGGAAGTCAATGCCACCAAATACCTGCGCGTCCGCAACTACCAGTACGGCGAGGCGCTGAACGGGCGCGACACGCTGGACTTCGACCTCGTCACACAGGACGGCTTTCGCCCGCTCATCGGCCAGGAGGTCGTGCTCAACTGGCGCGGCAACCGGATCTTCGGCGGATCGATCGAAAGCACGAGCGTCAACTATTTCAACCTCGCCAATGCGAGCTGGCGCGCGATCCGCGTAGCCTGCGTGGATTGGAACGCGATCGCCGACCGCCGCACGCACGGCGAGGTGTACCGTGGGGTGCTCGCCGGCGACATCGTCCGCGACCTCATCACGAAGACGCTCGGCGCCGACGGAATCGAAGCTGGCAGCATCGCCGATGGGCCGATCATCGCCCAGGCGAACTACGACTTTTGGACCTGCGGCAAAATTCTCGACGATCTGTCCGAGCGCACCGGGCTGCATTGGGACATCGACGACCACAAGAAGCTCCACTTCTTCGAGCGCATGTTTCTTCCCGCGCCGT
Source organism: Candidatus Inralta sp. (assembly GCA_039794185.1). Taxonomy (GTDB): domain Bacteria; phylum Nitrospirota; class Nitrospiria; order Nitrospirales; family Nitrospiraceae; genus BQWY01. The sequence goes on along the minus strand of JBDIVW010000012.1, from coordinate 9,050 downwards.
TCGGCATCTCCACCACGGCGAAGGTCCGGAAGATCGTGATCGGCCGCACGCGGGCCCAGTACCGGAACCTCCAATACTTCCGCGGCGGCAAGGCCGTCACGAGCCCGCAGACGGAACTGGTGCGCGGCGACGGCACCACGCGCAACCACACGCTGCAATTTCCCATCTTCGAGCAGCCGAGCTCCACGCGCGCGGGCGTGTCCCAAAGCTGGGGCGTCCGCACCATCGACACGAATAAACAGTGGTACTGGAACAAGAACGACCGCGTCGTCTCGCAAGATAGCGCGCAGCCCGTGCTGGCGGCCGGAGAGGTCATGCCCATCACCTATCGCGGCGTCTATCAGATCAATCAGCTCCTGCGCGACGAAGCGAAGACCCTCGAGCGGCAAGCGGTCGAGGGCGGCACCGGCCTGTACGAAGCCGTCATCACCGAAACGTCGATCGACGGCGAGGATCTCGTCACCGAGCGCAACTTCGGCTTGATGCGACGCTTCGGCTCCATCGACGCCGAGATCAGCTACGAGACCGAGGAGCCCGGCCTCGCCATCGGCCAGTTTCAAGACATCGCGCTGCCGCTCGACGGGATCAGCGGCCCCCATTTGATCGTGGGCGTGCAGGCGAAAGACTTCTTGCTCGGCCAGCCGCGCTTCACGGTGAAGGCGTCGAGCGGCGAGCTCAAGGGAACCGACCGGCAATTTTGGCAGCGCGTCTTCGATGCGGGGAACCAGCCGATCCTGGGCGACGAGTTCATTCAGATCCCGGTGCAGATCCTCGAAACCGTGCCGCTGGCCGAGAGCTGGGCGGCGCCGGTCGAGCTGACCGCCGCGCAGTCCGTCTGGATCATCGACCAGCACTATCTGGGCGAATGCGAGGTGGGCGCGTGACGCGCCACACGCTGCGCATCGGTGAAGAGGTACGGCCCTCCGCCGTCTGGACCGTGGAGGTGCGTGCAAGCCGCACGCGCACGGGACGCCCCACACGCTGCGGACGGCTCCTCCATCGCGAGCGCACGAACAATGTCATCCTCGATGGCGGCGGGGCACTCATGGCCAAGCAGCTGGGCGGGCAAACACCGCTCTTCGCCATCGGTCTTGCCGCCGGCCAGAGCAACCAAGTGGCCGTGGCCGCGCAAACCGGTCTGATCGACGAGCGCTTTCGCGGCGCCATCACCAGTGCCATTCCCGCTGGGCGCTCGATCACGTTCCGCTTCTTCATGGGCACGCAACAGGGGAACGGCTTCACCTATGCGGAGGTCGCCCTCGTGACGAGCCTCACCAAAGGCGGCGCGAACGACATCGCGATCAACCGCGCGGTCGTGGCTCCGATCGCGAAGAACGACGCGAAGACCATCACCTATGCCTGCACGGTGACCTTTTAATGGCCACGAAAGCCCTTAGCTCCGAATTCATCTGGCCCTCGGCGAACGACATCAACGGCGGGGCGGCCAACCGCGGCCGCACCGGCGGGGAAGACCAGATCGCCACGCTGATCGCGGCGCTGATGGCGGAAAACAACATCATCGAAAACGGCAACGGCCTGTGTTCGGCGGGGTCGGGCCTCACGCTCAACGTGGGCGACGGCAAGGCGCTGATCGCCGGGCGGTACGTGTCCTGGAGCGCCGATACGATCGCTCTCGCCGCCAACACGCTCAACTCCGTGTTCGTGCAGCTCGACTTCGCCGGGCTGAATGTGACCGGGGCGTCCATCGTCACGAACACGGACGGCACCGCGCCGGACAATTCCGTCAAGCTCTGCACCGCGCTCACCTCGGCCGACGCGATCCTCTCGGTGACGAACATGGTGGCCGACGGCCTGAACCGGCACGTCCCCAAATTTGAGATTTTCACGAGCTCCGGCACGTTCGTTGCGAAGACCAAAAAATTCACGGTCGTGATCATCGGCGCCACTGGTGGCGGGGGGGGCGGTGGGGGTGGTGGTGGTGGCGACGGGACGACGGCGGACTACGGGACGGCTGGCGGGCCCGGGGGCCCTGGCGGCCACGGCGCGATCACGCTCTTCGACATAAACGTTGCGTCGCTCACGACGTGGTCGGTCGTGATCGGCGCGGGAGGGGCGGCGGGTGGCGGCGGCAACGGGGGCGCCGAGGGCACGACGGGCAGCGCCGGAGGCGACGGGAGCGATGGCACCGACGGTGGGGCCGGCGGCAACACCAGTTTCGGCGCCACGACGGTCACGGGCGGCCTGGGTGGCACGAAAGGATTCGGAGGAATAGGGTCGTACTCGAACAACTCCAAAGTCGTGAGGTTGGCCGCGCTCGCGGGGGCGCCCGGCAGCACGGGTACCGCCACGCTCGCGCTGCCGGGTCGTGCGGGCGGCCACGGCGGCACCGCCGGACTCGGGAGCGGAGCGACCGGCGGCGGCGGGAGCAACGGCCATCCGGGACGGAGCGGCGTCGTGATTGTGTTCTGGTGACTTGATGCAAGATGAGGACCATATGCTGATTCTACGTATACTCCCCACAGTGCTACTCGCGCTCCTGGTTGGCACGGCGGCTCAGGCCGCCCTCCCGCCGATCGAGAACGATGCGATGGCGACGCTCAGCGCGGGCTACGACAGCACGGCCACGTCGATCACGCTCACGACCGGCGGCGGCGCGAAATTCCCGACGCCCTCAACGGCGTACAACGTTGTCTGGTGGAACTGCACCGACTACACGGCTCCGCATCTTGATCCAGACCGCGAGCGCGTGCGTGTCACCGGGAAAACGACCGATACGCTCACGATCGTGCGCGCGCAAGAGGGGACCAGCGCCGTCAACCACGACACCAGCGGCAAGACGTACTGCCTCGCGCAGACCTTCTCCAAGGCCTATTGGGACGCGCTGGCCGCCGAGATCGGCGGGAGCACCGGGTTGATCAACGATCTCGTGGACGCCTCGGCCTACGCCGGCGGGTTCAGTGAAGCCGTCACCGACGTGGGCACGGCCGTGAAAACCATTCGGCTGAGCAACGATCAGCCGATCAGCGCCAATGTCACGCTGCACGCCAACACGGTGGTCGAATGCACCGGCTCCGGAAAACTCTCCATCGCCACCGGGGCCACGGTGACAGCCGTCCGGCCTGAACAGTTTCGCTGCGCCCGTCATCGGCAGATTTTCGCGCTGGCCGGGACTGGGAAGATCGTCTTTTCGTTAGCAGGCACCGTCTATCCGGCCTGGTGGGGCGCGCTCGGCGACGGCGTAGCCGACGACGGGCCGGAGATCCAAGCCGCACACGACAGCCTGCCGGCCGCCGGCGGCAAGATCGATTTCGGTGGTGGAGGGACGTTCAAGAGCAACAATGAAATTCTCCTGAGTAAGTCGGACGTCGTCGTGCAGCTTGGGCCCGCGACGCTCAACATCGCAAATATCGCGGGCGCGGGCACCAGCAACGTGCACACGACGGACGCGGTGCTGGCGGGGTTCAAGGTCACCGGCGCGAACGTGAAGGTAGCCGGCGGCCGGATCACCGGCGTCCCGACGGTGGCGTCGATGCAGACCATCGGCGTGTTGATCGCCGGGGCGACGAACGCGCGCGTGGGCGGCCTCCAGATCAGCGGCCTGTTCGCCTGTGTCTGGATCGGTGGCGACGCCGTGAATCCACTCCTGCAGAATGTGGACTGCGGCAGCAACAGCTACGGCGTGGAACTCGGCTACTGGCCCACCACGTCGTCCTTGCCACAAGTGAACCGGCCCACGCTGCTGAACGTGCGGGCGCACAACAGCACGACCGGCGACGGCGTGCACTGTGCCAGCTTTACGTATGACCTCCAGATGGTCGGCGGACAGTACGACCAGAATGCGGGGCACGGGCTGAATCTGTACCCCGGCTGTGAGCGCGGCATGGTCATCTCGGGCGTGTTCAACCACAACGCCAAGTCCGGCATCTACGGGGCCTATGGGCCGCTCACGGGCACGGCGTCGGGCAAGCTGGGCATCGCGAAACGCATCACGCTCGCCAACAATTTCATTGCCGCCAACAGCGAGTGGGGGATGATCGTCTACCTGCCGGATTACTCGCTCTTTTCGTCGGTCGGCGGCGTGGAGGAATGGACGATCACCGGGAACATCAGCCAGGGGAACGGCTACGCGTGTTATTTCCTCGACCTGGTGCGATCGTCGTTCACCGGCAACCTCGCACGCGGCTGCACCGAGGACGGCATCGTGCTCGCCTCCGTGCAGGACGTGCAGATCGCCGGCAACCAGAGTTGGGATCACGGCACGGGCGGCAACAATCGCCCGGCGTACCTGTTTCAGACCGCGCCGACGACCGGGGGCTCGCCGCCGGACAACACGCGCGTCACGTTCGTCGGCAATCACGGCGGGGACACGCGGTCGGGCGGGAGCCGCACCGTGAACTACGCGGCGAATCTGGCGAACATCACAAATTCGACAGTCTCCGCCAACGTCATGCAGAACGCCGCGACGACGGACTGGCAGAATACCACTGGGCACGCGGGCCTCGTGTTCGCGCAGAACATCGGGACGGGGACGATCGGCACCGCCTATGCGTTCCGGTTTTCCGGTGCCGCGACCTACGACCCGCCGTCCCTCGGTGATTGGGAGCGGGCGACGACGACGGTCACGGTCACGGGGGCGGCCGTCGGGGATCGCGTGACCTGCGGGCACAGCACGATCACGGCGGCGATGCAGGTGACCGGTGTCGTCAGCGCCGCCGACACGGCGACGGTCGTGATCCTGAACCACTCGGGTGGGACCGTCGACGCGGCCTCCGGGACGCTCACGTGCGAGGCCTGGCGATGAGACGCGCCCTGCTGGCAGGCCTCTGCCTGATCCTCTGTCCGGGCGTGGCTCTCGCCGCGCCGGCACTCGTGCAGCAGACGAGTGTGCTCCACATCGACGGCGGCACCGGCACCTCGGGCGCATTTCCGAGTGCGCTGACGCAAGGCAACACGGTGATCGTCACGGCGAGCAGCAGCACGCAGAACGGGGGTAACGATCTGGGCGGCTGCACATTCGCCTTGAGCGGTGCGGCCGCGCCCCTCACGTACCGCAGCCAGCCGTCCGGGACGATCGCTAATCGCGCCTATCTCCACGTCTGGCCGCTCTTGGGCACGCAAGGCGGCACCGCCACGGTCGCCGTCACCTGTCCCACCACAAGCTGGGTCACGCTGCGCGCGCTGGAACTCAGCGGCGTCGCCGCGGGGGCCGTGACCGACATCGGCTATGCGGCCGGCGCGGGCACGACGGTGGCGGTCACCAGCCCGGAGAGTAGTTTTTCGGACGCCCTCGTGGTCGCCGTCGCCGCGTGGGATCTGGCGGGCACCGCGTCCGTGAGCGTGACGGGTGGGTGGACGGAGCGCTGGCAGCAGGCCGGCTGCCTGGCGCATCAATGCGGGAGCGGCGTCGATCGCGTCGTCAGCGCGCCCACGGCCATCACGCACACGTGGTCGCTCAGCGCGAGCGTGGCCTATAGCGCGCTGGTGGCGCGGCTGCCCGCCAGCACCGCCACGGGCGGCAATCCCGCTCTGCGGGTGCTGACCTGGAACGATGTGTCCTTCGACGAGGAATGGTTCCATCTGCAGAAACGGACCACGCAGTCGGCTCCGAACTGGATCGACGTCGCTACCAGCATTCCGGCCAACAGCCAGCAATACACCGCCACGCTCGCCCCGTCGGAATCGGGCGACTGCTGGCGGATCGCCTCCGTGAAAAACGGCATCTTCAACAATGAACCATTTATTCAGTTCTCCGGCCAGAACCAGCCCGGTGATGCCATCCAATGGTCCAACGTCGCCTGCTACGTCCCGGACACGCCGCCGCCGCCACCACCTCCGCCGCCACCTCCGCCGGCCGGATTCGGCTTGTCGGGGCTCTCACTCACCCCCGATGAGGATCTCCTGTGAGCGCCGTGACGATGGCGCGCTATCGAGCCGCGGGGCGGTGTCCGCGGTGCGGAGGCGAACGCGGCGCGCACGTGCATTGCGACGACTGTCTCTGGGTGATTCGGATCAAACGTGCCGAGCAGTGGAACCCCTTCTGCGTATGCGGCCGCCACCGGATCTCGCTTCGGAATGAAGAGGACCGCTGTTTTCAATGCAAGCGCGAGCGGGGCGACTACGAACGGGCCCGCCAAGCGCGCCAGGACGCCTCCCGCTGCACCCGCTGCCAGACGGTGCTCCAGGGCGACGACCGGCGCTTCGCCAACTGCCGCGTCTGCCGCCGCCGCTATCGGCTCCGTGCGCGGGAACGCCGTCGACAGGATCGGCTCGCGAAGCCGTTCATCCCGAGCGCGTCCCTCTCATGGTTTCAACGTCGCAGGAGGTCTCATGCGTAACCAGCTTACCCTCATGGTGATCCTCGCCCTCATGACCACGCACGCCTGGGCCGCGGACGACTGCCCGAGCGGGCAGATCAATCTGGGCTACGAGGGCTGGGCGCGCTGTGCCGAGGGCTATCAACTGCGGCTCTCTAAGGCCGGCGTGTTCCCCGGTCAGACGCTCGTCGTCGACTGGAAAGCGCCGGCGGATCACAGCACGCAGGATCAGATCGGCATCTTTGCCAAGCAGAGCGCCCGGGCAATCACGGCGAAGCCGGTCGCGGCGGGGCCGGTGGGCATGGTGCTGCTCCGGGTGCCGACACAGCCCGGGCAGTACGATGTGAAATATGTGCGCGAAGGCGGCGCCGTTGAAACCATGAAATCGTTCACGGTGTTGGGCGCGTCCAACTAGGAGGGCACTATGCGGATTTTGTCCATGTTGTTGGTCGGGCTGCTCGCCGGAATTGCCGCGCCGTCTGACGCCGCCGTCTCGCCGGAGCAGGTGACGCTCACCTGGACCCCGGACCCGACCCCGGGGCTGCAGTATCGTCTGCGGCTGCGCCATTTTGCGCAGCCCGACTGGTTTGATCTCGGCCTGGCGGACGCGGCGGCCGGCCAATTCGTGTACCAATTTGCGCCGGCGTTGCCGAACGAGCCGACCACCGACCGCTGGATTTGCGCCGATGCGCAAGGCGTCGCTGCCGATGGCACGGTGGGGCTCTGGTACAGCGAGGTACACGGCTCAGCGGCCTGCAATCAGGTGGAGGCTGGCAGCATCGTCGTGCCCCCACCACCGCCTCCGCCCCCACTCCCGCCCCCACCGGCCGGACTGTCGATCGGCGCGGCGACGCCGGACGAGGTGGTGATTACCGCGAGCACGGCGGATTGTCCGCGCGTACAGACGAGTACGGCCGGGTCGACGAAACTGGTGCAGAAACGCACCGTGCGGTGCCTTCGTTAGGGAACAGTAGGTATGAGCTTTCCGACCATTGTGAGCACGGCGGGAACAAACGGGACGAGTGCGACCACCGCGCCCGTGGTGAATCTACCTGGTGGGACCGTCACGGCCGGGAACACGCTGCTGGTGCTCATTCGTGTCGCGACGAGCGGCATGATTGCCTGGCCGGAGGGGTGGACTGAGCTGTTTCAGGTCTCCGATACCTCGACCGGCCCGGACGTGGTGGCGATGGGCTGGAAAAAAGCGGCGGGGACAGAGAGCGGCGGCACGATCACCCTGAGCAGCGGCAACGGGCGCTTCGCCGCGCTGGCGTGGAACATCTCGGGAGCGACTGATCCCACCGTGCGGGCGCCGGAAGCGGCGACCACCACCGGATCGAGCACGACGCCGGATCCGCCGTCGCTCTCGCCGACCGGTGGGGCGAAGGACTACTTATGGTTGTGGATCGGTGGATGGGAAGGGACCCAGACCTCTCCGCCGTCCGGCAATCCCAGTAATTATACGAGCACTATTATCGGGGCCAATACTGGCAGTGGCGGTGCCGGACACACGCATTGCCGTGTCGCCAGCGCGGCACGCGAGCTGAATGCCGCGAGCGAGGATCCGGGCTCCTGGACGATTTCGGCGAATGATCAGTGGGTGGCTGGCACCGTTGCGACCCATCCCGCCGAGAGCGGCCTGACGGTAACAGAAGGCAGCGCGAGTGGGGCGGCGGCGGTGGCAGGAGCGGGTGCCAGTCTCGCGCCGGCCGAGGGCGATGCGAGCGGCACGGGTGCCGCCGCCGGTGCTGGTGCCGCTATTGAGCCGACCGAGGGGAGCGCCGCCGGCGTCGGTGCCGTGAGCGGGCAGGCGGCAGTCGTCAGATCCAGCGACGGGGCGAGCGCTGGCCTGTCCGACGCAGTTGGAGATGCCGGCGCAATCGGCACCGGCGCTGGTGATAGCGAGGGAATCAGTCAGGCCAATGGTGTCGGTGGAGCCATTGCCCCAGCGCAGGGAACGGCCGCGGGGCAGGGGGGGGCGACTGGGGAGGCAGAGAATGCCGGGCCCACTGGCGCGGATGGGACCGCAGCCGGCACGAGCGAGGCGCAGGGCGCCGGCGCGGCGATTGCGCAGGCTGACGGTGAGGCCACAGGGACCGGCCAAGCCAGCGGCACTGGTGCAGTGATGGCCCAAGCGGAGTCTGCTGCACAGGGTGCGGCCACGGTCACCGGGGACGGCAGCGCGATCGCGCAAGCGGACGGCCAATCGGCTGGCCAAGCCGTCGCGTCGGGGCAGGGAGCGGATGCGGCGGCGACCGGCTCCGATGCCGAATCGGCTGGATCAAGCGAGGTGCAGGGGTCCGGTGCGGCCATCGCGCAGACGGAGGGTAGTGGAGCAGGGACCGGCGCGGCCTCCGGATCCGGCGCACAGGTGGCGGGCGCGGAGGGTGCGGCGGGCGGGCAGTCGGAGACCGAGGCCGTGGCCGCCGCCATCGCCGAAGCCGAAGCGATCGCGGCGGCGGCGGCGGCCGGTCCCGCCATCGGTGCCACGATGGCGGCCGCCGAGGGAGCTAGCGCTGGCCAAGCCGTCGTATTGGGCTACCGCGTCGAAGACAATGTCCTCATTCGCGAGATCGGCATCACACTCTCGCTCGCCGACCGCATCGAAGAGGTGTTGACCGTGGCGGAACGGGTCGAGCGCGTCTGCACGCTCGCCGACCGCATCGAAGAGGTGTTGACCGTGGCGGAACGGGTCGAGCGCGTCTGCACGCTCGCCGACCGCATCGAAGAGGTGTTGACCGTGGCGGAACGGGTCGAGCGCGTCTGCACGCTCGC